>NZ_BAABDQ010000008.1:0-369163 GCF_039539705.1 Nonomuraea rosea | reverse complement strand
GGTCTGGGTCGAGGATGTAGATCTGGGTGTTGGCGAGGGGGTGGCCGAGGGAGATCTGGTCGGGGTTGTGGGGGACTTCCCAGGCGGTGGACCAGATGGTCGTCTCGGTCGGGCCGTAGACGTTGAACAGGCGGCCCGTCCTCGACCGCAGCTCCACGGCCAGCGGCTCGCTCAGGGCCTCGCCGCCGACGAGGGCCGTGATGCCGGGATCGGCGTACCCGCCGGCCAGGAGCACCCGCCAGCCCGAAGGGGTGGCCTGGACGTGGGTGACCCGCTGAGCGCGGATCAGGCCGGCGAGCGCGGCGCCGTCCAGGACGATCGCGGGGTCGGCGATCACCGTGCGGGCGCCGGTGATGAGCGGGAGATAGAGCTCAAGCCCCGAAATGTCGAACGACAGGGACGTCAGGGCGAGCCAGGCGTGATCGTGCGTGGCGTCCAGGAGGTCCCGCATGGCGATGAGGAAGTTGAGCAGGGCCCGGTGGGGGATGACGACGCCTTTGGGGCGGCCGGTGGAGCCGGAGGTGTAGAGGATGTAGGCGGGATCGCCGGGGTTGATCGCTAGGCCCAGGTCGGTGGCGTCATAGGCGGATAAGTCAGCATCCATGGTGAGGACGGTGCCGGTGAAGGCAGGGAGCCGGTCGTGGAGCTGGGTGAGCAGGGTGGTGGCGCCGGAGTCGCTCAGGACGAGCTCGATGCGGGCGGCGGGGTAGTCGGGGTCCAGCGGCAGGTAGGCGGCTCCGGCCTTCATGACGGCGAGCATGGCGGCGAGGGTCTGGGCGGAGCGGCCGGCATACAGGGCGACGATGTGTCCGGTTCCGACTCCGGCGGCTTGCAGGCGGCGGGCCAGCCGGTTGGCGGTCGCGTTCAGCTCTCCGTAGGTGAGCTGGGCATCGTCCACGACCGCTGTCCGGTCGGGGGCCTTGGCGGCCCACTCCTCGAACAGCGGCACCATTCCCGAAATGTCGGGCAGGGCTAACACAGTGTCGTTCCGGCCGTGCAGCAGCCGCTCGCGTTCGGCGCCCGTCACGCGGGACAGGTGGGACAGCCGGGCGTCAGGCTCCTCGGCGGCGTTCCGCAACAGCCCGGCGAACTGCGCCGCGATCCCCTCGATCGTCGCCGGGTCGAACAGGGCGGCGTCGTACCCGAACGTCAGCTCCAGCCCGTCGCCGCCGAACCAGGCGTCCAGCGTCAGATCACACCGGGCAGGGACATAGTCGGCATGGAACACCTCGGCCGTGACGCCCCCGAACGTCGCCGCGCCGCCGTCGTCCTGCGTGTGCAGAATCATCATGGTCTGGAACAGCGGGGCCCGATCGCCGCCGCCCAGCCGTTCCATCGGGACGTCCCCGTACGGGAAGGCGTCGAGCACCGCGGCCCGCGTCCGTGCCAGCAGGCCGGTGAAGGCGGGATCGCCCGACAGATCGCCGCGCAGCACCAGCGTGTCGGCCAGGAACCCGATCAGCGGCTCCAGCTCGACCCGGTCCCGTCCGGCGACGGCCGTGGCCACCGCGAGGTCCTGCTGCCCGCTCTGCCGCGCGAGCACCGCCTGATAGGCGGCGAGCAGCACCATGAACAGCGTCGTGCCGGTCTCGCGCCCGAGCCGCTCCAGCGCGGCCACCGTCGCGCCGGGCAGCGTGGCCCGGTGCAGCGCGCCGCGCCGCCGCGCGTCCGCCCGGCGCGGCCGGTCGGCAGGCAGGTCCAAGGCCGGAAGCCCGGCCAGGCGCGCCCGCCAGTACGCCAGGGCGGCGTCACCCGCGCCGGCCGCGTCCCGCCGCTGCCGCCAATGAACGACGTCGCCGTGCTGGACGGCGAGCTCCGGCGGCTCCCGCCCGTCGTAGCAGGCGGCCAGGTCGTCCAGGAGGATGTTCTGCGACCAGCCGTCGCCGACGATGTGATGGAACACGACGCACCACACATGCTCGTCCGCGGCCAGCCGGATCAGCGTCGCGCGCAGCGGGGGAGCGTCCGCCAGATCCATCGGCGCGTTCACCCGTACCGTCACCAGGCGCCGGGCCTCCGCCTCGCGCGCATCGGGCGGCAGGTGCGACACGTCGAGCCGCTCGACCGCGACCGGAGCCGGTGGCTCCACCACCGCGACGGGCATGCCGTCGGCCTCGGGGAAGCGGGTGCGCAGCGTCTCGTGCCGCGCCGCGACGCGGGTGAGCGTATCGGCCAGGCGCGCCGGGTCGAGCGGGCCGCGCAGCCGCCGCGCCAGATAGACGTTGTACGAGGCGTCCTCGGGGTCGAGCCGGTACAGGAACCACAGCCGCTCCTGCGCGGCGGAGAGCGGCGGAGCGCTGCCCGCCGGGCGCGGCGCGAGCGGGACCGACGGGGTCTCCAGCTCCTGTACGGCCGCGGCGAACGCGGCCACGGTCGAGTGCGCGAACAACATCGCGACCGGCACCTCGACGCCGAGCCGCCCGGTGAGCCTGGCCGCCGCCTTGGCCGCGAGCAGCGAATGCCCGCCGAGCAGGAAGAAGTCGTCGCCCGTGCCGGCCGCGTCCAGCCCGAGCACGTCCGCGAACACCTCGGCCACCTGCCGCTCGACCGGCGTGCGCGGCTCCTCACCGGACCCGCTCTCCAGCAGCTCGGGCGCGGGCAGGGCGTTGCGGTCCAGCTTGCCGTTGGGGGTGAGGGGAAGCGCGCCGAGCGGGACGAACACCGCCGGGATCATGTACGCGGGCAGCCGACTGGCGAGGTGGGCGCGCAGGTCTTCCGGGTCGAACCCGCCGCTCACCACATAGGCCACCAGAGTCTCGCGATGAACGGTGGTGGCGGCTTGGGTGACGTGGGGGTGGGTTTCGAGGGTGGTGTCGATGTCGCCGAGTTCGATGCGGTGGCCGCGGAGTTTGATTTGGTGGTCGGTGCGGCCGAGGTAGTGGAGGGTGCCGTTGGGGTTTTGGCGGACGAGGTCGCCGGTGTGGTAGAGGCGGGTTCCGGGTGGGCCGTGGGGGTTGGGGGTGAAGTGGTGGGCGGTGACTGCGGGGTGGTGGTGGTAGCCGTGGGCGAGGCCGTGTCCGGCGATGTGGAGTTGGCCGGGTGTGCCGTCGGGGACGGGTTGGAGGTCTGGGTCGAGGATGTAGATCTGGGTGTTGGCGAGGGGGTGGCCGAGGGAGATCTGGTCGGGGTTGTGGGGGACTTCCCAGGCGGTGGACCAGATGGTCGTCTCGGTCGGGCCGTAGACGTTGAAGAGCCGCGCGGTGCGGGAGCGGAGATCACGGGCGAGGGGGACGGTCAGCGCCTCGCCGCCGACCAGGGCGGTGATCGTGGCGCCCGCGAAGTCCCCGGCCAGGAGGACCCGCCAGCCCGAGGGGGTCGCCTGGACGTGGGTGACGTGGTGGGCCCGGATCAGCTCCGCCAGGCGGCGGCCGTCGCGAGCCGTCTCGGGGTCGGCGATCACCGTCCGGGCGCCGGTGACGAGCGGGAGATAGAGCTCAAGCCCCGAAATGTCGAACGATAAGGAGGTCAGGGCGAGCCAGATGTCGTCTTGCGTGGCGTCCAGAAGGTCCCGCATGGCGATGAGGAAGTTGAGCAGGGCCCGGTGGGGGATGACGACACCTTTGGGGCGGCCTGTGGAGCCCGAGGTGTAGAGGATGTAGGCGGGATCGCCAGGGTTGACCGCTAGGCCGAGGTCGGTGGCGTCGTAGGCGGATAAGTCGGCATCCATGGTGAGGACGGTGCCGGTGAAGGCGGGCAACCGGTCGTGGAGCTGGGTCAGCAGGGTGGTGGCGCCGGAGTCGCTCAGGACGAGCTCGATGCGGGCGGCCGGGTAGTCGGGGTCCAGCGGCAGGTAGGCGGCGCCGGCCTTCATGACGGCGAGCATGGCGGCGAGGGTCTGGGCGGAGCGGCCGGCGTATAAGGCGACGATGTGCCCGGTTCCGACTCCGGCGGCTTGCAGGCGGCGGGCCAGCCGGTTGGCGGTCGCGTTCAGCTCCCCGTAGGTGACCTGGGCATCGTCCACGACCGCTGTCCGGTCGGGGGCTTTGGCGGCCCGCTCCTCGAACAGCGGCACCATTCCCGAAATGTCGGGCAGGGCTAACGCAGTGTCGTTCAGTTCTCCCGGCAATGGGTGGATCGGGATCTCCTTCTGCGGCATTTCGCGCATCGCGCCATCCTTCGTCGGACAGGCGTGGTCGTCCCCGCTCGGAGGGGGGACGAGACGCCCGCTGCGAGCACCCGCTGAACCGTTTCCATGGGAACGCTCCCACGGGACGTCAGGGTAAGGAGGCTGTCCCGGCGAGGTCAATATGAGTTGAAGATTTGATTGGATTGGTTCGGCCGAACAGGCAGACATGGGCCTCTAGCTGGGGATCCTTACAAGGGTGTTTCGGAAACATTACTGAGATTGTTCTCTTGACTTCCGCCGCCCGTGATCTCAGGCTCTTCGTGTGGGGCTTTCCTGGGCATTATTTGGGAGCGCTCCCACACTTGTCCTGCCCTCTGAACGTCCGGAGAACGGGAAAATGACACCGACTGAGGAAGTCGTCATAGGGATCTGGACCGACCTCCTGAGCACCCCGCCACGCTCCCTCACCGATGATTTCTTCACGCTGGGCGCGCAGTCGCTCACCGTGGTCCAGTTCCTGGGGCGGGTCCAGGAACGCTATGGCGTCGAGCTGCCCGTGGACGAGCTCTTCGCGACGGAGTTCACCGTCGCGGAGGCCGCCAGGCTGATCGACGAGACCCTGCTCGGCGGGGTCACCGACGAGCAGCTCGCGGAGCTGCTCGACGAGCTGGACGGCATGTCCGAGGACGAGGTCAGGAGCCTGCTGGACGAGAGCTCGCCGCTGGGCGAGACCTCGACGTGACGGGCGCGGGCATCGGTCCAGGGGCCGCTTCCGAGACCGGCATGCTGCTGGTGACGCACGGCACGGACGGGGACGTGCTGCCGTTCGTCCGGCTGGGGCGGGTGCTGCTCGAACGCGGGCACGCGGTGACGCTCCTGACCCACGCCCCCTACCGGCGCCGGGCCGAGGCGGCCGGGCTCGATTTCGTGCCGATCGACACGCCGGACGGGTTCGAGCGCTACTCGGCCGACACCGCCCTGCTGCCCGGTGGCCTGGGCACGCTGGACTGGCTGGAGTTCTACCGGCGCAACGGGCTGTTCGAACAACTCGCCCTGGAGTGCCGGGAGCTGGCCGGGCGGGTCCGGCGCGGGCGTACCGTGCTGGTCGGCCGGCACACCTCCGCGCTGTCGGTGCTGCTGGTCAGGGAGCTGCTGGGGGTGCCCGCCGCCTGGGTGGCGGTGGCCCCGATCCAGCCGATGGCGGCCGACGTCGCCCGCCACCTGCACCAGCACGTGCTGTCAGGAGGGATCGACGAGGTCCGCCACGGCCTGGGGCTGGAGCCGGTGGCCGACTGGGCGGGCTGGTTCTCCTCCGCCGACCTGCACGTCGGGCTCTGGCCCCGCTGGTTCGACCAGGCCGGGCCCGCGTCGGGCCGTACGGTGCGGCTGACGGGCTTCCCCTTGCCCGACGACGACCCCGAGCCCCACCAGAACATGGCAGAAGACCCGCTGCCCGTGGCGGCGGCCGAGCTGCTGAGCGGGCCGGTGCGGCCGGTGCTGATCACGGGTGGCACGGGGCGGATGCTGCACGCCGGGTTCTACCAGGCGGCCCTGGCGGGCTGCCGGTCGGCGGGATTGCCGGCGCTGCTGGTGGTCCCGCACGAGGAGCTCCTTCCGCGACCGCTCCCGCCCAGGGTGACGTGGTTCCCCCGGCTGCCCTTCCGCACGGTCATGCCGGAGGTCGCCGCCGTGCTGCACCACGGCGGGATCGGCACCCTGACCAGGGCACTCGCCGCCGGCACCCCACAGGTGATCCTCGCGCACGGCGCCGACCGTCCCGACAACGCCGCCCGCCTGGCCGGCCAGGGCCTCGCCCACTGGCTCCCCGAAGCCCGATGGACCCCCGAAGAGGTGGCCACCGCCCTGAACGCCGCCCTGAACGCCGCCCTGAAGGACGGGCTCAAGGACGTGCGCCGACCACTCGCACCCGGGCCAGCGGACGCGGCCAACGGCCTGACGCTCGCCGCAGAACACCTGGAGTCCCTGCTGATAACCCCCGCCGCCCCGCCACACCCGCCTCACACCGACCCGAACGCCGTCCGCCACGCTGGCCGGGAGGGCGTCCGCAGCACCGGCCCGGAGGGCGTCCGGCACTCTGACCGGGAGGGCGTCCGGCACGTTGGCCCGGAGGGCGTCCGGCACACCGGTCTGGACGGCGTTGGCCACGGCAGGCCGGAGGACGTCACCCCCAGCGGTTCCCGCGCCGGTGGTCGCGGCGCTGCCGGCGGCCCCCTCTCCGGCGGCCCCCTCTCCGGCGGCTCAGGTGACGGCGGCCAGGGCGGGGCGGACGGGGATGGGGGTGCGAATGCCGTTGGGCGGCGGCTGGCGGGGCTTCCTGCTGGGCAGCGGCGGGTGCTCGTCGCCGAGCTGCGGCGGCGGCTGGCCGAGCGAGGCGCCCCGTGAGAATCCTGCTCGCCCAGAACCTGATCCACCTGCCCTCCCACGGCGGCGCGAACAAGTCCAACCGCATTCTCATGGAGCACCTTGCCGCGCGGGGACACGACGTGCACGTGGTGGCGCCCCTGTCCGGCGCCCTGCGTACGGGACCGGACGGCGCGGGCGCCGAGGACCTGATCCGCCGCGGCGCCCGCCTCGTCGAGACCGGCGGCCCCGGCGAAGCTGGCAGCTCCGGCGAGGCCGGCGCCCCCGGTGAGACGGGCGGCCCCTGCGAGATCGCCCGCTCTGGCGGGACCGGCGGCCCTGGCGAGACGGGCGGCCCCGGCGAGGTCGTCTACTCCTACCGTGGTGTCACGGTGCACGCGGTGACCGAGCCGCATCTGCTGGCCAGGCGGGTCGCGGAGGTGGCCGGCCGGCTCGCGCCCGACTGGACGCTCGTGCCTTCGGACGACCCGGGCCTGATCGTCCTTGGCGCGGCGCTGCGAGCCACGCCCGACCGTGTCGTCTATCTCGTTCACACGCTGCAGCAACTGCCCTTCGGCCCCGGCGCGTTCTATCCGAGCGCCGCGGGCACCCGGATGGTGCGGCGGGCCGCCGGGGTGGTCGCGGTCAGCCGGGCCGCGCAGGACTACTGCCGCCGCCACGCCTCCCTGGAGTCGACCCTGATATATCCGCACATCTACGATCACCCGCCAGACGACCCGACCAGCCCCGGCCCCTACGTCACCATGATCAACCCGTGCGGCTACAAGGGCCTGCCGATCTTCCTCGGCCTGGCCGACGCCTGCCCCGGCATCGCCTTCCTGGCCGTGCCGACCTGGGGCACCACGGAGGCCGAACGCGCGGAGCTGGCCCGCAGGCCGAACATCACGATCATGCCCCCGGCCGACGACGTCCACGAGATCCTGCGCCGTACCCGGATCCTGCTCATGCCCTCCCTGTGGGACGAGACCTTCGGGTACGCCTGCGTGGAGGCCATGCTCAGCGGCGTCCCCGTCCTCGCCTCCGACACCGGCGGCCTGGCGGAGGCCAAGCTCGGCGTGCCGTACCTGCTGCCGGTCCGGCCGGTCGAGCGCTACGAGGCCGCCGGGCACGCCCGACCGGTGCCCGTTGTGCCCGAACAGGACCTGGGCCCCTGGCTGGCCGCGCTGCGCCGGCTCACCGACGACCCCCATCACCACGCCGACCTCGCGGCACGCTCCAGGCAGGCGGCCCGCACGTTCACCGCCGGGCTGAAGAGGGACGCGCTGGAGACGTACCTGACCGGGCTCGCCCCGCCGCCGCCGTCCCCGCTCGCGCAACGGCGTCGAGCGGCGCTGGCCAGCCTCGCCGCCGCAAGGGCAATCCCGGAACGAGCAGGCCCAGAGAGAGCAGGCCCAGAGGGAGTAGGCGCGGAAGGGGCAGGCCGGGAAGAGGCAGACGCGGAAGGGGCAGGTTCGGAAGGGCGGGCGGTCGCGGAAGGGCGGGCCCGGTGAACGGCATGATCCTGGAAGGCGCGGAGCGCGGCCTGTCGCCCCTCGCCGACGACGACCTCGCGAGCCTGCTGCTCATCCGGCACTTCGAGACCGCCCTGCTCGGCCTCTTCAGCGAGGGCCTGCTCTCCGGCACCACGCACACCTGCCTGGGCCAGGAGTACGTACCCGTGGCACTGAACCCGCTGCTGCGCGAGGACGACTTCACCTTCAGCAACCACCGCGGCCACGGCCACTTCCTCGCCCGCTACGGCGACGAGGCGGACGGGCTGCTGGCCGAGATCATGGGCAGGGAGGGCGCGCTGTGCGGCGGGGTGGGCGGCAGCCAGCACGTCTACCATCGCGCCTTCATGTCCACCGGCGTCCAGGGCGAG
Source organism: Nonomuraea rosea (assembly GCF_039539705.1). Classification (NCBI taxonomy): domain Bacteria; kingdom Bacillati; phylum Actinomycetota; class Actinomycetes; order Streptosporangiales; family Streptosporangiaceae; genus Nonomuraea; species Nonomuraea rosea. The sequence goes on along the minus strand of NZ_BAABDQ010000008.1, from coordinate 360,854 downwards.
AGCCTGCCGGTGGCGGTCGGCATGGCGCTGCGGCTGCGCAGGGCCGGCCGGGGCGCGCTGGCGTGCGCGTATCTGGGTGACGGCACGTGGGGCGAGGGCGCGGTGTACGAGGCGCTGAACCTGGCCGCCCTCTGGCGCACGCCGCTGCTGGTCGTGGTCGAGAACAACGGCATCGCCCAGTCCACGCCGACCGAGCACGGGATGGCGGGCAGCATCGCGGGCCGGGCGGCGGCGTTCGGGATCCCGTACCGGCGGGTGGAGTCCATCGACGTGAACGCCATCAGGTCGGAGCTCGCCGGGCCCGTCGCGGCGGTCAGGGAGACGGGGTGCCCGCTGGTGGTGGAGTTCGTCACGCATCGGCTGGGGCCGCACAGCAAGGGCGACGACACCCGTACCGCGCGGCAGTTGCTGGCGGTCAAGGAGCACGACTGGTACGAGCGGTACGCCGGAGCCTTCCCGCGGCGGTTCGCCGAGGCGGACGAGAGCCGCCGGCGGCACGTGGCCGCCCTGGTCGCCGAGGTGTCCGCCAGGCCGCCCGCGCGCTGGACCGCCCCATGATCGAGCGGGTCGCCGAGCACCTCAACCGCGCGCTGCACGACGTCCTGGCGGCGGACCCCAGCGTGTACGTCCTGGGCGAGGACATCACCGACCCCTACGGCGGCGCGTTCAAGATCACCAAAGGACTGTCGTCGAGATTCGGGGACCGGGTCCGGTCCACCCCGATCAGCGAGGGCGCCATCGTCGGCGCGGGAGCCGGGCTGGCGCTGGCCGGTGACAAGGCGATCGTCGAGATCATGTTCGCGGACTTCGCCGGTCTGGCCTTCGACCAGCTGCTCAACTTCGCCGGCAAGACCACCGCGATGTACGGCAGGCCCGTCCCGATGCCCCTCGTCGTACGCTGCCCGTCGGGCGGCCACCGCGGATACGGCCCGACGCACAGCCAGAGCCCGCAGAAGCACTTCATCGGCATCCCCGGCCTGTCGGTGCTGGAGCTGACCCCCTTCCACGACGCCCGCCTGCTGCTGGAGCACTGTTTCTGCACGCGGCGGCCGAGCCTGCTGTTCGAGGACAAGGTCCTGTACACGCGGCGGATGTTCCGCGACGGGGTCGTGGACGAGCTGTTCGGGTTCGAGGCGGTGGGGGAGTCGCCCGGCGTCGCGCGGGTCCGGCTGGACGGCGTCACCGACTACGACTGCACGCTGATCGTCCCCGGCGGGATGGCCCACCGCGCCATCGAGGCCATGCGGGAGCTGCTGCTGGAGCACGAGGTGCTGTGCGAGCTGCTGGTGCCGGCCCAGCTGTACCCGTTCGACCTCGGCGGGGTCGCGCCGCGCGGCCGGCACGTCTGCGTCGCGGAGGACGGGTCCGCGGGCGGCACCTGGGGCGCCGAGGTGGCGGCCCGGCTGTACCCGGCGCTGTGGGACCGGCTCTCCCGGCCGATCACGCTGGTCAGCGCGGCCGACAGCGTCATCCCCGCCGCCCCGCATCTGGAACGCGAGGTGCTCGTGCACGCGGAGACCATCCGTCTGGCCGTACTGGAGGCGCTGGCATGAACGACGTGGTCGTCCCCAAGATCAACAGCAATGACGCCGCGTACGTGCTGGTGGAATGGGTGGCCGAGGACGGCTCCACGGTACGGCCCGGGGACGTCCTGGCCCTGATCGAGACGTCCAAGACGATGGAGGAGCTGGCGGCCGAGGGGTCGGGCGTGCTGCGGCACCTCGTCGCCGAGGGGGGCGAGTGCCTGCCGGGGCAGACCATCGCCCGGCTCGGCGACCGCGGGACCGCGCCGGATCCGGGAGCGGCCGCGGTGCCCGGCTCCGACCTGGTCATCACGGCTCCGGCCCGCCGGCTCATGGCGGAGCTGGGCGTCGGCGAGGACCAGGTGCGGGCCCTGGGCAGGAAGGTCATCCGGCGGGACGACGTGACCGAGGCCGCCGCAGTCGCTCCCGCCCTCGCGCCCGCTCCCGCCCTCGCGCCCGCTCCCGCCCTCGCGCCCGCCCCCGCCCCCGCCCCCGCTCCCGCTCCCGCTCCCGCCCAAGAAAAGGCCGGGCCGGAGTCCGTAGCGGCTGAGCCCGTGCCGGCCGAGCTCGGGGACGGCGACGAGATCGTGCTGTCCCGCACGCAGACACGCATCGCCGACGTGGTCAGCAGGACCCACCGCGAAGTGCCGGCCGCCTTCACCGTCGTCAAGATCGACGTGGAAGAGGCGCTGCGGCTGGCCCGCGAGCTCACCCCCCGGCTCCGCACCCTCGTCGGCCTGCCCGAGCTGCTGGTCAAGGCCGTGGCGGGGCTGGCCGAACGGTTCGAGCCGCTGTTCGCCACCCCGATCGGCCCCGGCCGCCTGCGGCGCCCGCAGGCCGCGCACATCGGGATCACCATGGACACCGGCAACGGACTGTACGTCCCCGTCGTGCACGACGCCGCGAGCCTCTCGCTGGCCCAGATCTCGCGCACGCTCATGACGTACCGGCTGGCCGCCATGCGCGGCGGCTTCCAGGAGTCCGACCTGTCCGGCGCCAACATCGTCGTGACCCTGCACAACGAGAGCACGGTCACGCTGGCGATCCCCATCGTGTTCCCCGGCCAGATCTGCGCGCTGTCCCTGGCCGCCCCGCAACGCGAGGCCGTCCCGGTGGGCGACGGCTTCGAGGCCCGCCACACCGTGCACCTCGGCCTGGCCTACGACCACCGCTACGCCAACGGGCACGACGCCATCGTCTTCCTGGACGCCATCAAGAAGGCACTCGAAGCGCCGGACACCACGGCCGCCGGCCCACCGGATCCCAGCGGCCCGGCGGGAGGCACGTCGTGACGGCAGGGGAGGCGGCGGACCGCGTGGCCGGGCTGTCCGGATCCCAGCGGCCCGGCGGGAGGCACGTCGTGACGGCAGGGGAGGCGGCGGACCGCGTGGCCGGGCTGTCCGGCGGACGCCGGGAGCTGATGACCCGGCTGCTCGCCCGGAAGGCGGCCGCCACCGCCATCCCCGTGCTGCCCAGGACCGGGGCCCCGATGGAGTGCTCCCACGAGCAGCGCCGGATCTGGCTCGCCGGGCAGGCCACCCCCGGCGCCGCCCCGCCCAACGTCACCCTCGGCCTCGCGGTCACCGGCGAGCTGGACCTGACCAGGCTCTCGGCCGCGCTCTCCGCCCTGGTGGCCAGGCACGAGGCGCTGCGCACCCGGCTCACCGCGATCGACGGCCTGCCCCGGCAGGTGATCAGGCCCGCGCAGCCCGTACCGCTGGAGCTGGTGGACCTGACCTGCCTGCCCGACGAGGAACGCGAGCCCGAGGCGCTGACGCTGGCCGCATCGGCCGCGGGGGAGCGGTTCGACCTGGCGCGGGGGCCGGTGCTGCGGCTGAGCGTGTACCGGGTGGGGCCGCTGGAGCACCGCCTGTTCCTGGTCTGCCCGCACATCGCCTGCGACGGCGGCTCCGTGGCGCTGGTGGCGGCCGACCTGGCGGCCCTGTACTCGGGCGCGGACCTGCCGCCGCCCCCGTCCCCGCAGTACGCCGACTACGCCGCCTGGTCGCTGGGCCGGGCGGGGGAGCGCGTGCCCGAGCGGCTGCCGTACTGGCGGGAGCGGCTGGCGGGGATCGAGCCGGTGTTCCCGCGGATCCCGCACAGCGGCGGCAAGGCCAGCGCGGTCGCCCGGATCGGCCGTGACGTGCTGGACGACCTGCGCGGGGACGGCCCGGCGACGCCGTTCGCCGTGCTGCTGTCGGCGTACCTGGTGCTGCTTCACCGCCTGAGCGGCCGGCGCGACCTGGTCGTCGGCACGGTGACCAGCGGGCGCGGCCGGCGCGAGCTGGAGGGGGTCGTGGGCTGCTTCATCAACCTGGTGCCGCTCCGGGTGAGCGTGCCGGACGGCTTCCCCGCGCTGCTCAGCCGCGTCAGGGAGGCGGTCGCGGGGGCGCTGGCCAACGAGATCCCGTTCGACGCGCTGGTGTCCGGGCTGGGCGGCCATCGCCTGCCCGGCGTGCACCCGACGTTCCAGGCGGCCTTCGTCCACCGTGACGACCCGGCGCCGGCGCAGGACTGGGCGGGGCTGCGGGCGCGGGTCTGGGAGCACGAACTGGACGATCCCGGCTTCGACCTCGGCCTGACCGCCACACCCCGGGGCCGGGAGTACGAGCTGGCCCTCACCGGCCGGTCCGCCCGGTTCACCGCCGCCGATCTCGACGGCTTCGGGCGTACCCTGATCGAGGTCCTGCGCCTATGACGGCGGCGGCGAGGCGGCCCTGTCCGCGGCGACGGCCGCCTTGTTGCCCGGCTGCCCGGCCAGCCACACCAGCCGCCCAGGGTGCTTGGAGTCGAACGCGATGAGCCACTCGGTGAAGCCCCGGGTACGAAAGCGCGGCGCGTAGTCCCACAGGTCCCGGGACAGGTGCATCCTGGTGTCGGCGGGAACCAGGCGGCGGACGTGACTGAGCCCGGCGGCCAGGTCCGCCAGCACGTCACGCACCGGATACAGCACCTGGTGCCGCTCCGCGGCCAGGGCGCCGATCATCCGGTGCGCGTCCTGGGGCCTGTTCTGCGCGAGGAGCAGGCCCAGCAGGCCCTCCTGGGTCAGCTTCTGCCGGTTGACGACGGCGGAGAAGCGCAGCCTCGCCCTCCTCGACACGAGCTGGTCCCTGATTCTGGCGACCAGCCAGCCGAGCGCCAGAACTCCGCCGACGATCAGGCCGCGCAGCGATTCATGCTGGGCGCGGGGCAGGCCGGGCAGGTCGAGGAGCAGCGCCGCGACCGAGGAGCTCACCACGAGCACGGGCAGCAGGCCACGGCGGATCCGGCGCAGGGCCACGGAGAAGGTCAGGTGCGCGCGGACGACAGGCAGCCAGACCCGCAGCCGCTCCGCCGCGACGGGGACGGCCAGCCGCAGCAGAACGAGCTGCGGCAGCACCTTGTGCCACCCCTCCGGCACGCTGCCGAGCCCGGTCAGCAGCAGCATGGCGCCCGGCCAGGTCACCACCGCGACGATGAGCAGCGCGCCGGCGAAAGCGCCGGGATCCTCCACGAACATGCCAGGCAGCGAGAGCAGCGAGAGCAGCCCGAAGACCAAGGCGAAGATCGCCGCGGTCGCGCCGAGCCCGAACAGCACCTCCGGCTGAGGACTCCGCAACACGCCGCTGACCAGGAAGGACGCCGGGATCGCCAGCAGCGGGCCGAGCACCATGACCGCCGGCCAGTCCTGCGTGAGCAGGGCCCCGGACAGCACGAAGCCACCGATGGTCAGCAGCATGACGGCTGACCGCTGCAACACCGACAGCAGGCCGCGCATCGTTCCGGCCAGAGTGCCGGAGCCGTCGCCCTCCGGGACGAGCGCCCCGCGTGCCAGACCACGCGCGATGACCCGCTTGCTGCTGACCGTGAGGGCGACCGCCTCCAGCCGGGCGCGCGGCGGCAGCTTCGCGAAGACGTGCGGGGCGTCGAACAGGGCCAAGGTGGTGTCGTCGGGCAGCTCGTCACCGTCGAACAGCCTTCCGTGCAGCCTCAGCCGCCGGCCGAGCGCCGGCTGCCCCAGGTAGACGTGCTGGGTGACCCACGATCCGGCCTCCGCCGACAGGCACGGCAGCAGCTTCACGGCCGCCAGCTGCTCGACGGGGGTGCCGAAGAGCACGGCGCTCACGATGAGCCGGTCCGCCAGAGCCCGGATGCTTCCGGGGATCGCCACCTGGGACTCGTGCAGCACGGTCAGCGCCTGCCTCGCGCCCGCCGGCCACCGGAAGTCGTGGCCGTGGCGGGAGATGTGCGCGCCCGGCTCCTCGTCCAGATAGGGTCGCAGGTCGCCGATGACGTCAGGATCGCCGGCCGCGTCCGCCAGGATGCGTTCCGCCGCCGCCAGCAGGCCGCCGGCCTGTTCGGGTGAGCCCTGCTCCAGCGCCACCACCAGCGGCAGCCGCCACGCCGGGTCCGCCAGCAGCGCCTCCGCCTCCGGGACGACCGTCCGTGCCAGCAGCCACCTGCAGGCGAAGTACTCGTGGAAGATCTGATGCCGGAACCCGATCAGATCCGGCGCCGGCCGCCGCAGCACCTCGCGGGCCAGGAGCGTGTCCAGGGGCTCGGGAGCGGGCACAACGGCGGCGGCCTCCGCCGGCGGCAGGAAGTCCGTTCCGATCATGCGGCGGGCGAGGTCCGCCGCGGCCGTCCAGGTCTGCTCGTCCGCCCGCGCGAGCAGCTCCGCCAGGGTCTCGCCGACCAGCCGGTAGCCGTCCAGGCCGCCGGGGAGCGCGCCGGGTGACCGGGCAAGCCGCCGGCACAGCAGGCCGAACAGCAGCGGGCTGTCCAGGACCCGGGCCATGTGGTGGCGTTCGCGCAGCCGCCGCAACGTCCTGGCCGGCCAGGGCAGCCCGGCGGCCCGCATGAAGGCCAGCCGCTGGCGGTCGCCGAGCGCGGTCAGCCGCCACGACGATCGGCCCTCGGCGGCGGCCAGGGCGCCGTCCCTGGTCGCCACCACCGCGCGCAGCCTGGCGTTGTCGCTCACGAGCCGCCCGATCGCGTCCCACGCGGCCTCGGCGCCGGCGGGTCCCAGGGCCTCGATCGAATCGAACAGCAGCAGCACCTGGCATCGGGAGCTGCCGGGGCTGCGCAGGATGCTCCCGGCCGTCTCGCGTACCACGTCGCTGTCGGCGCCCAGCGTGCCGGCGATGTGCGCGCGCAGCGTGTCGGGGGTCGGCGGGCCGCCCATCAGCTTTGGGTCGCGCAGGTCGACGTAGACGGCCACCCGCCGCGGCCGGCGCCGGCGCACCGCCTCCTCGCAGCTGGTACGGGCCAGGCGGCGCAGTACGGTGGACTTCCCCGTGGCGACGGAGCCGGTCAGGATCGACACCCCTTCGCCCGTCCCGGCGAGCGCCCGCAGCGCCGGCACCCGCCGCGTCCTGCCCTCGCGCCGCAGCACGGACAGCGCCACGTAGACGGGCGCGTCGAAGACCGACGCCTTGGCCGCGTCCTTGCCGAGGACGTCGAGCACGCTCCCGGCCAGCCGCTTGAGCCGGCGGATCTCTTCCGAGGCGGCAGAACGCCGGATCCGCCGGACCCCGAAGCCCAGCACCGGCAGGCCGAACGCGAGCGCGCCGCAGGCCACGTACGTGCCGGTCTCCCACCGGGGCGGCAGGCCGCGCCCGGCCAGCCAGGCGCAGGCCGCCGCGGCCGCACCGCCGCCGGCCAGGGCGAGGACCGCGCCCGTGATCCGCTGGTACGCGCCCGGGTGCTCGGCGGCGACGCCGGTGGAGTCGAAGAGGAACGTCACGATGCCGGTGACCGCGGTGACCAGCGCCAGGATGGCCGCGGGCGTCTCCAGCAGCTCCGTCATCGTGTCCACGCGCCCACCCGGCCCCGTCCGCCGCCCGGCCCTGCTTCCGCCCCGGCGTATGGCGAATTATCCCTCCGCACCGGTGCAGAGATCTGGGAAATGGCCCGACATACCTCGCAGCACTCGGCAACCGCCGATCTGCCGGTATCCGCCGGGATCTGCCCGTGGCGAACGCGGCGTCCGGCACCCGGCCGGAGACGTAGGTTTCCGGACATGGAGCTCATCGAGTTGCTGCCCACGTTGCATCTGCTGCGCTTCGACGTCGGCAACGTCTACCTCTGGCACGAGGGCGACGCCCTGACGCTGATCGACACCGGCGTGCCGGGCTCGGGGGCGGAGATCAAGGCGGCCGTCGAAGGGCTCGGCTTCACGCTCGGTCAGCTGCGGGCCGTCGTCGTCACCCACGGCCATGACGACCACTGGGGTTCGCTGTCCGAGCTCGGCGACGACGCGCCGTTCCTGGTGCACGCCGCCGACGCCCCGGTCCTGCGCGGCGACTACCGGCAGCGGGTTCCCGACCCCGCCGACCTGCCCGGCTGGGAGCGCGACCTGTTCCTCGGCCTGCCGCCGATGCCCGCGCCGTCCCCCGTCCGGGTGGACCGCGAGCTGGCGGACGGCGACGTGCTCGACTTCGGCGGCGGCGCGCACGTGATCGGCATCCCCGGTCACACGCCCGGCAGCATCGCCGTCCACGTCCCGGCCCACCGCCTGCTGTTCGCCGGCGACACGATCGCCAACGTGGGCGGCCACACGATGCTCGGCGTCTTCAACCTCGACAGGCAGGGCGCGGCCGACTCGTTCCGCCGCCTGTCGGAGCTCGACCTGTCGCTGGTCTGCGTCGGCCACGGCGACCCCGTCACCGGCGACGCCTCGGCCCGCCTGCGTGCGGTCCAGGTCTGACCTCCGAACGACCTGCTCCGCCGGTGCCGGGCGCACGCCTGACGGTCCGCCTCGGCTTGCCCGCGCTTCATGCGGGTCGCACGGCCCCGGCATGGCGTCGGGGCGGGCGGGTGGTCGTTCCGGGTAGGTTTGCCCTCCATGGAGGAACGCCAGCAGAACCCCCGACGCCGTCCGCGACTCCGCCCCCGAACCCGGCGCGGGCTCCTGCCGCTCCGGCCCTGGCCCGGGCTCCGAGCTCGTTCCCAGCCCCGATCATCCCCGCAGCCGCAGCCGCAGCCGCAGCCGCAGCCGCAGCCGCAGCCGCAGCCGTTCGGCGCGCGCGGGGTCTTGGCGGCGGTCGCGATGGTCGCGGTTCTCGCCGGCGGGACGGCCTGCGGGGCCCCGGCGCCGTCCGCGGACGCCCGCACCGGCCTGGCCACCTCCTCGGGAACGGAGCAGACCCCGGCGACCCCCCAGGCGTCCGCCGGCGCCCGGACCGCGATCCCGGCCCCCGACAAGAAGATCCCCGCTGACGCCAAGGGCCTGGCGACGGCGCTGCGCCAGACCACCGCCGCGCTGAACGACGCCATCGACGGCTGGTCCAAGAAGGGCCGCCCGCCGGCCGACCTGGAGCTGCTCGCCCTGCACCACCAGCGCATCTACCGCTACGCCGCCCGCCACCCCAAGGTGGCCGCACAGGCCTTCGCCCGCCTGCCGTCCGCGCTCGCCGCCCAGGCCAAGGACAACGTGGCCGCCATCCGCGAGCTGCTCGCCCTGGCCCGCCCCATCAAGCCGTCCGCCGTCTTCAAGGTCCAGCAGCCCCGCCCCGCCGCCGAGCTGCTCGGCCACTTCAAGCGGGCCGAGCGCAAGTTCGGGGTGGAGTGGGAGGTGCTGGCGGCGGTGATGTTCGCGGAGACCAAGTTCGGCCGGGTGCGGTCGGACAGCCATGCCGGCGCCCAGGGGCCCATGCAGTTCATGCCCGCGACCTGGAAGGCCTACGGCCTCGGCGGCGACATCCAGGACCCGCGCGACGCCGTCATGGCGGCGGCCAACTACCTGCGGGCCAGCGGCGCGCCGCGCGACTATCAGCGGGCCCTGCACGCCTACAACCCGTCCCAGGCGTACGTGGACGCCATCCTCCTGCACGCCCGCCAGATCAAACGCGACACCAGGAACTACTACGCGTACTACAACTGGCAGGTGTTCGTCCTCACCACGGCCGGCGAACGCCGCCTGACCGGCCCCAAGGCCTGAGCACCGGCCCCAAGGCCAGAGCACCGGCCCCAAGGCCTAAGCAGCCCCGGCCTGCGGCTGCTCGCGCAACGCCGGGCAGTGCTCAGGATCCGGGTGCTCGGCGAGGTCGATCACCCGATCCAGGTTCCGCCCCGCCTCTTCGAGCTCGGCGATGCTCGCGGTGATGCGAGCACGCTCGGCGCGCAGGCTGTCGATCAGCCCGGGTGCGGCGTGCCCGGTGTCGACGCAGGGCAGGATGGTCGCGATCGTGCGGCTGGCCAGCCCTGCGGCGTAGAACTGCTGGATGAGCCGCACCCTGTCGACCGCCGAGTCCGCGAAGAGCCGCTGGCCGCTCGGCGTGCGCTCGGGGCTGAGGATGCCCTGCTCCTCGTAGTAGCGGAGCGCGCGCGTGCTCACCTTCGCCTTGCGGGCCAGCTCCCCGATTCGCATCGTGCGCATCCTTCAGCCTCCCGTGAACGTGACGTTGACGTCAACGTCAGCATAATCCCTGGGCAGGTCCGCCGTACGGCCCCGGCTTCGGACACCGTGCCCGTTCGCGGCCATGAAGCGGATCAGGAGTGGTCGGCGCAGCAGGGGGTCGGGTTCGGCACCTCGGCCGGTGCGATGCGACCGCCCGCGGCCGGCATGGTGAGCAGTGTCATCAGCCCGTCCCGCCAGACGGGCCTGACGTGGTCGTTCGTCAGGACGAGCGTGTCGCCGGCCGGCGGACCGGGGGAGGCGAGCAGCAGCACGCGGTCGATCGCGGACCCGGCGAGCAGCTCGGCCACGCTGACGACGCCGGTGAGCAGGTCGCGGCCGGGGTAGGTGACGACGCGCCCGTCGCGCCGGCCGTCGTGCGCGGCCGCCGCCAGCGCCGCCCCGGCGGCCAGCGGCCCGGTACGGCTCGCACCGAGCGCCCACGACATCCCCGCCGACATCCCCGCCGACACCCCGTCCGACACCCCGGCCGGTCCCGGCACGGCCAGCGAGCAGGCGACGTGCGGCTCGTCCACGCCGTGGCCGCCGGGGATCAGGTGCGTGCAGCCCACGGCGTCGCCGGGCAGGCCGAGCGCCCGCGCCACGGTGTGGAGCAGGTGCTCGGCCTCGGCGACGATACGCGTGCCCGTGTCGAATCCGAGGATCATCGGCGCGGCAGCACCCAGATGGGGTTGCTGTAGAACCACAGGTCGTTCCACGGGTCGGCGTCGCCGTAGACGTCGATCTGCGGGCCGTGCGGGTCCACGGCCGCGCCCAGCAGCCCGGGGGCGGAGCGCTTGCCGTCGGTGCCGCGCAGCCGTACGTACACCGGCCGGTCCACCGCGCCGAGCTGGTAGGTGAAGGTGACCGTGCCGCTGCCGCGGCCCACCTCGTACGACTGCACGACCTTGGTGTTCGGCGTCGTGAACACGTCCTTGTCGGAGGCCGCGCCGGTGACGTCGCCCTGGATGACGTCCACCCGGGACAGCGCCGGCACGAACTGCGCCCAGTTAGGCCGCCCGGCCAGGGTGATCTCGATGGTCAGCTCGACCCGGGCGCCCTGGCGTACCTGGAGGGTGTCGCCGAGCGTCACCCCGCGCTGCCCGGTGCCGGCCGCCCGCGCCCGCACCACCAGCGCGCTGATCAGCCCGCCGTGGTCCACCCAGACCCGGCCCGCGCGCAGCCCGTCCATGACCGCCCGGTAGGAGAAGTCCTGGGCGCCGACGTGGGTCCGGCTGTAGTACCCGGGCCAGAAGTCACCGGACGTGAGGTTCGTGACGCCCTTGTAGATCGGGTCCTCGTAGCGGCCGTTGGCGTTGAAGTCGCTGCCGGGGCCGCGGTCGCTGGTGTCGCCGTGCACCCAGTGGGAGTCGGAGTTGGCGGTGATCCACCACGGCTTGCCCTCGGCCAGCAGGCTGTCCCACAGGCCGCCCACGGTGGCGGTCATCCAGTCGAACCCGCCGAACGTCTTGTAGCTCTCGGCCGGGTAACCGGCGAACGAGTCGGCCCCCGGGCTGCCGTCGTAGTAGCCACGGCCGCCGCCAGGGCCGTTCGGCTTCGGCATCCCGGCGGCCTGGTGGCCGGGGGCGCCCTCCATGCCGACCGCGATGGACGGCTGGGCGTCGCGCCACCCGCGGATCTCGTGCGGCGAGTCGATCCCCTTCCTGGAAGGGTGGTTGGCCAGGAACAGCGCGTCCGGCACACGCCGCTTGCGCACCGCGTCGGCCAGGAAGTTCAGGCCGGCGATGGCCAGAGCCTCGTTCTGCGGCGTGTTGGCGCCCGCGCCCTTCACCGAGCCGTCGAAGGCGTTCTCGAACTCCTTGAGCGTCTCCACCTCGCCCCGCCCCGGCGCGACGAACACGGTGCCGTGCTCGGCGGCCGGGATGTTCCACTCCAGGCCCTGGAAGACCAGCGTGTCCTTGACGGCTGCGCGGGCCGCGACGATGTCCGGGTTGACCTTGTCCACGCCGATCTTGGCGTGCGTGGCGCCGCCGTGGTCGGTGATGACCATCCAGCCCAGGCCGTAGGCGTTGCCGTGCCGTACGTGGTCGATGACCCGGTAGACGGCGTCGGAGCTGTACTGGGTGTGGATGTGGTGGTCGCCGGCCAGCCACTGGTAGCCGTCCTTCGGCTCCCACCCGCGCCCGGTGAGCTCGGGGGTCTGAGCGGCGGCGGCAGCCGCGCCCGGCGCGCCGAGCACGCCGGTGGCCGTGAGCCCGGCCCCCAGCAGCCCCGCGCGCCGGAACATGCGCCGCCGCGAGAGCTGCTCGGGCGACAGCTCCCCGTCGGGGATCGACAGGTCGCCCTCGCCGGGCGTGTCGTGCTGATGACCGTGCTGGTCGTGCCCGTGCTGCACGTGCCCGTGCTGCTCATGATCGTGGTGATGCCCGTGGCCCATGTCGCTCACTCCGTCCGTGCCGGGCGCTCGTGCTCCGGCTACGGCGGGAGCGTGACGGAACGGGATGAAGCGCACGTTAACGCCGGACGATCAGCGGATGCCCAGCAGGACACCCTTCCCGGCGAGCCGGCTACTCGACGGGCGACAGGAAAGCGGACTCCGCGCGAATCCGGCGGATCGTGTGCCAGGCCAGGTGCGGATCCGTGGCCAGCAGCAGCCGCGTCTCGGCGATGCCGTCGATGGGGCCGGGCTCCGCGTGCAGCGCCGCCAAGGAGGTTCGCGGGCTCTCGATGAAGATCCTGGTCAGCGCCGCGAGGATGAACAGGTGGGCCCGCGCCTGCACGACCACGGGCTCGCCGGCCGCCTCGGCGGGCGCGGCGTCGGCGAGGCCGTCGAGCGCCGCGACGGTGAGCGGGGCGGCCGCGCCGCACTTGGCCAGCCATTCGGTGACGGCAGGGGCGCGGTCGCCGGGCAGCTGCGCCGCCGCACGGAGCTGGGCGCCGATCACCGTGCCGAGGTCCTGCCGGATCATCCGGGCCGCCAGCGGCGCCAGCTCGTGCTCGTCGTGCCGCGCCGCCATCGTGGTCAGGTCCAGCGCGGTACGCAGCAGGTCGCGGGGCAGGCCGCCGGTGAGCGCGTGACACAGCCAGACGTACGGGATCGGCAGCGGCACCCCACGACGCGTCAGCAGGGTCCGCGACTCGGCGCTGCGCAGGGGAGGGACGCGGATGATCCGGTCGAAGGCGCTGTCGAAGGTGTTCCTGATGGCGAGACTGCGGCGCTCGAACCCGGTGAGCGCGTCCTCCGACAGCGCCACCAGGAAGAAGCAGCCGTGCACCCCGAAGATCACCTTCAGGTCGTTCAGGAACCGCTCGGCCTCCTCGGCGGTCCCGATCTTGTCCAGCTCGTCGATGCCGATGATGACCTTGCCCTGCAGCCCCTGCCGGTCCAGGGCGATCTTGCCGAGGAGGTCCTGGAGGTCCGCGACCAGATGCGGATGGCTGCGCGCCTGCTCGGTGCGCTGCACCGCCGCCTGCCTGGCCAGCCTGGCCCCTCCGGGCAGCGACACCTCGCCGGTGCGCGTCTGCGTCTCCGCCTGGAGGTAGCGCAGCGAGCGCAGGTGCTCGCGGGCGGCGACCTCCGAGGCGCTCGACCCCATGACCTGCGGCCTGCGCCGGCTCGCCAGCCATGCCGCCACCAGGCCCGCGACGACCAGCACCGCCCCGAGCGCGGCGACGAGCACGGCCGGCCGCTCGGTCACGCCGGTCATCATCGGCCTGAGCCGCTCCCACTGCAGCGCCCCGACCATGAGCACGGTGCCGGAGAGTGCCGTGGCCGTGGGCAGCATGCGGATGAGCCGGCGTCTGCGCCGGAGCGCGGGGGTCTGCTGGCCGGTGTCCCCGGTGACCTCCTCGCACACCTTCAGGAACAGGTGGGTGATGAAATCCTTGGCGTTGTACGCGGTGGGCGCGTGGACCAGCAGGCACAGATGCGCCGTCGATCTGTCGCCGTCACGGGCGCACAGCTGCCGCAGCACCGTGCTCTTGCCCGCGCCCCTGGAGCCGCTCAGCCCGATGCTCGCGTTGCCGAGCTTGGCGATCAGGTGCTTCAGATAGGCGCTCTCCTCGGTGGCGACGAACTCCTCGATCCTGCTCAGCCCGCCGAGCCTGCCGGGATCGACCGCGGGCAGGACCGTGGTCATGGCGTCGTGCTCGTCGCTCAGCTCGGCGCGCAGCAGGGGCAGCACGCCCTCCCTGACCATGGCGCCGATCCAGTCGCGGTGCGCCTGCTCGGCCGCCACCCGATAGCCGGCCAGGCCCGCGGGCAGCTGCAGCCACTCGGCCGGGTCGCGGGCGGCCAGGATCGTACGGACCTGGAAGGCGGGCGCGCTGGACAGCCACAACAGCATGGCCACGAGCCAGACCGCGCAGGACACCCACAGCAGCGCGGGCGGCTCCGCCCCCGCACCCGCTCCCGCCGGCCGCAGGAAGAACGTGGCCGCCAGCCCGCCGGCCAGCAGCGGCGGAAGCGGGCTGGTCAGCGCGCCGGCCAGAGCCTTGGCGTACGTCCGCCGGCTGTGCCCCCCGCGCGCCGCCGGTGCCCTGACCATCGGCGTCCGGGTGATCGGCACCCGCGCCACCGCCATCCGGGTCACCAGCACCAGGACCACCGGCACGACCGCGCACGCGGCCAGCGTGACCTCCAGCATCAGCCGGAACGTCTCCACCGGCAGCGCCCACATGCCCGCCGTCCAGACCGCCACGCCGCCCGCCAGCCAGGCCGCCAGCCGGTACTGCGGCGCGAGACGGCTCCAGAACGACAGCCGCGCCGCGTCCACCAGCCGCTCGCGGGCCTTGACGTAGCGCTCGTACGGGGCCGCGGCCGCCCGCTCGACCGCATCGGCGTTGGCCGCCAGCAGCCGCTGGATCAGGCGCTTCACGGCCTCCCGCGACCGGTCGTGGCGGGACTCGTCGATCTTCAGCAGCACCTCGGCCAGGACGAGGGTCTCCTCGTAGATCTTCCCCTGAGCCACCTCGTCGATCTTGCCGGCCGGCGGCATGGCCACCACCGGAGGCTGCGGCACCGCGACGGGCGGCGCGAGCTGGGGTGAGGACTCGAACGGATCCTCGTCGCCGCGGTACTCCTCGGCCGGATTGAGCTCATTTCCCGGCTCCGCCGGATGGAGCTCATCTCCCGGCTCCGCCGGATAGCGCTCATTTCCCGGCTCCGCCGGGCGAAGGCCGGTCAGCAGGCTCTGCAAGTGCAGATAACGGAACCGGTAGACGGGACCGACCTGCTGGAGCAGGCCGATCGCCGCGGCATGCTCCAGGAACGACATCAGCCGCAACGGCAGCCGGCCGCTGGCCACCAGCACGGAGGCGGCCAGCACATAGGTGAAACCGGGCGTGGTCATTCCGCCGATGAGCCAGGCCACCGAGCCGGCCGCGACGACCTGCAGCGGGTTCACACCCTCGTCCCGCAGCAGGCCCTGGACGATCATGAAGCCGAGGCCGACCACGGTGCCGGCCGCCGTCGCCTGGGCCAGGGCCGCGGCCAGGGCGGCGCGCCGCGTCGCACGAGGGCTCGACGCGAAACTGCCGCCGGAACCAGGCCGCAGCCGGGAGATGCGCTGACGGCCGATGAGCGTGTACAACGGGCCCGTGACCCCCGCCAGCCCGGCGAAGACCAGGAACGGGACGACGCTGGTGAACCCTTCGGACAGGGGGATCGCGGGGATCAACGCGAATCCGGCGCAGAGCAGGGCGCCGAGGCCGTGGTGGACGACGGGCGGAACGGCCCGGGGGAGCTGCCACCACGCCAGATCGCCGGGCATGTGGTCGGCGAGGAACGACAGCCAGCGCCGGGTGTCGTCCGGGCCGTAGCGCGGATCGGCGCCCCCCGCCTGTGCCGACCTGGACATGAGACGGTCGAGCAGATGCTCCTCGACGGCGTCCGCGCCGGGGAAACGCGTGACGTCCAGGAGCTCGGCGGGATCGTCCTGGGCGCCGGAGTACGTCCTGTGCAGCAGGGAGACCACCCACGGCCGGCTCAGCGCCAGCGCGACAGGCCCGGCCGGCTCAGCGCGCAACGCGGCCAGCAGCGCGGCCCACCCGGCGCCCGGCGACCCCCGCAGGTGGCCGGCGAACCAGTGGACGACGTCGCCGGCGGACAGGGGCAGCAGCTCGATCTCCAGCCCGTTGTGGCGCAGATGGAGTCTCTGCTCGGCGTCGAGCGCCCGGAACTCCGCGGCCCTGCTGGTGATGACGAAGGGCTCACCCGGGCTCAGCGTGGCGTCGAGCGCGCTGAGCATGAGCGTGCGCTGACCGGGGGGCACCTCGTCGAGCCCGTCCAGGATCGGCAGGATCCGGCGCCGGGCGATCAGCGTGCGGGCGACGGCCGTGCGGGACAGCCCGGCCGCCGGCAGCGGATACTTGTCACTCAGCCGGACCGCCAGCCAGTCGTGGAAGGCCTGCGCCGCGGGATCCCAGCTCGACATGCTGAAGAGCACGGGGACGGGGTCGTCCTCGGTGCGCTCCTCCAGCAGGCGGAGCAGGATGAGCAGGGCGAGCGTCGACTTGCCCGACCCCGGCTCGCCCAGGATCAGCAGCCGCCTCGGCTGCGACGGGAGATAGCCCGGCAGCAGGGCGGCGAAGTCGTCCCCCGTCCCGCCGCCGGCGTTCCGCCACCGGATCGGCAGATGGCCGCCCGCCACGCTCGCCGCCTCCCACCGCCACTGCTCCGTCACGAACCTGGCCAGCATCCGCTCCGCCAGGCCGAGGTAGTCGGAGCTCGGGACGGCGCGCTGAGCCTCCCGCCACTGGTAGAACGTGACCGCCACCGCGAAAAGCCCGACGGCCGCGCCGGCCCAGCCCAGGGCCGGCCGCGGATCGGTGCCGAGCTCGCCGGGCACCAGCAGGACCGCGGCGCTCATCAGAGTCGCCACGACCCCGCAGGCGACCCATAACCTGGTTCGCATCCCAGCCTCCCGTACCGTGCGCATCTCCTGAGGCCGCCGGGACCCCGTCTGATACCGGATGCCCGCATCAGGCTCGGCGTCAGGTCATCGGGGCGTCCCGATCGCCGGGCTTCTGCGACAGCGCCCTGGCCGCGTGGATGAGCGGCACGTGGCTGAACGCCTGAGGGAAGTTGCCCACCAGGCGGCCGTACCGGGGGTCGTACTCCTCGGCCAGCAGCCCCACGTCGTTGCGCAGCGACAGCAGCCGCTCGAACAGGTCCTTGGCCTCCTCGGTCCGCCCCTGCACGGCCATCACCTCGACCAGCCAGAAGCTGCAGGCCAGGAACGCGCCCTCGCCGCCGGGCAGGCCGTCCACGTCGTTGTCCTCGGCCAGCGGGTAGCGCAGCACGAACCCGTCGGCCATGAGCTCCTTCTCGATCGCCGCCACGGTCCCGAGCACCCGGGGGTCGTCGGCGGGCAGGAAGCCCACCATGGGGATCATCAGCAGGGCGGCGTCCAGCTCCGACGACCCGTACGACTGCGTGAAGGTGTTCCTGTGCCCGTCGTAGCCCTTGTCGCAGATCTCGGCGTGGATGATGTCACGCAGCGTGCGCCACTTCTCCACGGGCCCGGTGCGGCCGAAGTGCTCGACGTACTTGACGGCCCGGTCGAGGGCCGCCCAGCACATCACCTTGGAGTGGACGAAGTGCCGCCGCGGCCCGCGCACCTCCCACAGCCCCTCGTCCGGCTCGTCCCAGTGGTCCTCCACGTAGTCCAGGAGCTGCCGCTGGATGGCCCACGCGCGGTCGTCGGCGGACAGGCCGCGGGTGCGGGAGACGTAGAGGCAGTTCATCACCTCGCCGTACACGTCGAGCTGGAGCTGCTTGACCGCCTCGTTGCCGACGCGCACGGGACGTGAGCCCTCGTAGCCGTCGAGCCAGTCCAGGCGCAGCTCGGGCAGCCGCCGCTCGCCGGCGACGCCGTACATGATCTGCAGGTCCTGGGGCCGGCCGGCGATCGCCCGCAGCAGCCACGAACGCCAGTCCGCCGCCTCCTCCAGGTAGCCGGAGTTGATCAGCGCGTCCAGCGTCAGCGTCGCGTCCCGCAGCCAGCAGAACCGGTAGTCCCAGTTGCGCACCCCGCCCAGGTCCTCGGGCAGCGAGGTGGTCGGGGCGGCCACGATGCCGCCGGTCGGGGCGTACGTGAGGCCCTTCAGCGTGATCAGCGACCGGACCACGGCCTCGCGGTACGGGCCCTCGTACGTGCATCGGCCGACCCACTCCGCCCACATGGCCTCGGTCTCGGCGAGCTGGTCCTCGCACTCGATCTGCGTCGGCATCGGCTCGTGCGAGGGATGCCACGTGAACACGAACGGCAGCCGATCCCCCTCCTTGACCGTGAACGTGGCCCGGTGCGCGTAGTCGCCGCCGGTCAGCGGGACGGGGGAGTGCAGCCACACCGAGTCGGGCCCGCCGATGGCCTGCAGGTGCCCGTTGGTCCGCCGCACCCACGGCACGATGCGCCCGTAGTCGAAGCGCACCCTGAGCTGCGTGGACATCTCCACGGTGCCGGAGACGCCCTCGACGATGCGCACGACGTCGGGGTTCTTGTCACGCGGCGGCATGAAGTCGATCACACGGACGGTGCCCGTCGGAGTGTCCCACTCGCTTTCCAGGATGAGCGTCTCGGGACGGTAGCGCCGCCTGGTCGCGGCCCTCCTCCCGGTGGGCCCGAGCCACCAGTGCCCGTTGCGATCGCTGCCCAGCAGCGCCGCGAAGCAGGCCGGCGAGTCGAACCGGGGCAGGCACAGCCAGTCGATCGACCCGTCCCTCGCGACGAGCGCGGCCGACTGCATGTCTCCGATCAGGGCGTAATCCTCGATCCGCATGCCACAGACGCTACTCGGAAGGAGGGTGATCCCGCGGCCGGGTTCGATCATGTCGCGTCATGTCCGGCCCGGCCGCGGGGATCACATCAGCGGGAGCCCGACGGGCTCGGTTCGTGAGAGCGGGAGTCGAGCGGGAACCAGCGGGTGAACAGCTGCGTCACCGGCCCGATGGCCAGCGCGAACACCAGCGTTCCGACGCCCACGGTGCCGCCGAGCAGCCAGCCGGCGACGAGCACCGTGATCTCGATGAGGAAGCGGCCCAGCCGTACCGACAGCCCGAGCCGTACGAGCCCGGTCATGATGCCGTCGCGCGGCCCGGGGCCGAGCCCGGCGCCGATGTACAGGACGGTGGCCAGCGCGACCGAGACGACGCCCAGGACGAGGTACAGGCTCTGGAAGGCCAGGTGGCCGGGCGCCGGCAACAGGAAGATCGCTGCGTCGGCGAACAGCCCCAGGAACACCACATTGCTGATGGTGCCGATCCCGGGCTTCTGCTTGAGGGGGATCCACAGCAGCATCACCAGGGCGCCGACCACGATGATGACCGTGCCGATGGACACGCCGGCCTTGATGCCCAGCCCCTGGTGGAACACGTCCCAGGGGTCGTTGCCCAGCCCGGACTCCACCTGGAGGCCGATGCCGGCCCCGTACAGGGCCAGACCGCCGTAGAGGCGGACGAGCCGCGCGGGCAGGCTACCGAGCCGGGAAACAGTCGCTTCGCTCATAATGGCCCAAGAGTGGCACGCTTCCGGCTTGCCAAAACAGGGCCAATGACGAAAAGTGGCCTTATGAGGCACATGTCGGCAAGTCAGGTGGCGCGGCTCGTCACGATCGATCCGGCGGCGCGCCCGTACTACCGCGCGCTCGCCGACGCCGTCCGCGCCCTGATCATGGACGGCCAGCTCCCGGTACGCGTCCGCATGCCCGCCGAGCGCCACCTGGCCGAGACCCTCAAGGTCAGCCGCACCACCGTGACCTCGGCCTACGACCTCCTCCGGGAGCGCGGCTACCTGGAGAGCCGGCAGGGCTCGGGCAGCTGGACGGCCCTGCCCGACCCGGCCACGACGGCGGACAACCCGTGGCTCAGCACCGACGGCGACGGCCTCACCCAGCTCCAGTGCGCCGCCCCGCCCGCGCCCACGCAGCTGCGCGCGGCCATGATGGAGGCGATCGACGACCTGCCCCGATACGGCATGGGCAACGGCTACGACCCCATGGGCCTGCCGGTGCTCAGGGAGCGCATCGCCGCCCGCTACACCGCCAGGGGGCTGGCCACCAGGCCGGAGCAGATCGTCGTCACCACGGGCTCCCAGCACGCCATCCAGCTCATCGCCGGCCTGCTCATCGGCCCGGGGGACCCGGTGCTGGTGGAGTCGCCGACGTACCCGCACGCCATCGACGCGGCCCGGCTGCGCGGGGCCCGCATCGTCCCCGTCGGCATCTCGCACGAGGGCTGGCAGACCGACCTCGTCATCGGGGCCATGCGCCAGTCGGGGGCCCGGCTGGCCTATCTCATGCCCGACTTCCAGAACCCGACGGGCGCCCTCATGGACGACGCCACCCGCGCCGCCATCGTGGGGGCGGCCCGGCGTACGGACACGATGCTGCTGGTGGACGAGACCTGGTCGGAGCTGGCGCTGGACGAGGTGCCCGCGACGTCGGCGATGGCGGCGTTCGACAGCGACAGCCGGGTGATCAGCATCGGCTCGGCGTCCAAGCTGTGGTGGGGCGGGCTGCGCATCGGCTGGGTCCGCGCGACGGCGGCGCTGGCCCGCCGCCTGGCCGTGTTCCGCTCGTCCGTGGACATCGCCAGCCCGGTGATGGAGCAGCTCGTGGTGGCGCGGCTGTTCGACCGGCTGGAGGAGACGCGGGCCGAGCGCCGCCGCACCCTGCGCGCCTCCCGTGACACGCTCGTGGCGGAGCTGCGCGAGCACCTGCCGGAGTGGACGTTCACGGTGCCGCGCGGGGGCGGCACGCTCTGGGTCCGCCTGGACCGCGGCGGCTCGACCCCGCTGGCCGAGGCAGCCGCCTACCACGGCGTACGCCTCGCGCCCGGCCCCTGGTTCGGCCTCGAAGGCACCCTGGAGGGCTACCTCCGCCTGCCCTACACCGCGCCGCCCCAGGTCCTGATCGACGCCGTCCAGCGCATCCGCGCGGCCCGCGACCACGGCCCCGCCGGCGCCTCCCGCCCCCCGGACTCGCTCATCGCGATGGTCTGAACCCGAACACCTCGACCTCGGCGCGATGGCCGCAAGCAGAGCGTAGTTTTGCATCCGTCGTGATACGCAGGCCGAAGCGTCAACGACGATCATTCCTATTCGCCGCGGCTCTCGTGGATCGCCTCGAGGATGTCGTCGTTGGTCGGGCCGTTGTCCCGAGACCCCCCGATTCACCACCCTCACTCGCTGATCCCCCTGGCCAGCGGCGCCCGCCAGTTGCGCCGCATGGCCGCCAGCCGGAAGCCGAACGCCAGCAGCGCCGCCGCCAGCGTCGCCGGCCATCCGTGCAGCCCGTACACGGTCAGCGCCGCCATCACCCCCGACCCCAGCAGCGCGGGCAGGGCGTAGAGCTGCCGGTCGTACAGCAGCGTCGGGATCTCCCCGGCCAGCACGTCACGCAGCATCCCCCCGCCTACCGCCGTGACGACCCCCAGCAGCGCGGCGTGCAGGGGATTGAGCCCGTACTCCAGGGCCTTCTCCGTCCCGACCGCGCAGAACAGGCCGAGACCGGCCGCGTCCAGGACGAGGATGGCCGGCATCACCCTGGCCACGTGCGGATGCCAGAAGAAGACGATCACCGTCGCCGCCACCGGCACCAGCACGTATCCGAGGCTGATGAAGGCGGTGGGCCGCACGTTCAGGATCAGGTCGCGCACGACGCCCCCGCCCAGGGCGGTCATCTCGGCCAGCACGCCCATCCCGACCACGTCGAGCCGTTTGCGCACCCCCATGAGCGCCCCCGACAGTGCGAAGACGAAGATGCCCACCAGATCAAGAAGTTCAGACACGTTCGGAAGGTTTACCGCATCGCGGGCGTATGGTGCTCGGCCATCATCACCCGCAGCTTCCGCGTGAACATGAACAGCGCCAGCCCCGCCACCACCGCCATGGCGGCCAGCACCAGGTAGTACGCGGGATCAGGCAGCACCCGGCCAAGCCGCCCCGTCTGCCCGCCGACCGCGTCGCCCACCGAGACCGCGATGAACCAGATGCCGAGCATCTGCCCCTTGAACGCCTCCGGCGCCAGCTTCGTCGTCACCGACAGCCCGACCGGGCTCAGCGACAGCTCCCCGAACACCTGGATCAGGTAGACCAGCACCAGCCACCACACCGACACCCGGCCGGCCCCCGCCAGTGACGCGGCCATGGCCATGACCACGAAGCTCAGCCCCACCATGACCAGCGCGAACCCGAACTTCTGCGGCGTGCTCACCCGCGTGCCCAGCCGCACCCACAACGCCGCGAACACCGGTACGAAGATCATGATGAACAGCGGGTTGAACGACTGCGTCGTGGCCGGCTGGATCGGGATCCCGAGCAGCGACGGCTCGACGTGGTCGCGGGCGAAGAACAGCAGCTTGCTCGGCGCCAGGTCATAGAGCATCCAGAAGACGGACGCGGCCACGAACAGCCAGATGTACGCCTTCATCCGGATCCGCTCGTCCGCGGTCAGGTCATGACTGCCCAGCATGATGTAGCAGAAGTAGGCGACGGGCACGATGAGGACGATCACGGTGATCACCACGGTGAACCGGTCGATCGTGAACGTGCCGGTCGCCGCCCACACCGCCAGCGCGAGCACGCAGACGGCCACGCCGAGGGCCGCAAGACGCAGGAACCGGCGGCGTCCGGCGGGCGGCAGGCGCATGCCGGGACGCTCGCCGACGCCCTGGAGGTGCCGGCCGCCCAGGACGTACTGGACGAGGCCGAGCGCCATGCCGACCGCCGCCGCGCCGAAGCCCAGGTGCCAGCGGTCGCCGGAGGCCAGCGAGCCGACCACGATGGGCGCGAAGAAGGCGCCCAGGTTGATGCCCAGGTAGAACAGCGAGAACGCGGCGTCCCTGCGCCCGTCGTCGCCCTCGGGGTAGAGCCGGCCGACCATGACGGAGATGTTCGGCTTGAGCAGGCCGGTGCCGGCGATGATCAGCAGCAGCCCGAGCCACACGAAGAACGACGACGACACCGGCACGGCCATGCTGATGTGCCCCAGCATGATGACGAACCCGCCCCAGAACACCGACCTGCGCGCCCCCAGGATCCGGTCCGCGATCCACCCGCCCGGCAACGCCACCAGGTAGATGAGCGCGCCGTAGACGCCGACCACCGCCTGCGCGGTCTCGTCGGGCAGGCCCAGGCCCTTGTGCGCGGGCGACGCGGCCAGGAACGTGGCGAGGATCGCGCGCAGGCCGTACCAGCTGAACCGCTCCCACATCTCGGTGCAGAACAGCGTGGCCAGGCCCCACGGGTGCCCGAAGAACGTCCTGCCGCCGCCAGCCATGCCCGCCCTCCGATGACACTCTCAGCGCTTAGATAGTAACTCTACGTGAGTGACGTGGATCTTTCTCCGCAAGCTCTTGCCGCTGCCCTGCGGGTGTGGTGCGATGCAGGCCACTCATGCAAGTGATTACTGACTGGAGGCGGGTGCCGTGGCCGAAGTCCTCGAAGTCCGGGCCGAGATCGAGCAGCAGATCGCCGGCCGTACCGTCTGCGAACAGCTCAGACTCGCCGCCGAGCAACACCCGGACGCGCCCGCCTACTCCGATCCGGAAGGCGACGGCTGGAGCACGCTCACCTACGCGCAGGCCCGCGGGCGGGTCCTGGAGATCGCCGCCGCGTTCGCCGCGATCGGGCTCGAACCCGGCGACTCCGTGGCGCTCATGATGGTCAACAGGAGCGAGCACGTGCTCGCCGACCTCGGCGCGGTGCACGCGGGCGGCGTCGGGTGCACGGTCTACTCGACGTTCGCCGCCGACCAGATCGCCTTCGTGGCCGCCGACGTGGGCGCGAAGTACGCGGTGCTCGGCGGTCCCGCCGAGCTGGCCCGCTGGCAGCCGGTGCTCGACGGGCTGGACGGCCTGCGCAAGATCATCATGCTGGACGGTGCGCCGGCCGGCGAGCGGTTCCTGTCCTGGGCGGACTTCCTCGAGCTGGGCCGGGCCCGGCTGGCGGAGGACCCGGGGCCGGTGGAGTCCCGCTGGCGCGCGGTCACGGCCGGCGACGTGGTCACCGTCCTGTACACCTCCGGCACCACCGGCATGCCCAAGGGCGTCCCGCTCACCCACGCGAACGTCTTCTACGAGGTCGCCGCCACCGACCGCCTGACGTCCCTGCCGGTCCGTGGCACGCAGATCTCCTACCTCACGTACGCGCACATCGCCGAGCGGATCCTCAGCCTCTACCTGCCGCTGGTCAAGGTCTCCCACGTCCACTTCTGCACCGACCTGGCCTACCTGGGAGCCACGCTGGGGCAGGTCAAGCCGATGATGTTCTTCGGGGTGCCGCGGGTGTGGGAGAAGATGATGGCCCGCCTGCTCGCCGTGCTCGCCAGTCAGCCAGAAGAGCAGCAGAACGCCGTACGCCAGGCCATGCAGGCGGGCGCCGCGTACGTCGAGGCGGGCCAGTACGGCGGCACCATCACCCCCGAGATCCAGGAGGCCTACGACAAGGCCGACGCCGCCCTGCTGTCCATCATCCGCGGCATGATCGGCTTCGATCGCGCCGAGTGGACCGCCACCGGCGCCGCGCCGCTGCCCGACGAGGTCCAGCACTTCTACGCGGGCCTCGGGCTCAAGGTCATCGACGTGTACGGGATGACAGAGACGACCGGCGCCTTCACCGGCAACAGCCCCGCCTGCTACCGCCTGGGCACCGTCGGCAGGGCCGAGCCCGGCGTCGAGATCCGGATCGCCGAGGACGGCGAGCTCCTCACCCGCAGCCCGCTCAACACGCACGGCTACCTCAACCGCCCCGAGGCCACCGCCGACCTCGTCGACGCCGACGGCTGGCTGCACACCGGCGACATCGGCTCCGTCGACGAGGACGGCTTCTACCGGGTCGTCGACCGCAAGAAGGAGCTGATCATCACCGCGGGCGGCGAGAACATCTCCCCGGCCGAGATCGAGAACCACCTCAAACAGCACATCCTCATCGGCCAGGCCCTCGCCTACGGCGATCGGCGGCCGCACCCGGTGGCCGTGCTGACGCTCGACCCCGAGGTCGCGCCGGGGTGGGCGCAGGCGCGCGGCATCACGTACGCCTCGCTCGCCGAGCTGGCCGAGCACCCGGACGTGCTCAAGGAGGTGGAGGCGGCGGTCGAGGCGGCCAACACCAAGCTGGCCAGGGTGCAGCAGGTGAAGAGGTGGGCCCTGCTCGGCGCCGAATGGACGGCCGAGACGGAGGAGCTCACCCCGAGCCTCAAGCTGAAGCGGCGGATCATCCACGCGAAGTACGCCGACATCATCGAAGGGCTCTACTCCGGCTGAGCCCGGTTTTGCCATTCGTGGCGTGTGTTGTGGTCCTGGTCATTACCGGATGGTTCCTACCGTCTCGATCATGTCCAGAAGTCTGCTTCTCGTCTCGCTCGCGGCGGGGTCGCTCTCGGTGCCTGTGCCCGTGGCCTCCGCCGCGATCGAGCCCGCCATCCGCGCCATCACCGTCCGCCCAGCGGAGCCGGTGGTCGGGGCGAACGACTCCGTCCGCCTGGTGATCGACGTGACCGCCAAGGGGGCGCTCGGCAAGAACGGCGTCACCGTCAAGGTCGAGCCCGGTGCGCCGCCCGGCCCCGTACTGAGCGCCAAACCGCCGGTGGTGGACGCGCCTCCGGTCGTCAACGCGCCTCCGGCCGTGGACAGGCCCCCGGTCGTCGGCAAGCCTCCGGTGGTGAACGCGCCCCCGGTCCTAGGCAAGCCTCCGGTCGTGAACGCGCCCCCGGCCGTCGGCAAACCCCCGGTGGTGAACGCGCCGCCGGTGGCGAAGCCGCCGCCTGGCGCGGTGGCGTCCCAGGCTCCCGCCGCCGGCCTCCCGGTAGCGGGCGGCGCCCAGCAGCCGAACTCCCAGCCCGCCGCCGGTCCGAACTCCGCGCCGGCCGCAGGCACCGGCGCCGCACCGGCGGCGGGACCGAACGCCGCGCCCGCCGCAGGAGAGCAGGGAGCGCGCCCGAGCCTGCAGCAGCCAGGCGCCGCGGCACCGGGCACAGGAGCGGGCCCGGCGACAGGCGCGGGAGCGGGCCCGGCGACAGGCACAGGAGCGGGCCCGGCCCCGGGTGCGGGCCCCGCGCCCGACGCCAGGCCGGCCCCGGGACCTGCCCCGGCCGGTGCGGTCGAGGGCCCGAAGGACGGCAGCCCGGCCATGCAACCCGCCGTACAGCCCGGCGTGCAGCCAGTAGCCCACCCGGTCGTCCAGCCGATCCTCCCGCCGAGGCTCGTGTGGCGTCTGGTCCCGGGCCCGGTGGCGCGCATGGCCGACGGCTGGGAGACCTGGCGCTTCCTCCCCGACAAGAAGCTGACCCGCTTCTACCCGACGGGCACCTGGACGATCACCGCGACGGCCAAGGGCGAGTCCGGGACGACGGTCACGGAATACGCGTCGTTCCAGTTCAGGCGCGGCACCAAACTCTCCTCCGTACGAGCGGAGAAGTCCGCGGGCGCCTCCGGCGGTGTACGGGTGCGCGGCTCGCTGGCCAGGATCGACCCGCGCGGCCTGACCGACTACGGCCCGTTCGCCAAGCAGCCGCTCGAAATCCTCTGGCGCCCCGGCACCACCGGAACGTGGGAAGAGGTGGGCAGGACGATGACGGACGCGGCGGGCGCGTTCATCGCCAAGGTGCCGGACCGCTCAGAAGGCTACTGGCGCATCCGCTATCCCGGAACGGGACACTACGCACCAGTTTTCTCTAAAACACGACAAATCACTCAATAAGTCACAAAACAAAATCATAGGCTGACGTGGCCGAAACGCCCTGTTGCGGAATTGTGATCAACTTTGTCGCAACTTTTCCTTACCCTTACGCGTCATTGGCGTTGACGTGCTCTGTCTTGGGGTGCGTTTCAAAACGGGGAAGGAAATCCATCTTGAAGATGCGACGTCTAGCCGCCGGCCTGGCGGCTGCTGCCTTGGGGGCCACGATGGTGGCTACCGCCGCCTCGCCCGCGTTCGCGGACCCGGACGTGGATCCCGATGTCGCGGGCGGCCACACGAGCCTGCAGTTCGACGCGAACCCGGAGCCCGCCTGGCGTGGCAAGCCCATCACTCTCGAGGGCAAGCTCTCCGTGCAGTGCGACGAGGACTACATCAGCGGCCTGGTCTCCGTGCACCACGCCGACTACTGCAAGAACCAGGAGCGCTGGCACCGTCTCGGCTGGAAGCGGATCGTGATCCTCTTCCAGCCTGACGGCAGCGGCAAGTGGGAGTACGTCGACACGATCAGGACCAGTGGCAAGGGCTACTTCGCCACCAAGGTCCCCGCCCGTTCATCGGGTACCTGGCGCGCGGTCTTCGAGGGCGCCAAGTGGCTCGCTCCTTCGGAGGCGACGGACTGGGTCAAGGTCGTCGGCCGCCGTCACTAGCACCATCCGAACGCCCGGCCATTCCGGCCGGGCGTTCGGCATGCCATCCGCCACGAACCCCTTGAGAGCTCAGTACGACACCGCGACCTGAACCCGGTGGTGCCGGGCGTTCTCGACCTCGTCCACCAGCGCCACCGCCAGATCCGCGTACGAGAACGCCGGATCCCCCTCGGCGGCGCCGGGCACCTGGTTGCCGCCGATCCGGTACCGGCCGGTCCTGGCCGCCTCGGCGTCGAGGAACACGGGCGGCGGCGCGAGCACCACCCAGTCGAGGGCCGACTTCTCGAACACCTCCATCTCCACCGCGTGCCCCAGCGAGAACGCCCGCGCGTCGGCGGGGAACCCGGGCGTGTCGATGAGCCGCACACCCGGTGAGACCTCCAGCAGGCTGCCGATCCCGAGCGCCACGAGGCGCGACACCCCCGCCCGGCCGAGCCCGTCGGCGAGCGCCCTGGCCGCCGCCGCGTAGAACTCCTCCGACGACACGTCCAGCCGGGCCGCCACCTGCATCGCGACGTCGTGCCCCGCCGCCGCCCCGGCCACGCTCGCGGCGTCGGTGACGTCCCCGGCGACCACTTGCACCCCATCGCCCGACAGATCCGCATATTTCGCGGGATCCCGCACTACGGCCGTCACCCTGTGCCCCCGCCCGGCCGCCTCCGCGACCACCCGCACTCCGGCTCGCCCACCGGCCCCGAAAACCACAATCCTGCTCATCGCCAGCACTCCGTCCGCCCGGCGGCCGGATCCGCCCGGCCGCTCGCGCAGACGGTAAACGGTGAGGTGTCCCTTTCCGCAACGATAGTCACCCCTGAAGTGCGGCAATAACCGTCCGTTACCCACGATGTCCGACTATGTCCGGCACCTACGATGTTCAGCATGGCCGACCCACTCGATCCGGACATGTTCACCGGCTGCCCGCCCCACCTCGCCCCGATCCGCGTCGGCGACAAGTGGACGGCGAAGATCATCCGTTGCCTGGAGCCGGGCCCGCGACGCTTCACCGAGCTCCAGGCCCCGCTGCGCGGCATCACCCCGAAGGTGCTCACCGAGTCCCTGCGCGCCATGGAACGCGACGGCCTCCTCACGCGCACCGCGTACCAGGAGATCCCGCCACGCGTCGAGTACGAACTGACCGACCTCGGCCGCAGCCTGATCGAGCCGATGAACGCCGGCTGCGAATGGTCCCGCAAACACCTGGCCGAGCTCCTCCAGGCCCGCGAAACCTGGTACGCGACCACCCCCTGACCGCACACCCTTCACCAACGGCCACCCCAGAACACGAAACCGCCCGAGACCCCGCAGCAAGCTCGCCGAAAACCATCCAAGAACCGCCGCCCCTCCACCGCCGCCGCCCTTCAACCGCTGCCGTCCCCCCTCCCCAGGGATGCCGGAAGCCACCTCGCCCTCCACCGCCGAAGACGCCCCAACCGCCTACGAGGAGCCCCACCGCCGCCCCACCCGGACCGCCGCCCGAAGCCGTTGCTGGCCCGAAGGCGTCACTCGCCAGAAACTGTCGGTGGCCGCTGGAAGGATCGCCACCATGACCGACCAGCTCACCTCCGCCATCACCGGCTACTGGGACGCCGCCGCCACCGCATTCGACGCGGAGCCCGACCACGGCCTGCGCAACGACCGCACGCGCGCCGCGTGGGATCGCCGCCTGCGCGCGTGGGCGCCGGCCGATCCGGCGGACATCCTCGACGTCGGCTGCGGCACCGGTTCCCTGTCGGCGTTGCTCGCCGCCGCCGGCCACCGGGTGACCGGGGTGGACCTGGCCCCGCGCATGATCGAGCAGGCCGAGGCCAAGCTGGCGGCCACCGGGCTCACCGGACGCTTCCTGGTCGGGGACGCGGTCTGCCCACCCATCGGCGAGGAGCGATTCGACCTGCTCCTGTCCCGGCACCTCATCTGGACGCTCCCCGATCCGGCGGCGGCGCTGAGACAGTGGATCACCCTGCTCCGCCCCTCAGGCCGGCTGGTCCTGATCGAGGGCCGCTGGCGGGAAGCAGACCAGGCCGGCCACCCCTACGTGCCCGGGGCCGACGCGCTGCCCTGGAACGGCGGCGTCACCGCCGAGACCCTCGCCGCGGCAGTGCGGCCGCTGGTCACCGACCTGCGCATCCACCCACTCAGCGACGACCCCGACCTCTGGGGCCACCGGGTGGACGACGAACGCTACGCCCTCATCGCCCACGCGTAACCTCATGACCAGAACCCGCCCGCGTCTACGGCCGAACCCGGCAACCTCACCAGCCAGGAGCTCCACCGGCATACGCTGTCCGCAGGACCGACCAACCGGCGACCAACGCACGGCAACAGCACCGCTGCAAGAAGCCGAGGCTCACCTCCCACCCACATCAGACCACCGGACGGCAAGGACTCCGCCCACCCCGGCTCCCTGACGACAATCATGGCCCGTTCGCGTTCCCGCTCAAGCCCCGCATGGCCGAGGACGGCCAACTCCCCGGAGAGGCTCCCTCGCAGGTGAGAGCCCTGTACGGAATCGATCAACAGATCGATGTGTTGTCGTGCCAAGAAGGGCGATTTTGAGCGTCGCCGGACAGGCGTCGTAGTCTGGCTCTTTGGCGAACGAACAGGAGGTGACGCCCCATGTTGCGAGACTCGTTCGGACGGGTGGCGACGGATCTGCGGGTGTCCCTCACGGACAAGTGCAATCTGCGCTGTACATACTGCATGCCCCCGGAAGGGCTCGACTGGCTGCCCAACGCGCAGCTCCTCACCGCCGACGAGATCGTCCGCTTGGTGACGATCGGCGTCGAGCAGCTCGGCATTCAAGAGGTGCGTTACACCGGTGGCGAGCCCCTGCTCAGGCGCGAGCTGGTCGACATCGTCACCCGCACCACCGCGCTGACCCCCAGGCCACAGGTCTCGCTGACCACCAACGGCATCGGCCTGGCCCGCCTGGCCGACTCGCTGGCCGCCGCCGGCCTCGACCGGGTGAACGTCTCGCTCGACACCCTCGACCCCGCCACGTTCAAGCAGCTCGCACACCGCGACAGGCACGCTGACGTGATCGCCGGGCTCGCCGCCGCCGACGGCGCGGGCCTGCGCCCCGTCAAGGTGAACGCGGTCCTGATGCGCGGGATCAACGACCACGAGGCCGTGCCGCTGCTGCGCTGGTGCCTCGACCAGGGCTACGAGCTGCGCTTCATCGAGCAGATGCCGCTCGACGCCCAGCACGGCTGGAGCCGGGAGGGCATGGTCACCGCCGACGAGATCCTCGGCCTGCTGTCCACCACGTTCGATCTCACGGCCGACGACCTGGAAGACCGGGGCAGCGCACCGGCCGAACGGTTCCTCGTGGACGGGGGCCCCGGCCGGGTCGGTGTGATCGGCTCGGTGACGCGCCCGTTCTGCGGAGCCTGCGACCGGGTCAGGCTCACCGCCGACGGGCAGGTGCGCAACTGCCTGTTCGCCACGGAGGAGTCCGACCTGAAGACGCCGATGCGCGCGGGCGCCTCCGACGAGGAGCTGGCCGAGCGCTGGCTGGTCGCCGTGTCCCGCAAGCGCGCAGGCCACGGGATCGACGACCCATCCTTCCTCCAGCCCTCCAGGCCCATGTCCGCCATCGGCGGCTGACGAACACCGGCAGCGGCATGCCCGCCAAGGCGCCCGCCCCAGAAGACGCCGCACCACCCCCTGGCCTGCTCGGCACGCGGAGCGGACCGGAGCGTCTTTCGGGCTCGTCCACGGGCAAGTGCCTGCGCGACGACCAGGTCAGGCCACCCCAAGGAGGCACAGTGCCTGACGACCCGGCCGCCCCACCCACCGGCAAGCCCACCCCAGGCGACCCGTCGCACCGCCTTGCGGAAAGGCCCGCGCCCGGCGCCCCGGCCCAGCGCCCTGCGGGGAGGATCGCGCCCGGCGCCCCGGCCGAGCCGCCTGCGGAAGAGGCACCCGCCACCCTGCCGGGGCCACCTGCGGGGTGGGAGTCCCGCGATCCGGCCGAGCCGCCCGCGGAAAGGCCTGCGCCCGTCGAAGTGGCGGGCCGTCACTCCGACGAACGCCCCGACGAATCCTCAAGCGGAACCTCGGACAAACTCCCGGGCGGAACCTGGGACGACGTCCCGCACGAACACCCGGGCGGAACCTGGGACGACGCCTTGGACGAGCGCACGGGCGGGACCTGCGACGGACGCATGGGCGAAGCCGTGGAAGATGCCCCGAACAGAGCGGCGGGAGGAGTAGCGATCTTCGATGCGGTGATCCTGGCCGGGGGAGAGGCACGGCGGCTGGGCGGGACGGACAAGCCCGGCCTCGCCGTAGGAGCCAGATCCCTCGTCGAGAACGTGGTCGCAGCCGTCTCAGCCGCCCGCACGACGATCCTGGTCGGCCCCGAACGCCCGATCCCCGGCGTCCTGTTCGCCCGCGAGGACCCCCCGAGGAGCGGCCCCGTGCCGGCGCTCACCGCCGGACTGGAAAAGGTCACCGCCCCCTGGGTGGTGCTGCTCGCCGGCGACCTGCCGTTCGTGACGGCGGCACATGTGGCGGACCTGCTGGCGGCCGCCGCACGCACCACCGGCGGGGTGGTGCTGGTGGACGACGGCGGTCGTGAGCAGTGGCTGGCGAGCGCGTGGCGGGCCGCCGAGCTGAAGGCGGCCCTGGCGGCGTACGAGGGCCGTTCGCTCAAGGGCCTGCTCGCCCCGCTCACCGGCGCGCGCCTGGCGCTGCCGGGACGCCCGTGGTTCGACTGCGACACAATGGACGACCTGGAGGAGGCTCGCATGAACGTGCTCAACGAATGGACCGCCCTGGCCTGCGAAGAGCTGGGCATCGACCCGGCGCGCGTGGACCGCGACCTGATACTCGACCTGACCAAGGAGGTCGCCCACGGGGTCGCCAGACCGGCCGCGCCGCTCACGGCGTACCTGCTCGGGCTGGCTCAGGGAGCGGGCACCGCGCCCGACGACGCCGTCGCCAAACTGGTCACACTGGCGAAAAACTGGAATGAAGCGAAGCCAGAGACACTGACCGACAGCTGACACTCGAACGAACTCTTGAAGTCAACAACCTCCCGCCTGAAGATTTCCTGTGAATAACGAGGCGGGAGGGGATGTAAACGATTTCGGGAAAGCAGCCCTATCGGACTGATCCGGCATGCCAGGAGTGATCAAAGGATCGCCGGGAAAAGGGCGACGCCGGGTGGTTACGGGGGCAAACCACCCGGCGTCGCTTCATCGGCGTTCCGACGGGGGCCCGGAACGCCGGCACCAGCACTCCGACGGGGGACCGGAGCGCTTGCCTAAAGCGTACACCTACAACCCGTGGGATGCGTCAAGACTTAGTCACGACCCGATCTCGCGTCGATGCAGCGGTATCTCGGTTTGGTTAGCTTCAGGGGTCTGAAAGGTAGGGGGCGGGGGTGCGTTGCCCCTCTCATTGGCCCCGATTACCGCTATGTACGGCAAAAATACGGCCGCAGCGATGAACAGCAACCGGTACGGCCACGGCACCGGCACCACGACAGCCAGGATCAGGCAGATCGTGCGGATCCCCATCTTGATGAGGTAGCTGATCTCGCGCTTACGGATGTCGGCCGTCAGCGACGGCTTGGCATCCGTGACCTGGTGGACGTCCGATTTCTTGCGCCACCCCTTCATATCTCCCACGGTAGACCTCCGACAGGCCGGTTGCGACGGCAGCCCCGGACGGGGACGGGGGTCATGCGATCATGGCCTTCGAGTAAGGAGGATGTGGAGATGACGGATCGCACGTACCGGGTCACCGAAATCGTCGGCACTTCCAGCGAGAGCGTGGACGAGGCCATCCGCAACGGCATCAGGAGGGCTTCACAGACCCTCCGCCACCTCGACTGGTTCGAGGTCACGGAGGTTCGCGGGCACATCGACGCGGGCGAGGTCGCGCACTTCCAGGTCGGCATGAAGGTGGGCTTCCGCCTGGAAGACGGCTGAGCCTCCGCTCTCGGGGGCGCGGCGGAAAGGCGAGCGCCCGGCGGGCACACCGCGGGGCATCCGGCGCCATACCCCGGCCGCGCCGCCGGGCGCGGGTCCCGCCCCGGCGCGCGCCCCGGAACGCCCCCTACGCCAATCCTCGGTACGCGCCCACCGCGAACCCCGGAACGAGCCCCCAGAACGGACCACAGCGCCCCCAGCGGCACCCAGAAGGCCTGACGCGGACCAGCGACCTGATGGCCCGCACGGCGACCACGGTGCCGTGTAGCCGCCCACAGCGACCAAGCTCCCACTCGTCCAACCGGCCGCCACCACCGACCGGCCGTCGTCCAACTGGCCGCCAACCGCCGCTGTCGCCGCCCGGTTGTCACGGCGGCCCGGCCGCCTCCGCCCGGCCGCCTCCGCCCGGCCGCCTCCGCCCGGCCGCCTCCGCCCGGCCGCCTCCGCCCGGCCGCCTCCGCCCCGGGTGCCTCCGCCCCGGGTGCCTCCGCCCCGGGTGGCACCAACCGAGTGTCACCAGCCGGTGGCGGGCTGGTGTCACGGCCTGGCGTCACCGGCTGGCCGCCTCCATCTGGAGGCGAGCACCGTCAAGCTCGTCACCCTCCCCACGCCGGGCCGCGTTCCCGAAATCCCTCTCTCCCGATCGGATGGAAGCGGCTAGATTGGCCGATGTGAGCGGTGAGTTCCGCATTCTGCTGGTGTGCACGGCGAACATCTGCCGTTCCGCCATGGCCGAGGTGATCGCCAAGGCCATGCTCCGCTCCGCCGCTTTTCCCGTGGCGACGGAAAGCGCGGGCGTTCGCGCGATGACCGGTCATCCGATGGCGCCGCACGCGATCAGCGCCCTGGGCAAGCTGGGCCTCGACGGCAGGGCGCACCGGGCCAGACCGCTCGACCTCGGGCTTGTCAGGTCGGCGAACCTGCTGCTGACGATGGAGGCAGGGCACGCGGCCGTCGCGATCGGGCTCGATCCTGAGGCGGCGCGCAAGACGTTCACGCTGCCGGAGTTCGCCGGGCTCGCGGCGGGCGCGGGACACCGGCGCTACCGGTCCGACACGGCGGAGCGGGCGCGCGCGATCGTCGAGTCGGCGGCGGAGCGCCGCGAGCGCCGCCGGGCCCTTGAGGTGTATGACCCGTACGGCGGCCCGCCAGAAGGCTACGACGCCTGCGTCAAAACGCTCGGCGGCGCCCTCAGCCACGCCCTCGGCGCCCTCCTGGGCCCCCGCTGACCCCACGCCCGCCCTCCTGTGGCGCCTCCGGCTGACGCCCACGCCCGCCCTCCCGCTGAGGCTCAGAGCCTCTCACCAGGAGGGCGGCCCTCTCGTGGGGAGGACGGGTCCCGCCGCAAAGGGCGGGCGTGCGGGTCAGCTGGCCTGGCTGACCGTGGACATGTTGAAGTCGGGCACCCGCAACGGCGGCATCACGGTCCGCTGGAAGTAGTCGTTCCACTCCCGCGGCAGCGTCCGCTCGCTCGCCCCCACCTCGCTCACCCGCCCCAGCAGGTCCACCGGGCTCTCGTTGAACCGGAAGTTGTTCACCTCGCCCACGACCTCACCGTGCTCGACCAGGTAGACGCCGTCCCTGGTCAGCCCGGTCACCAGCAGCGTCTGCGGATCGACCTCGCGGATGTACCACAGGCAGGTGACGAGCAGGCCGCGCCGCGTCGAGGCGATCATCTCCTCCAGCGAGCGCCCGCCCTCGGCCCCGGTCATGATCAGGTTGTCGATGCCGGGCGTCACCGGCAGCCCGCTCAGCCCCGCCGAGTAGCGGGTCTGCATCAGCGCCTCCAGCCGCCCGTCCTTGATCCAGTCGGTCGGCCCCAGCGGCAGCCCGTTGTCGAAGACCGAGCTCTCCCTGCTGGAGGCGTGCGCCGCCACGAACGGCGGGCACGCGATGCCCGCCGCCCCCGGATCGCTCGACAGCGTTACGGGCAGCGTGGCGAGCTGCTCGCCCACGCGCGTGCCCCCGCCGGGCTTGGCGAACACCGAACGCCCGTCGAGCGCGTCCCTGGCCCCCGCCGACCAGTACAGGTAGATCATCAGGTCGGCCACCGCGCTCGGCGGCAGCAGCGTCTCGTAGCGCCCCGCGGGCAGGTCCACCCGGTTCTTGGCCCACTCCAGCCGCTGCGCCAGCGAGGAGCCGAGCGCGGCCACGTCGACGTCGGTGAAGTCCTGCGTGGACACGCCCGTCCACGCCGAGCGCTTCAGGTCGGCGGACTTGGCGTTGAGCTCCAGCCGCCCGGTCGGCTGGTCGTGGCGCAGCCGCAGGCCGGCGGACGTGCCGAGGAACGTCGAGTTCACGGAGTGCTCGGCGAACCCGTACAGCCTCCTGCCGCCCGCCTCCGCGGCGGCGAACGCGTCGCCGAGCGCGGGCGCGAACGTCTGGAACACCTCGATGTCGGTCGGCTGCACGGGAGCGTCCCAGTGCGGCGACGCGGGCGTGCCCTCGACGAGCGGCCCGGCGTCCTCCGCGGGCTGCGCGTCCCGCGCCGCCGCGTCGGCCGCCGCCACCACGCCGGCGAGCTGGTCGGCGCGTACGGCGGCCCGCGACACCACCCCCACGCCCTGCCCCGCGATCGAGATCACGGTCAGCCGCGCGGACCTGGCGACGCCGTTGGTGGTCAGCGTGTTGCCGGCGAAGCGCAGGTTGGCCGTGGACCCCTCGTCCACGAGCACCACGCAGCCGTCGTTGCGAGAGAGCTCCAGCGCCCTCTCCACCATCTCCTGAGGAGAGGCCTGCACCGGCGAGCCCGCCTGGCCCCCCGAGAATCCGCGCTCGCTCACTTCCCGCCCTCCTGCACCGTGTTGAGGATCCGCACACCCTTGAACAGCGCGGACGGACAGCCGTGGCTGACCGGCGCGACCTGTCCCGGCTGGCCCTTGCCGCAGTTGAAGGCGCCGCCGAGCACGTACGTCTCCGGCCCGCCGACCGCCTCCATCGACTGCCAGAAGTCCGTCGTCGTCGCCTGGTAGGCGAAGTCCCTGACCTGCCCGGCCAGCTTCCCGTGCGAGATCTTGTACGCCCGCTGCCCGGTGAACTGGAAGTTGTAGCGCTGCATGTCGATCGACCAGCTCTTGTCGCCGACGATGTAGAGGCCCCGCTCGACGCCCGAGATGAGCTCCTCGGTCGAGGGACCGCCCGACGCGGGCGCCAGCGACACGTTCGCCATGCGCTGGATCGGCATGTGCCCGGGCGAGTCGGCGAAAGCGCACCCGTTGGAGCGCCCGAACCCCTTCATCAGCGCCATCCGGCGGTCCAGCTGGTAGCCCACCAGGATGCCGTCCTTGACGATGTCGAAGCTCTGCCCCTGCACGCCCTCGTCGTCGTAACCGACCGTGGACAGACCGTGCGTGACGGTCCTGTCGCCGGTGACGTTCATCAGCGGCGAGCCGTAGACGAGCTCGCCGAGCTGGTCGAACGTGGCGAAGCTGGTGCCCGCGTACGCCGCCTCGTAGCCGAGCGCCCGGTCCAGCTCGGTCGCGTGGCCGATGGACTCGTGGATCGTCAGCCACAGGTTGGACGGGTCGATCACCAGGTCGTAGTCGCCCGCCTCGACCGACGGCGCCGCCAGCTTCTCCGCCAGCAGCTCGGGCAGCCTGGCCAGCTCGCCCTGCCAGTCCCAGCCGGTGCCCGTCAGGTATTCGTAGCCCCGGCCCACCGGCGGCGCGACGGTCGACATGTCGTCGAACCCGCCCGCGTGCGCCTTCATCGCGTTGAGCCTGGGGAAGACCCGCACCCGCTGCTGCGTGGTGAGCGTGCCGGCCGTGTCGGCGTAGAACTTCTGCTCCTTGACCTGCAGCAGCCGCGCCGAGACGTGGTCGGCGCCCTTCATCAGCCCGGCCGACCACTCCGCCAGCAGGGCGACCTTCTCCGCCGACGGCACGTCGAACGGGTCCACGTCGTACGCCGAGACCCACACGACGTCGGCGTGCACCGGCTCGGGGGCCAGCTCGATGGGCTCCCTGTTGACGGGAGCGCTCACCTCCGCCACCCGCACCGCCTGCTCGGCCACGACGGCGGCCGCCTCCGGGGTCAGATGGATGCCGGCCGCGAACCCCCACGTGCCGCCCTTGACGACGCGTACGGCGTAGCCCAGGTCGTCGGCGTCCATGGCGCCTTCGAGCCGGGTGTCGTAGAGGCTGAGCGTCTCGGCTCTGACGCGCTCCAGCCGGAAGTCGGCGTGCTCGGCGCCGAGGTCGCGAGCTCGTTGCAGGGCGGCGTCCGCTAGCTGCCGCAGCGGCAGCTCCAGGAAATCGGGATCGATCTGGCGCATGTCCACGATCCTAACCCTGTGATCTTGTGCCACCCGGACAAGCCGATACCGGCGGGTAGGAGATAGCGTCAGGTGCCATGGCACGCTCTGTACTCGTCACCGGGGGCAATCGCGGCATAGGCCTCGCGATCGCCCGTGAACTCGCCGCGGCAGGCGACGCCGTCGCGGTCACCTACCGATCGGGGGAGCCGCCCGAGGGCCTGTTCGGCGTGCGCTGCGACGTCACCAGCATGGCCGACGTCGAGGCCGCGTTCGACAAGGCCGAGGCCGAGCACGGCCCGGTCGAGGTCGTGGTCTCCAACGCGGGCATCACCAAGGACACGCTGCTGGCGATGATGAAGGAAGAGACCTTCACCGACGTCATCGACGCCAACCTGACCGGCGCCTACCGCGTCGCCAAGCGGGCCATCAGGCCCATGATGAAGCTCAAGCGCGGCCGGATCATCCTCATCTCCTCCGTCGTCGGCCTGTCCGGCCAGGCGGGCCAGGCCAACTACGCCGCCTCCAAGGCCGGCCTGGTGGGCTTCGCGCGCTCCCTGGCCCGCGAATACGGCTCCCGCAACATCACGGTCAACGTGGTCTCGCCCGGCTTCGTCGCCACCGACATGACGGCCGACCTCGACCAGCAGGCGATCATCGGCAACATCCCTCTCGGGCGGCAGGCGGCCCCCGAAGAGATCGCACGCGTCGTACGCTTCCTGGCCGGAGACGACGCCTCTTACATCACCGGAGCCGTGATCCCGGTCGACGGCGGACTAGGAATGGGGCACTGACGTGGGAATTCTCGAAGGCAAGCGGATCCTCGTGACCGGCGTGCTCACCGACGCCTCGATCGCGTTCTCGGTGGCCAAGCTGGCGCAGCAGGAGGGCGCGACGGTCGTGCTCACCGGGTTCGGCAGGCTGAGCCTGGTCGAGCGGATCGCCAAGCGGCTGCCCGAGCCGGTGCCGGTGCTGGAGCTCGACGTCCAGAACAACGAGCACCTCGACTCGCTGGCCGCCCGCGTCGGCGAGCACGTGGACGGCCTCGACGGGGTGGTCCACTCGATCGGCTTCGCCCCGCAGACGGCGCTGGGCGGCAACTTCCTCAACACCTCGTGGGAGGACGTCGCGACCGCCCTGCAGGTCTCCACCTTCTCCTACAAGTCCCTCGCCGTGGCCTGCCTGCCCCTGATGAAGGAGGGCGGCGCGGTCGTGGGCCTCGACTTCGACGCCTCCAAGGCGTGGCCGGTCTACGACTGGATGGGCGTGGCCAAGGCCGGCCTGGAGTCGTGCAACCGCTACCTGGCCCGTGACCTCGGCAAGCACAACATCAGGGTCAACCTGGTGGCGGCCGGGCCGCTGCGCACGATGGCCGCCAAGTCGATCCCGGGCTTCAAGGAGTTCGAGGAGAGCTGGCCGGAGAAGGCGCCGCTGGGCTGGGACCTGTCCGACACCGTCCCGGCCGCGCGCGCGTGCGTGGCCCTGATGTCAGACTGGTTCCCCGCCACGACCGGCGAGATCGTCCACGTGGACGGCGGCGTCCACGCCATCGGCGGCTGACCCGCCGCACTCACCGGCCGCCCGCAAGGCGGCCGGTGGCCCAGGCGACCGGCCCGCAACGGGCCGGTCGTCAAGCAATGGACCCGCAACGGCCGGTGGCCGTCAGGCCAGCCGGTGGCGTCCGTTCCCGGCCCGCGCCGGCTCGAACGGGATCGACTCGGGGGTCTCCGTACGGTGGCGCCGCTGCTGCACGATGCGCGTCGCCAGCACCGCCGAGCCCAGCAGCGCGATGGTCAGCGCGGTCCCCAGCACGTCGGAGGCGGGCGGGCTCGGCCGCACCACCCGCTGATCCTGCATCGGCACCGCCAGCTCGTGCGCGAACGGGTTGGGCCACAGCAGATCCACCCGCGGCTCGTCGGTGTCGGCCCGCTCGCCCTCGGTGACCGGCCGCCCGCTGTCGACCGACTGCGGCCGGCTCTCCGGCGGCGTGGGCGCCTTCGTCTGGCCCGCCCAGGACTCGTCGCCCCACTCGCGCGGCGGCTGCGCGGGGCCGTCCGACGCCGTGGGGGTCGGCTGCGGCGTCATCGAGCCGACGTCCGCGGGATCCCTGCAGTCCAGCACCGGCAGGCACACCGAGCCCAGCGTCTCGGGGACCAGGCCCGTCTTGGTGGACGTGGGCGTGGGGGAGGCCGAGGGCTTGGCGGTGGTCTTGCCCGGCGTGGCCTTCGTCGTCGGCACGGCCTCTCCGACCCTGCCCAGCACTTCGTCGGTGGTCTTCTCCACGCCTTCCGTCACCGGGTCGGTCGCCCCGCCCGTGATGCTGTCGACCGTGCCGGTGACCGCGTTCACGACGTCGCACAGCGTGTTGGTCACCCCCGAGAGCAGGCCGCCGTCGCGTGTGCAGTCCTGTGAGGCCGCCGAAGCGGCCGGCGCGGCCACCGGGACGGCCGCCAGCGCCACCGCGAGGACTCCAGCCGAGATCGCGGTCCTGCTCCCCATCCGTCCCCTCCTGCGTCGCTTCCGGGGAAAATCTTTATGGACATCGGGCGTCAGACGCAGGCTTTTGCCGGGTAAAGTTGCGATTCGGTATCGACTAGTGATACGCGAGAGGGTCTCTTGTTCGCGGTCAGTCGAGTGACGACACGTCATCGAGGGCCTCTCGGATCTCTATGGGCAGGACCACGTCCTCGGCCGGCAGGGCCC
The DNA here is from genome assembly GCF_039539705.1 of Nonomuraea rosea. Classification (NCBI taxonomy): domain Bacteria; kingdom Bacillati; phylum Actinomycetota; class Actinomycetes; order Streptosporangiales; family Streptosporangiaceae; genus Nonomuraea; species Nonomuraea rosea. Next base: position 320,758 of record NZ_BAABDQ010000008.1, on the reverse strand, counting down.
CGGTGAGCTGAGCGTGTGTACGGGCTCCGACGATGGCCGAGGCCACACCCGGCTGGTCGCGTACCCAGGATAGGGCGACCGCGAGCGGGGACACGCCGAGACCGTCGGCGGCGGTCATGACGGACTCCACCACCCGGCGGCTGCGTTCGTCGAGGTAGGGGCGGACGAAATCGGCGAAATGCGGGGTGGCGGCGCGCGAGTCGGCCGGGATGCCGGTGCGGTATTTCCCGGTCAGCACCCCTCTGCCCAGCGGCGACCAGGCCAGCACGCCGACGCCCAGCTGGGCGGCGGCGGGCAGCAGCTCGCGTTCGGGCTCGCGGGCCAGCAGCGAGTATTCGACCTGGGCCGAGGTGATCGGGATGCGGCCGGGGACCATCTTCTGGGTGACCGTGGCGGCGGCGAGCTGCCAGCCGGTGTAGTCGCAGACACCCGCGTAGACGGCCCGGCCGGAGGAGACGATCGCGTCGAGCGCGGCCAGGGTCTCCTCCAGCGGCACCTCGGCGTCGTACGTGTGGAGCTGCCACAGGTCGACGTAGTCGAGCCCGAGCCGGTTGAGCGAGTCGTCGACCGCGGCGATCAGGTGGCGCCTGGAGGCGTCGCGCGGCCGGCGGCCGGCCGGCGTCACCACGGCCTTGGTCGAGATCACCAGCTCCGAGCGCGGCACGGAGTCGCGCAGCATGCGCCCCAGGAGCCGCTCGGAGTCGCCGCCGGTGTAGACGTCGGCCGTGTCGACGAGATTTCCGCCCGCGTCCAGGAACGTGCGGAGCTGGGCGGCCGCCTCGTCCGTGTCGGTGTCACGCCCCCAGGTCATCGTGCCGAGCCCCAGCCGGGACACCGACAGGCCGCTGTGGCCGACATAGCGCTGCTCCATGATCCCGCCAGGTTACCGTCCAGGCCGATGAAACGCTGTGATCTACGCCTGCGACACTTGCTGGGTGACCACGCTGCTTCTGGCCCGCCACGGGCTGACGGACCTCACCGGGCCGGTCCTCGCCGGCCGGATGCCCGGTGTCCATCTGAGCGAGGCGGGCAGGGCGCAGGCCGCCGCGCTCGCCGGGCGCGTCGCCGGCGTCCGGCTCGACGCCATCGTCTCAAGCCCGCTCGAACGCTGCCAGGAAACGGCGCAGGCGGTCGCGGAAGGGCGCGGAATGGACGTCAGGACGGACGACCGGTTCATCGAGTGCGGCTACGGGGAGTGGACCGGCAGGCCGCTGAAGGAGCTCGCGAAGGAGCCGCTGTGGCAGGTCGTTCAGGCGCACCCGAGTGCTGTGACATTTCCGGAAGGGGAGCCGCTGGCCGAAATGCAACGCCGGGCCGTCGCGGCGGTCCGGGAGTGGAATCAACGCCTTGGGGAGAAGGGTGTCTACCTGGCGTGCAGCCACGGCGACGTGATCAAGGCGATCGTCGCGGACGCTCTGGGCCTCCATCTCGATCACTTTCAGCGGATAACTGCTGATCCGGCGGCTCTCACCGTCATTCGCTATGCCCCCTTGCGCCCCTTTGTTCTCAGGGTCAACGATATGGGGGAATTGAGGCTTCCTGAGGATTCGGAGGAGAAAGACGGGGGAGAAAACATCACCGGGAGCGATGCCGCCGTCGGCGGTGGACCCGGAACCACGTAAGGTCAGGCTATGCCGGTCTTCGACTACGACCCACCAGAGAGATTCGTCGCCGGTGCCATGGGGCAGCCGGGCGCGCGGGTCTTCTATCTGCAGGCCAGGGCCGAGGGCAGACTGACCACGGTGGCGCTGGAGAAGTTGCAGGTGGCCGCGCTCGCGGGCAGGCTCGACGAGCTGCTCGACGAGGTGCTGCGCCTCAGTGGGGGCACCGCGCAGGTGCCCGCGCTGGCTCCGGCGGACCTGGCCGACGACGCACCTCTCGACGCGCCCCTCGCGGAGGACTTCCGGGTGGGCACGATGGCGCTTTCCTGGGACTCCGACAACGCCCAGGTGGTGATCGAAGCACAGGAGGTCGTCGACGAAGACGATCTCGACGGTCCCGACCCCGCGGTGCTGCGCGTGCGGATCAGCGCGGGAGCCGCCCGCGCCTTCACCCAGCGGGCCCTCCAGATCGTCGCGGCGGGCCGGCCGCCGTGCCCCCTGTGCGGGCAGCCGCTCGACGCCGCCGGACATGTCTGTGTGCGACTCAACGGCTATCGCGGGGGTGAGGCGGCTTCATGACCGCTCCGGAGAGCGAACCGGCCATCAAGCCCTCCCATCCGCCGGCCGCGCACGACGAGGATGCGCTGGCGCTGCTGCGCGACGGCCGCCTGGAGGTGGCCGGGCGTCTGGTCGAGGCCACCAACATGACGCTCTACTGCTCGGTCAAGCTGGGCGCCAAGTCGGCCGCCTGCGTCTACAAGCCCGTGCGGGGCGAGCGGCCGCTGTGGGACTTCCCCGACGGCACCCTCGCCGCCAGGGAGGTGGCCGCGTTCGAGGTCTCGCAGGCCACCGGCTGGCGCATCGTGCCGCCGACGGTCTACCGCGACGGCCCTTTCGGGCCCGGCATGTGCCAGCTCTGGATCGACACCGAACGCGAGATCGACCTCATGCGGCTGGTCAAGAGCCGCAACCCGGTCGTTCGCCGGATGGCGGTGTTCGACGCGGTGGTCAACAACGCCGACCGCAAGGGCGGTCACCTGCTCCCGCTGCCCACCGGCCACGTCTACGGGGTCGATCACGGCGTCTGCTTCTCCGCCGAGGACAAACTGCGCACGGTCCTGTGGCAGTGGCGCGGCAAGCCGCTCGCCCGCGAGGCCGTGGCGGTGCTGGCCAAGCTGGAGCGCGACATCGAGTCCGGCTCGCTGGGGCGCAGGCTGCGCGAGCTGCTCACGCTGGCCGAGGTGGAGGCCACCTGGCACCGGGTGCGCAAGCTGCTGGACACCGGGGTGCACCCCTACCCGTCCGAAGGCTGGCCCGCCATACCCTGGCCGCCCATCTGAGCCCGTCCATCTGAGCACGTCCATCTGAGCACGCCCATCTGAGCACGCCCATCTGAGCACGCCCATCTGAACGGGGCATCCGCCGCACTGCGGGCAAAGCCCATTTACTACCCTTTGCCCCATGTGCACGCTGATCGTGAGAACCGGACAGCCGCTGACCCTCATGGGCGTGAGAGACGAGTACGCCGACCGCCCCTGGGAGGGCCCGGGGGAGTACTGGCCGGAATACCCGGGAGTGCTCGGCGGGCGTGACCTCAAGGCCGGCGGCACGTGGCTGGCCGTCCACCCGGCCGCCCGGCGCGCCGCGGCGCTGCTCAACGGCTATGGCAGGCCCGCGGAGGAGACGACGAAGATCTCCAGGGGCGACCTGGCGCTGCGGGCGGCGTACACGGGGGAGATGCCCGACGCCGACCTGACCCGTTACGACCCCTTCCATCTGGTGCTCGCCGACCTGTCCAGGGTCCGCCTGTTCAGCTGGGACGGCCTGCGGCTCGCGACCTCCGGCCTGCCCGACGGCACCAGCATGGTCGTCAACTCGGGCCTGGACCCGGTGAGCGAGCGCGTCGTGGCGTACCTGCCCAGGTTCGAGGGCACGGCCGAGTGGGGGGAGCTGATCAAGGCGGAGCCGTCCGCCGACCCGGGCGCGCTCATCATCCGGCACGACCTGCCCGACGGCCGGGTCTTCGCCTCCCTGTCGGTGATGGAGGTGGCGCTCACGCCCGAGGGCGTGACGTACGAGTTCACCGACCTGACCGCCGACCGGGACGGATAGGCTCGAAGACATGAGATCGTGGTCTGCCCAGAACGTTCCCCAGCTCCCAGGTGAGAGCATTCCGCTGAGTCTCTACGACACGTCGGCCAAGCAGGTGCGGCAGACCGAGCCCGGGCCGACCGCCAGGATGTACGTCTGCGGCATCACGCCCTACGACGCCACCCATCTCGGCCACGCCAACACTTACCACGCCTTCGACCTCGTCGGCCGCATGTGGCGCGACGCCGGCCACCAGGTGCACTACACGCAGAACGCCACCGACGTGGACGATCCCCTGCTGGAGCGGGCCGCGCAGACCGGCGTCGACTGGCAGGACCTGGCCGAGCGGGAGATCGAGCTGTTCCGGGGCGACATGGAGGCGCTGCGGATCATGCCGCCCCGCGAGTACGTCGGGGTCACCGAGGTCGTCGGCCGGGTGGCGGACCTGATCACCAAACTGGCGGCCAAGGGCGTCACCTACGACGTCGACGGCGACGTCTACTTCAGCGTCGCCGACGCCCCCAAGTTCGGCCAGGTGTCCGGCTACGACGAGGATCAGATGGTGGCCCTGTTCGCCGAGCGCGGGGGCGATCCCGAGCGGCCGGGCAAGCGCCGCCCGCTCGACTGGCTGCTGTGGCGGGCCGAGCGGCCCGGCGAGCCGGCCTGGGAGTCGAGCCTGGGCAGGGGACGCCCCGGCTGGCACATCGAGTGCACCGCGATCGCCCTCGAGAATCTGGGCCCGGGCTACGACGTGGCCGGCGGCGGCTCGGACCTGATCTTCCCGCACCACGAGTGCGGCGCCTCCGAGGGCCACGCCGCCACCGGCGAGTGGCCGTTCGCCAAGTTCTACACGCACGCCGGGATGGTCGCGCTCGACGGCGAGAAGATGTCCAAGTCCAAGGGCAACCTGATCTTCGTCTCCCGGCTGCGGGTGGCGCACGACCCGATGGCGGTCCGGCTCGTCCTGCTGGCCCACCACTACCGCGCCGACTGGGAGTACGTCCCGGAGCTGATCGCCGAGGCCGAGCGCAGGCTCGCGCGCTGGCGCTCGGCCACCGCGCTGGCCTCGGGGCCGCGCGCCGAGGAGGTGCTGGCGACGGTGCGCCGGCGCATGGCCGATGACCTCGACACACCGGGCGCGCTGGCCGCGATCGACGCCTGGACGCAGGAGGCGCTCGACCACGGTGGCCCAGACCCGTCCGCCCCCGCCCTGGTCAGAGACCTGGCCGACGCCCTGCTCGGCGTGGCTCTCTAAGCGCCGGCAGCACCACGGCTTCACCGAGGCCCCGCACCGTCCGCCGGTGCGGGGCCTCGGTCATGTCCGGGGCGCTTGCGTCTGGCTGAACACGTGTTTAATATACTAAACATGTGTTCAGCACGGTCGGATCTGACCGCCCAGGCCAAGATCCGCGACGCCGCGATCGCCCACTTCGCCCGCGACGGCTTCCAGAAGACGAACCTGCGGGCCGTCGCCGCCACCGCGGGCGTGAGCGCCGGCCTGGTCATCCATCACTTCGGCAGCAAGGAGAAGCTGCGCGCCGTCTGCGACGACCACGTCCTGCGGATCCTCGTCCAGCGGGCCCGCGACGACGCCCGCCCCGCCGGGATGCAGGACGTGCTGCGCGACTACCTGTCGAACCCGGAGGAATACCGCCTCCAGGTGCAGTACATGGCCCGCGCGATCGAGGAGGACACCCCAGCCGCCGCCACGTTCGTCGGCACGATGGTGGACGAGTCGGAGGAGGTCCTGCGCGCGGGGATCGCCGACGGCTCGCTGCACCCGTCCTCGGACGTGCGGGCGCTGGCGGTGTTCACCGTGCTGACCAGCCTGGCCATGCTGACCATGGCGGCGCCCCTGGCGCGCGCGCTCGGTCACGACCGCTTCGGCCCCGAGGTGCTCCATCGGATGGCCCTGCCGACGCTCGAGCTCTACACCCACGGCATATACGCCGACGACACCGTCCTCCAGGCCGCGAAGGCCGCCTGGACGGCCACTCACGGCGAATCCCATGAAAGGCAAGAATGACCATGGCGCTCACCCTTCCGGCCTTCACCCCGCTGCAGGCCAGCCTCTGGCTCACGCTGTGCGGCCGGGCGCTCGACAACCGCTCCTCCCACCGCATCCTCGGCGACGAGACGGCCGACGAGATCGTCCGCAGGACTGGCTACGACTACCAGGCGCTGCACATCATCCCGAGCGCCGCGCTCAACATCGCGCACCGGGCGAAGAAGCTGGACGAGGTGGCCGCGCGGTTCTTCGTCCGCCACCCCGGCGCGATCGGCGTGGACCTCGGGGCCGGGCTGGACAGCCGGGCGCTGCGCATCGCCCCTCCGCCCGCCGCCGACTGGTACGACGTCGACTTCCCCGAGGTCGTCGAGGCGCGCAGGATGGCGCTGCCGGATCGCGCGAACCCGCACGGCGTCGGCGCCGACCTGACCGATCCGGCGTGGCTGGACGCCCTGCCCGCCGACCGCCCGGCGGTGATCGTCGCCGACGGGCTGATCGCGTTCCTGAGCGAGGAGGAGATGGTCTCCCTGGTGAACCGCCTCGTCGCCCACTTCCCCTCCGGAGAGATCGCCTTCAACGGCTACAGCAGGTTCGCCGTATGGGCGCAGAAGCGCTTCGCCGGGGCCACGTCCATCGCGGGCCTGACCAGGTTCCCCGGGTTCGACGACCCCCGGACGCCCGAGCGCTGGAACTCCAAGATCAAGCTGGTCAAGGAGATCCTTTGCACGCGGGAGCCGGAGGTCGCGGACTTCCCGCCGGCCCTGCGCCTGTTCACCCGGCTGGCGGCGCCGAGTGCGTCCTGGTCCAGGAAGGGCAACGTGGTGCTGCACTACCGCTTCTGAAGGCTGGACAACGGCGAACCTCCGCCGCTAGCCTGATTATCAGTAGCACTGATGATTTAGTCAACTGATGGATGGCGCACAATGATTCTGATCACCGGTGGGCTGGGCTTCATCGGCACCCACACCACCCGGGCGCTGCTCGACCTGGGCGAATCCTGCGTGCTCGTACAGCGCCGCACCGCGGACGTGCCCGGCGCGTTCGCGGACGAGGCGGGCAAGCGCGTCTTCGTCGAGCAGGCGGACCTCACCGACCAGGCGGCACTGCTGGAGATCGGCCAGCGTCACCGGATCACCGGCATCGTCCACCTCGCCGGGTCCATGCCGTGGCCGCCCGGGGCGAACGAGCCGGTCGAGGGCGCGCGCAAGGCCGTCGCGAGCCTGCTCAACGTGTTCCAGGCCGCCCAGGAGTGGCAGGTCTCCCGGCTCGGCCTCGCGAGCACGATCGGCGTCTACGCCGGGGCCGAGGCGGACGGGCCGCTGCGTGAGGACGTGCCGCTGCCGATGACCTCCGGCCACCCGATCCCGGCCTTCAAGAAGATCGGCGAGCTGATGGCCGGCCACCTGGCACGTACGACGGGAATGGACGCGGTCACCTACCGCATCGCCGCCATCTGGGGCCCGCTCGGCCACGCGCCGTCCCCGTTCTTCGCCGCGCCCCAGCTCGTCCACGCGGCGGCCCGCGGCACCGTCCCCGACCTGTCCACGCTGCGCGGCGGCGCGCACGCGGGCAACGGGACCGACCTGTGCTACGTCAAGGACTGCGGCCGGGCCATCGCCCTGCTGCAGCTGGCGGGCACGCTCCGGCACCGCGTCTACAACGTCGCCTCCGGGCGGGTGACGCCCAACAGCGAGGTGATCGCCGCGATCAGGAAGGCCGTCCCCGGCGCGCGGGCCGGCCTCCCCGAAGGCCGCGACCCCGCCGCGCAGGACGTGTGCCTCGACATCACCCGGCTGCGCGCGGACACCGGCTACGAGCCCGCCTACGACACCGAACGCGCCGTGGCCGACTACCTCGCCTGGCTGCGCGCCGGAAACGACCGCTGACGACCTGCGACCGGCGCCGGGCGGCGCCGGTCGCACGCGTTCAGACCTGCAGCTCCTCGAACGGGTCGGCCGTCGCCAGCTCCGCGGTGAACCACTCGATCGTCCTGGCCAGCCCTTCGGCGGCCGGGACGGTGGCCTCCCACCCGAGCCGTTGCGCGGCCAGCGACGTGTCCGGCCGCCTGACCTTCGGGTCGTCGGCCGGCCGGTCGATGAACTCGATCTCCGAGCCGGACCCGGCCAGGTCGCGGATCATCGTGGCCAGCTCCAGCATGGTGAGCTCGGCCGGATTGCCGATGTTGACGGGCCCGGCGAAGTCGCTGCGCGCCATCGCCAGGATGCCCGACACGGTGTCGTCGACGTAGCAGATCGAGCGCGTCTGCGAGCCGTCGCCGGTGATGGTGATCGGCTCGCCCAGGAGCGCCTGCCTGATGAACGTCGGGATCGCCCGGCCGTCGAACGGCCGCATCCGCGGCCCATAGGTGTTGAAGATGCGCACGATCCCGGTGTCGGTGCCGCGCGACTGACGGTAGGCGGTGGTCAGCGACTCGGCGAAGCGCTTGGCCTCGTCGTAGACGCTGCGCGGGCCGACCGGGTTCACATTCCCCCAGTACGACTCCCGCTGCGGGTGCTCCAGCGGGTCGCCGTACACCTCGCTCGTCGAAGCCAGCACGAACCTGGCGCCCTTCTCCCTGGCCAGCCCCAGCGCGTGCAGCGTGCCGACGCTGCCCACCCGCAGGGTCTCGACCGGATAGCGCAGGTAGTCGGCCGGCGATGCGGCCGAGGCGAAGTGCAGCACGAGATCCAGCCGGTCCGGCACGTGCACGAACCCCGTGAGGTCGCACTCGATGAGCCGGAACTCCGGACGGTCGATCAGGTGCTCGACGTTGCGCGGCCCGCCGGTCAGGAAGCTGTCCATGCAGACCACCTCCGCCCCCTCCGCCAGCAGCCGTTCGCACAGGTACGAGCCGAGGAACCCGGCGCCCCCAGTGACCAGAGCCCTCATGACGTGACCTCCAAGGCAGCGTCCACGACTTCGGAAACCTCGATCTTCAGCAGGCCCGGGTCCGGCCGTTCCCCGTGCGGATCCCCGTTCCGCCCGGCCCACAGCGCCACATGACGCCAGCCGGGCGGCGGCCCCCACAACGCGGGGGAGACCGGCCCGAACAGCACCACCGACGGCACGCAGAACGCCGTCGCCAGGTGGGCGACCCCGGTGTCGCCGCAGACCACGAGCTTCGAGCGGCTGACCAGATCGATCAGGTCGGCCATGGCGGTACGCCCGGCCAGCATCCGCCCGGACGGCAGCCCGGCCAGCTCGGCGACCCGCCTGGCCAGCGGCACCTCGTCAGCGGTCCCGGTGACCACGACGTCGTCCAGCGCGGCGGCCACCTCGGCGAACCGCTCGGGCGGCCAGCGCCGCGCGGGAAAGGCGGCGCCCGGATGCACGATCGCCGGCCCCGTCCTGTCGGAGACGCCGAGCGTCAGGTCACCGGGGTCGGCCGGGATGCCGTGCCACTCCAGCAGGCCGCACCAGCGCCGCACCTCGTGCACCCCGTCCTGCCAGGGCGGGCCGGTGCCGAAGCTGATCAGCCGGCCGGGATCGGTGCGCCGCAGGGCCTCGATGCTCTGCGGCCCCCGGCCGTGCAGGTTGACCGCGATGTCCGGCCGCTCGAACGGCACGGGCCCCGGGCCCGACACGTCCACCTGGTCGTCCACCGCCCCGGTCAGCGGCAGCAGGGCGTGCAGCGCGCGCGGCGCCGCCACCGTGATCCGATGCCTGGGGAACGCCTGCCGCAGTGCCCGCAGGGCGGGCACGGCCGTGAGCAGGTCGCCCAGGCCGAGCCCGCGCAGCACGAGAAGGTCTAGGGCCATGACGTCTCCGTGGACGGGCAGACGACGAGCTCTCTCACCTCGCATCCAGCCGGCTGCCGCAGCGCGAACACCACGGTCTGCGCGACGTGAGCCGGATCGTTCAGTCCCGCTTCAGGGCCCGGTTTGTATTGATCGGGCCGGCCGTCGAAGAACCCCGTCCGCATGCCGCCCGGGATGAGCAGCGTCACCCCCACCTCCCCGCGCAGCTCGATCGCCAGCCCCCTGGTGAAGCCGACGACGCCGAACTTCGACGCCGAGTACGCCGACGCGTCGCTCAGCGGCCGCAGCCCCAGTGTCGACGCGCAGGTGACGACCCTGCCGCGGGTGTGCTTCAGGTACGGCAGCGCCGCCCGCACGACCGCGGCCGTGCCGAGCAGGTTCACCCGGATCACCCGCTCCCAGTCGTCGGCGGACACGTCCTCCAGCCGCCCGCAGGCGTCGATGCCCGCGGCCGTCACCACGCCGTCCAGGCCGCCGGCCCGCTCGGCCAGCTCGCGTACCGCCCGCTCGGCCTCGCCCCGGTCGGCCAGGTCCGCGGTGACGTGTTCGAAGCGCTGGTCCGGTTCGCGCACGTCGACGACGAGCGCCCGCCAGCCCTCCTTCTCCACGGCTTCCGCGGTGGCCAGGCCCAGCCCGGAGGCTCCCCCTGTGATCAAGATGTTCACTGGATCTCCCTGATCAGATTCGTTGTCGAACGCCCCGGCAGCATGCTCAGCACGACGATCTCCGCGCCGAGCCTGCCGAGGACCCCGGATTCGGGCAGCACTTCCCCCTCGTAGTCGCCGCCCTTGACCCACACGTCGGGACGCAGCGCCTCGATGGCGCCCGCCGGGGTGTCCTCCTCGAACACCAGCACCGCGTCCACGCAGCTCAGTGCCCTGAGCACCTCGACCCGGTCGCGCAGGTTCACGATGGGCCTGGACGAGCCCTTCAGCCTGCGCACCGAGCCGTCGGAGTTGACGCAGACGACGAGCGCGTCGCCCAGCGCCCTGGCCCGCCGCAGCAGGCTCACATGGCCCGCGTGCAGCAGGTCGAAGCAGCCGCCCGTGGCGATCAGCCGGCCGCCGTTCGCGCGGGTCAGGCTCGCGACCTCGATCGCCGTACGCGGCCGGTCCCCGAGCCGCTGCTCCCGCACCTGGACGGTGGCCGCGCCCCCGCGCTCGACGAAGCGCGAGGCCTCGCCGACGGCGATCGTGACCGCGTCCTGGACGTCGGCGCCCGCACGCAGCGCCAGCGCCGCGGCGCCGTCCAGCCGGTCACCCGCGCCGCACGCGTCCTGGCCGCCGGCCTGCACCGGTGGCGGCACCCGGGTGAGCGGGCCGCCCTCGACGGCGAGGGCGGCCCCCCGTCTTCCCGTCGTGACGGCCACCGCCCTGGCCCGCAGCTCACGTACCAGACGCCGGGCCGCCTGGTCGGGGCCGTGGTAGCCGGACGGACACAGCAGCCGCGCCTCCGCCTCGCTCGGCGTCAGCAGCGCGCAGCCGGGTATCGGCCGCTCGCCACGGGGATGCGGGTCCCACACCACCGGTACGTCCACCTCGCCCAGCAGGTCGCGGGCCATCCTGGCCACACCCCTGCCGTAGTCGGAGACCAGCACCGCGCCGGCCCTGCCGATCGCCTCGGCCGCCTCCTGGCTGGGGGCGTACCTGGCGATGCCGTCACCGGCGTCCAGCCGGACCAGCGTCTGGCCCCTGGACCTGATCCTGGTCTTGCGCACGGTGCCGCCACGCAGCGGCAGCCGTACCAGGTCCAGCTCCTGCGACAGCAGCCCGTACAGGCGGCGGCCGTCGGGGTCGTCGCCGATCGCCGTGATCAGCACCACGTCCGCGCCGTCCCTGGCGGCCAGCAGCGCCGCGAGCCCGGCCCCGCCGGGGCGGGCCCGCTCGGGGCCGGCGTCCACCACCGGGACGGGCGCGTCCGGGCAGAGCCGTTCCGCGTCGCCCTCGACGTCCACGTCGAGCAGCGTGTCGCCGATGACGACCAGGGGTCCCGGTGCCGGCGGCGCCGTCACAACGCCTCCTCGATCGCGTCGCACAGGAGGTGGATCATGGCGAGATGCACCTCCTGAACGGTGGCCGTCTCCGCGGCCGGCACGGCGACCGCGTCGTCGCACAGGTCGGCCAGCGGGTTCGGACCAGGGCCCGTCATGGCCCAGGCGAGGACCCCGCACTGCTGCGCCGCTCTGGCCGCGGCCAGCACGTTCGGGCTCCCGCCGCTGGTCGACAGGCACAACAGCACGTCCCCGGCCCGGCCGTGCGCCCGCACCTGGCGGGCGTAGACCTGTTCATGACCGAAGTCGTTGGCGATCGCCGTCAGCGACGAGCCGTCGGCGTGCAGCGGGATGGCCGCGTACGGCGGCCTGTCGTCCCTGAACCTGCCGACCAGCTCGGCCGTCAGATGCTGCGCCTCCGCGGCCGAGCCGCCGTTGCCGCAGGCCAGCAGCCTGCCCCCCGAGGCCAGCACGCCGGCCAGCTTCCCGCCCCAGGATCGGACGGTGACCGCGTGGTCGTCGACCTTCTCCAGGGTGTTCCAGAGTTTCTCGAGATGCACGTCCATGTATCAGCCCCCTAGCGCCGCCAATTGGCAGACCTTGCCGTCGATGACCTGCGTGTACACGGCTTCGGTGCGTTCCGCGACGCGCGGCCAGCCGTACCTGTCGCGAGCTCGCCTGGCCCCCGCGGCCCCCAGCTCCGCGGCCCGCTCCGGGTCGCCGAGCACCTCCTTCAACGCCCTGGCCAGCGCCCGCGGGCGGCGCGGCGGCACCAGCAGCCCGGCGCCCGCGACCGTGTCCAGGTGCCCGCCGACGGCCGAGGCCACGACCGGCACCCCGCACGCCATCGCCTCGACCGGCACCATCCCGAACGGCTCGTACCACGGCACCGTCACCACGACGTCGGCCGAGCGCATCAGCGCGGGCACATGCCGGCGCGGCACGCTGCCGATCACGTGGACGCGGTGGCCCATCCCGTACGCGGCGGCCAGCTCGCGCAGCCGGTCGGTCTCCTCGTCGTTCTGGCTGCCGCCGGCGATCACCAGCTCGGCGTCGGGGAGCTGGCGGATCGCCCTGATCACGGTGTCCACGCCCTTGCGCGGCACCATCCGGCCGATGCTCAGCACCGTCTGCCCGCCGGGCCGCGGCATCACCGGGCCCTCCGGGCAGAACGCCGACAGGTCCACCCCGCACGGCACGACCGAGATCCGCCGCTCGGGGATCCCCATCGCGCACAGCTCGCTCACCTCGTCGCTGCAGGTCGCGAGCACGGCGTCGGCCCGCTTGCCGACCTCGCGCTCGGTGTCGATCCGGTGCGCGGGGCTGGTGTCCGCGTCGCCCTGCCAGCGCCGCTTGACCGTGCCGAGCGCGTGGAACGTCTGCACCACCGGCACCCCGTCGGCCGCCTGCAGCGCCGCCTGCCCGCTCATCCAGAAGTGCGCGTGCACGACGTCAGGCGGGCTCGCGGCCCACCGATCGGCCAGCCGTTCGGTGAACTCCGGCATGTACGGGGGCAGATCGTCCTTCGGCACGGGCGCCGCGGGGCCGGCCGTGACGTACTCGACCGTGACGCCCGGCGCCAGGGCCACCGACTCCGGTTGCGACGCGGAGGAGCGCCGGGTGTGGACGACGATCGTGTGCCCGCGTTCGGCCAGCGCCATGGCCAGCGCGGCCACGTAGACGTTCTGGCCGCCGGAGTCGACGCCGCCGACCCTGGCCAACGGGTCCGCGTGCTCGGAGATGAGATCGATCTTCACTGAGTCAGCTCCCTCACTGCCTTGACCACCTGCTCACTTGTCACTTGCGACAGACACGGGTGCCCGGGCACCGGGCAGACGCGCGCCCTGCTTTCCCGGCAGGGCGCCTGCTGGTCACCGAGCAACACCACCGGCACGCCGTACGGGGCCCATCGGGCCGCCGGGACGACCGGGGCGAACAGGCTCACGACCGGGGTTCCGACCGCCGCCGCCAGGTGCGCGGGACCGGTGTTGCCGGCCACGAGCACGCTGGCACGCTCGATCACGGCAGCCAGTTCTGCGAATGCGGTCACACCGCCGAGGTCCGCCGCGACGTCGCCGGCCACGTAGGCGGTGAGTTCACGTTCCGTTCCGGTCACGACGACCCGATTCCCGTCTTCGACCAGCCCCTGCACGGCCTGGCGATGCCTCTCGGCCGGCCAGGTGCGGGCAGGGGCCGAAGTCCCTGGATGAACCACGACGTACGCGCCTTCACCGGCGTCGCTGCCGGCGCCTAGAAGTTGCCCCAGATCCGGGCCTATATCCGGCAATGGCCGCTGAACAGCGAGTTTGCCGTCATCGCCCGCCGGCAACGCGAACCCGGCGGTCCGCGCGACCGCCAGCATCCGCTCGGCCTCGGGCACGTCGATGCTCTCGTCCACGACGTGACGGACGTCGAGGAGTGATCCCGGGTAGTCGTTGCTGATGGCGGCGATCCTGGGCACGCCCGCCAGCCTGAGCAGCAGGGCGAGGGGGAGGGCCGACTGGTGGAAGGAGGTGAGGATCAGCGCCTCGTCGATGCCGCGCAGCCGGCCGACCAGGTCGGCGACCTCGTCCGGGGAGACGGGGGGCGGGGTGTGGGTGATCCACGGGGCCTGCCACTCGATCACGCGGTCCACGCCGGGCAGCAGCCTCGCGGCGGCGGAGCCGTTCGGGCCGGCCAGGAAGACCACCTCGGCGGCCCGGGTCCGCACGGCCCTGACGGCGGGGCCGGCCAGCAGCACGTCACCCGCGTCGTCCAGCCGCGCCACCAGCACCCGGCCCCGGCGCTCCGTCCCGCGCGCCGCCGGCCGTGGCATGTGAGCGCTCATCGCCGCGCCCTCCATTCCCCCCGCAGCCGGTGCGCGCAGGCGACCGGCGGGATCACCACGCTGGTGACCACCATCCGCAGCACCTCACGCGGCGTACGCGGCCCCGGCACGACCCGCCGCCACGCGAACTCGGCCGTCAGCGCGGCCCAGGCCGCACCCGCCACGACAGGCAGCACCCGCCACCCGCCCTGAGAGACCCCCGCGCCGAACCGCCCGCCCAGCCGTCCAGCGCGCCGCCCGAGTCGTGCGCCATGCCGCCCACCGAGCCGTCCGTAGGGCCGTCCGTAGGGTCGTCCGTAGGACCGTCCATGAGGGCGCGCGCCTGGCCACCAAGCGAGGCGTCCGGCGGGCCCCTTGGCAGGAGGGCCGGCGGTGCGGGCGAGGACGGCGGCGGCGGTCAGCACCAGGGCCGCCAGCCCCGCGGCCGTCGTCGCGGTGTGCAGGCGCAGCCGCCCGCGCCCGCCGCCGACGGCCGCGCGCCACCCGGGGCCGTGCAGGCGGCGCATGAGCGCGTCGTCCGCGTTGCCCCGCTGGAAGCGCACGCTCGCCCAGAACCCGTCGTCCCGCACCGGATGCGTCGTCACCCGCGTGCCCTTCACGAGCCGGTGCCCGGCCCGCGACACGCGCAGCGCGAAGTCGGCATCCTCCCGGTACGCCCGGGGAAAGCGTTCGTCGAACCCGCCGAGCGCGTCCAGCACCGCCCGCCGGTAGGCCATGTCGGCGGTCACCCACTCGGCCCCTTCGAGCCCGGCCGTGTGCCGCTCGCCGTCGGTGGGCCGCCGGCCGGCCGGTCGCGGCACCACGATGCGCCCCTGGCTGCCCGCCACGTCGCCGGGCAGGTCCGCCAGGTCGCTCAAGACCGCCTCCGCCCACCCCGGCGCGGGCACGACGTCGTCGTCCAGGAACACCACCCAGGGCGTCCGCGCGGCCCGCCACCCGGCGTTGCGCGCCGCCGCGGGCCCCCGGCCCCCCGATCGGACCACCCGCACGTGATCGCCGGGCCCCACATCGACCCCCGGATCGCTCAAGGTCAAAGACGCCGCGGCCGGCTCCGGGACCGCGGACGCCACGGCGCCAGGGACGGCGGCAAGAACAAGAGAGGGGACGGCAGCGTGCCTCACACCGTGCTCCTTCGGGTGAGTGCCGCCATCGCGAGTTGTACCCGTTCCGAGCACGTCCTCCCCTCCAGGAGCTCCGGCTTTGCGATCGTCCACGACGATCACCGGCACGCCCGGCCCGAGGGCCGCCAGCGTCGCGCGCAGCGTGTCCCGCCCGATCGTGGGGATCACCACGGTGATCACGAGGCGAACACCTCCCCGCGCCGCACCAGGTACGGCCCCAGCGCGAGCACCTCCACCGGCGAGGAGCCGAAGCATTCGAGCGCGTCACGCGGATCGTCCACCATGGGCCGCCCCGCCGTGTTCAGGCTCGTGTTGACCACCACCGGCAGCCCCGTACGCGCCTCGAACTCGCTCAGCACCCGCGCCATCAGCGGATCCGCGGCCGGCGAGACGGTCTGGACGCGCGCGGTCCCGTCCACGTGCACCACCGCCGGGATCCGCTCCGCCCACCCCGGGCGCACGTCGTGCACGAACAGCATGTACGGCGAGGGCACCGGCCCCCGTGCGAAGATCTCGGCGGCCCGCGACTCCAGCACCATCGGCGCGATGGGCCGGAACTGCTCGCGGCCCTTGACGTCGTTCAGCCGCTCGGTGTTGCGCGCGTGCCCCGGATGCGCCAGCAGCGACCGGCGCCCCAGCGCCCGCGGCCCGTACTCGGAACGTCCCTGGAACCAGGCCACGATCCGGTCGGCGGCCAGCTCGGTCGCCACGGCGGCGGCCAGGTCGGCCGGGCGGGTGTGCGGCACGCGGGCCACGTCCAGCCAGGCGCCCAGCTCCTCGTCGGTGAAGCCGCGCCCGAGCGCCGCGTCCGGCATGGGCGCGGGCCGGTCGCCCCAGGTCTGCGCGAGATGCAGCGCGCCGCCCAGCGCCGTCCCCGAGTCGCCCGCGGCCGGCTGGATCCACACCTCGTCGAACGGGCCCTCGGCCAGCAGCCTGGTGTTGGCCACGCAGTTGAGCGCCACCCCGCCGGCCAGCGCGAGCCGCCGCTCTCCTGTCCGCTCGTGCAGCCAGCCCGCCAGTTCGAGCAGCACCTCCTCCAGCCTGGCCTGCACGCTGGCGGCCAGGTCGGCGTGGTCGGAGGTCCAGGCGGCGTCCCTGGGCAGCGCCTTGGCGTAGACGTTCCAGTCGACGGGATCGACGTGGAAGCCGCCGTCCCCGGTCGGGTAGATCACCTCGCGCAGCGCCTCCAGGTGCCGCGGCCGGCCGTAGGAGGCCAGCGCCATGACCTTGTACTCGTCGCTGGAGCGCAGGAAGCCGAGATGTTCCGTGACGTCCTCGTACATGAGGCCGAGCGAGTGCGGCAGCTCCTGCGCGGCCAGCACCTCCAGCTCGCCGTCCCGGTAGCGGCCGGCCAGGTGGGAGACGTTCTCGCCGCGACCGTCGCACACCAGCACCGCGCAGTCCCGCCAGGGCGAGGCCAGCGCGGCCGAGGCGGCGTGCGCCACGTGGTGCGGCACGTAGCGGACCTGGCCGGGGTCCAGGCCGGGCAGGGCGGTGGCGAGGAAGGCGGGGGCGCGCACGGCGTACCTGGTGCGCAGGTCCTCCCAGTCGCCCTCCGGCCGCTGGACCACCAGGGACGGGTCGTAGGAGTAGGCCACCGCGTCGATGTCCTCGGGAGAGAGCCCGGCCTCGCGCAGGCACCACGCGGCGGCCTGCTCGGGAAGTTCCCACGCCGAGAACGCGAGCGGCCGCTTGCCGTGCTTGCGGCGGCTGAAGCGTTCCTCCTCAGCCGCGGCCACGATCCTCCCGTCGACCACGAGTGCCGCGGCCGGGTCATGGAAGATCGCGTTGATGCCGAGAAATCTCATCGGTCCTCCCTTGCGAGATGTCGAGAACCGCTACCGAGAGAAGCGGCTCTCAAACATTGAGCACCGCCCTCAACTGCGGAAATAGGGGAAATCGTCGAGGATCAGTCGCTCTAAGTAGTTGTTTGTGGAGGGAGTCCCCGGGTAGCTGCCGGTCACGCGACGGAGGTGAAAGGTGTTCGAAAAGCGACGTCCCGGTGCCGTGCTCTTCGACCGGGACGGGACCCTGATCAGGGACGTGCCGTACAACGGTGACCCGGCCCGTGTCGAGCCCATGCCGGGCGCGGTCGAGGCGCTCGGGCGGCTGCGCCGGGCCGACGTGCCGGTGGCCGTGGTCACGAACCAGTCCGGCGTGGCCAAGGGCCTGCTCTCGCCGGACGAGATGGACCAGGTCAACGCCAAGGTGGAGGAGCTGCTCGGCCCGTTCGACGCGTGGGCGATCTGCGTGCACGACGACGCCGACGGCTGCACCTGCCGCAAACCCGCGCCGGGCCTCGTGATCAGGGCCGCCGCCGTGCTCGACGTCAGCCCCCGCGACTGCGTGGTCGTGGGCGACATCGGCAGGGACATGGAGGCGGCCAGGGCCGCCGGCGCCAGGGGCATCCTGGTCCCGACCCTGGTCACGCTGCAGGAGGAGATCCAGCAGGCCGCCGAGGTCGCGGACGACCTGACCGACGTCGTGGACCGCGTGCTGAGCGACGCCGAGGCGCCCGTGGGGGCCGTGTCCGCGCCCTGGGCCCGCGCGATGGGCTGGAGCCGCTGGTGAGGATCCTGATCTGGCACGTACACGGCTCATGGACCAGTTCGTTCATCCGGGGTGACCACGAGTACGTGCTGCCGCTCGTCCCCGGCCGTGGTCCCGACGGCCGGGGACGCGCGCACACCTTCGACTGGCCGCACAGCGCCCGCGAGGTGCCCTGGGACCGCCTCCGCCACGAGCCGCTCGACCTGGTCGTCTACCAGCGCCCGCACGAGCCGGACCTGGCCCGCGAGTGGCTCGGCCGCGACCTGCCCGGCGTGTACGTCGAGCACAACACCCCCGCCGGCGACGTGCCGCGCACCAGGCACCCGCTGGCCGGGCAGCGCGACATCACCTTGGTGCACGTCACCCACTTCAACGAGCTGTACTGGGACAACGGGGGCGCGCGCACCCGCGTCATCGAGCACGGCATCCCGGATCCCGGCCACCTCTACACGGGCGAGCTGCCCAGGGCGGGCGTCGTGGTGAACGAGCCGGTGCGCCGCACCAGGGTCGCGGGCACCGACCTGCTGCCGCGCTTCGCCGAGCGGGTGCCGCTCGACGTGTTCGGGATGAAGGTGGCGGAGCTTCCGTACGCCACCCACGAGGACCTGCCCCAGCACGTCATGCACGCCGAGCTGGCCAGGCGGCGCGTCTACCTGCACCCGTACCGGTGGACCTCGCTCGGGCTGGCCCTCATCGAGGCCATGACCCTGGGCCTGCCGGTCGTCGCGCTGGCGGCCACCGAGGCCGTCGAGGCCGTCCCGCCGGAGGCCGGCGTCCTGTCCACCCGGGTGGACGTGCTGGCCGGCGCGCTGCACGATTTCGTGGCCGACCCCGAGCGGGCGAGTCAGGCCGGAAAGGCCGCCAGGGCCGCCGCTCTGGCCCGGTACGGGCTCGGCAGGTTCCTCGCGGACTGGGATCGGCTGCTCACGGAGGTATGACCGCCGGAGGCCTGGGTAGGCGAAAAAGTCATGATGATGCTCGACTGGACACGCAGGGCCTCCTGCCTCGACCTGGACCCGGAATTGTTCTTCCCCATCTCTCTGGAGGGGCCGAGCCACTCACAGGTCGAGCAGGCCAAACAAGTGTGCGCGAATTGTCCCGTACGCGAGCCGTGCCTGGCGTACGCGCTCGACACCCGGCAGGCGTACGGCGTCTGGGGTGGCACCGACCCCGAGCAACGCCGGGAGCTGATGACCCCGCAGACGGCGGGCCTGCGCTCCTGAGCCGGTGAGCCTATGAGCCTGTGAGCCGCTCAGGTCGTGAGCGCGGCCTCGGCGAGGAAGCGCTCGCGCTCGCCCGCCTCCAGATGATCGCTGAACAGCACGCCGTCGAGATGGTCGGCCTCGTGCTGCAGGACCCTGGCCAGCGTGCCGAGCGCCCGCACGGTCACGGGTTTGCCGAACATGTCCCGGCCACGCGCTGTGACCATGTAGGAACGTTCCAGTGGCCACCACAGGCCGGGGGCCGACAGGCAGGCCTCGTCGGCGGTAACCCGGCGCTCCGACAGCTCCAGCCGCGGATTGACCAGATGGCCCGATTTGCCGTCGTAGGAGTAGACCACCACCCGCAACGGCACCCCGAGCTGCGGAGCCGCCAGCCCCGCCCGTCCCGCTCCCGCCCGCATCGTGGCGGTCAGGGACTTCACCAGGAGCCTGAGCTCGCGATCGAAGTCCTGGACCGGCGCCGCCGTCGAGCGGAGCACCGGATCGTCGAACAAGCGAATGTGCCGGACCGTCACCCGAACTCCCCGATAGGCGGCGTCGTCACGCTGAACGTTTCCCTCGACCGCGCCTCGCCAACCGCGAAGGCTCTGCCTTGTAGCACAGCGGTAACAGAAGAGACCCAGAGGTGAAACCACCCGAAAGGAGTATCGGAGGGTGATCTCACTTGCGTCACACGCGCCTGTGATGCCTGGCCGGGTGCTCGGGGCCCGGCCAGGCCGTGACGAGGACCTGGAGGTGCCCGTGAGCGAGCGAAGCGAGCCGACGATCGGACCCGGTGTCAGCGTGCCGGCGGGGGAGTGCGCATGACTGCGCTCCCCGCGGAGAACGTCTCGTCCCCGGAGACCGCGCCCGACGCCCTGTCGGGCTTCACGATCGGCGTGACCGCGACGCGGCGGCGGGAGGAGTTCGGGGCGCTGCTGGAGCGGCGCGGCGCACGCGTGGTCAGCGCTCCGGCGATCCGGCTGGTGCCGCTGGCCGAGGACGCCGACCTGCTGGCCGCGACCCGGCTCAGCCTGGCCGGGCCCGTGGACGACGTGGTGGTCACCACCGGCGTGGGCTTCCGCGGCTGGATGGCCGCCGCCGAGGGCTGGGGGCTGTCGGCCGACCTGGGCGAGCACCTGTCCAGGGCGCGGCTGCTGACCCGCGGGCCCAAGGCCAGGGGAGCGGTGCGGGCCGCGGGGCTGAACGACCACTGGACCCCCGCGACCGAGTCCTGCCAGGAGGTCAAGGAGTACCTCCTGGAGCAGGATCTGCGCGGCCGGCGCATCGCGGTGCAGCAGCACGGTGAGCCGCTCAGCGAGTTCGTGGCCGACCTGCGGGAGGCGGGGGCCGAGGTGATCGAGATCCCGGTCTACCGGTGGCTCCCGTACCGCGACGTCTCGCCGCTGCGCCGCCTGATCAGTCAGACGATCTCCGGCTCCGTGGACGCGGTGGCCTTCACCAGCGCGCCCGCCGTGCACGCCATGCTGAACGCCGCACGGGCGGAGGGGCTGGAGGACGCGCTGCTTGCGGCGTTCGGCGGACCCGTGGTGGCCGCCTGCGTGGGGCACGTCACGGCCGACCCGCTGACCTCGCGCGGCGTGCCGACGCTGCAGCCGGACCGCTCGCGGCTCGGCGCGCTGGCCCGCGCCCTGGCCAGGCACCTGCCCGAGCACGGCGTCACCAAGCTCGTGGCCGGCGACCACCGGCTGGAGATCCGCGGTCACGCGGTGGTGGTGGACGGGGAGCTGCGGCCGCTGCCGCCGGCCCCGATGGCGGTGCTCAAGCGCCTGGCCGACAAGCCCGGCCACGTGGTCTCGCGCGCCGACCTGCGTACCGTGCTGCCGGGCAGCATCGCCCGCGACTCCGCCGAGCACGCCGTGGAGATGGCGATCACGCGCCTGCGCCGCGCGCTCGGGCCGAGCGGGATCGTGGAGACGGTGGTCAAGCGCGGCTACCGGCTCGCCTGCCTGTACGAGGCAGGCCTGTGACGCCCGCACTCGTCCTGGCCGCGCACGGCACCCGCAGCGCCGCGGGGGAGGAGACCCTGGCGGCCCTGGCGGAAACGGTCAGAAGAGCCCATCCAGGGCGGCGCGTCGAGCTGAGCTACCTCGAGATCAGCTCGCCGCTCCTGTCCGAGGTGCTGCCCGCCGTCCGCGGCCCCGTCGTGGTGGTCCCGCTGCTGCTGGCCGGCGGCTACCACGTCCACATCGACCTGCCGAACGTGATCGCCGAATGCCGCCCCGACGCCGTCGTGGCGGGCTGGCTGGGTCCGCACCGGCTGCTGACCACGGCGCTGGCCCGCAAGCTGGCGCGGGCGGGGCTGCGCTCCACGGACGCGGTCGTGCTCGGCGCGGCCGGTTCCTCCGACCCCGCCGCGCTCGCCGACGTCCGCGCCGCCGCCCACCGGCTCGCCGTACGCCTGGCCAGGCCCGTCACCGCCGCCTTCGCCTCGGCCGGCAGCCCGTCGCTGCCCGAGGCCATGGAACGGCTCGGCTCGACCCCGGCCGCCCGGATCGCGATCGCCTCGTACGTGCTCGCGCCCGGCTTCTTCCACGACCGGCTGGTGGCGTCCGGCGCGGACCTGGTCACCGCCCCGCTGGGCGCGGACCAGGACGTGGCGGCGCTGATCTGGCACCGCTACGAGGAGGCGCTGCGCGCCCGCCGGGTCACGGGAGAGACGGCCCCGCCCCTTCGGCAGGCCCGCGTGCTCTAGCCTCTTCCCCTAAGCGGGGACCGGTTCGAGCCGGAGCTCCCTGACGATCTCCAGAGCGCTGTCCTCGATCGTGGGCCCCTCGTCGGGGCCGACGAACATCTCGATGTAGGCCCGGTGGAAGCAGCCCGCGATCAGCAGCCGCGCGCTCGCCTCCGGGTCCACGCCGGGCCGCACCCGCCCCAGCCGCTGCTCGGCCGCCAGGTATTCGGCCAGAGGCCCGGTCTCCGTACGCGGTCCGAGCCCGGTGTCGCGGACGGCCTTGCGGAAGCGGACGGTCACGTTCGGCGAGGTGAAGGCGGGCAGTGCCGCGCCTTGTACCTCCATGTAGTAATTAATGCCCGCTCGGGCAATGGGCAGAAGATTGTCAGCTACGTCGCCCTTCCCGATACGATGGGAAAGATCGTGCAGAATGCTCAGCCAGAGCGGGAGCCGGTCCTGGAGCAGCGCGAGGAAATGATCCACGGAGCCGCCGGTGCGGTCCTCCCTGATCGAGACGGCCATCTCGAGGATGCGCCGCCTGGTGTCCTGACTTCTCTGATGCGGGTCCACATGGGAAGTCGCCATGGCGTGCCTAACGTGCGCGGTAGGTGAAGCAGGCAACACGGCCGCGAAGCCGAGGGGGAATTCTCGATGACGTGTGAAGCGGGGATCTGGCGCCCAGCTTAATGGAATCTTGTACGGTCACCGATTATTACCCGAAACAGGGAAAAAATCTCAGTTGTTATCCCTGAGATTCAGCTGTCAGTGTCGCTGTCCCTGTGCCGCAGGTAACGCTCGAACTCGGCCGCGATCGCGTCTCCGCTGGCCTCGGGCAGCTCGGCGGCGTCCTTGCGCTCCTCGAGCTCCTTGACGTACTCGGCCACTTCGGTGTCCTGGGAGGCCAGCTCGTCCACGCCGCGCTCCCATGCGCGGGCCTCCTCGTCGAGGTCGCCCAGCGGCATCGGGATCTCCAGCACGTCCTCCAGGCGCCGCAGCAGCGCCAGGGTCGCCTTCGGGTTGGGCGGCTGGGCGACGTAGTGGGGCACCGACGCCCACAGTGAGATGGCGTCGAGCCCGGCCTGGCCGAACTCATGCTGCAGCACCCCCACGATCCCCGTCGGGCCCTCGTAGCGGCTCAGCTCCAGATTGGTCGAACGGGCCAGCGTCGCGTCCGTCGCACCGCCGAGGATGGGCACCGGCCGGGTGTGCGGCGAGTCGTTGAGCAGCGCGCCCAGCATCACGGCCAGCTCGACTCCCAGCTCGCGGCAGACCTCGATGATGTCGGCGCAGAACGAGCGCCAGCGCATGTTGGGCTCGATGCCGCGCAGCAGCACGACATCGCGCTCGACGCCCGGCGGGCGGGCGCGCAGCAGGCGCGTCGTCGGCCACACGATCGAGTTGGCCAGCCCGTCGTTCATCTCCACCACGGGGCGGGTCACCTGGAAGTCGTAATAGTCGTCGGGGTCGAGTGCGACCAGCGGGTCTGCCTTCCAGGCGGACTCGAGATGGGCGATCACACCGCTGGAAGCCTCGCCCGCGTCGTTCCACCCCTCGAACGCGGCTATGAGCACCGGGTCAACGAGCTCGGGGAGCCCTTCAAGCTCGATCACGTGTCGCCTCCTCTCTCAACCATCCCGCTTAGCCTATGCGGTAAGGAGGCGTCAGCGTCACCGATCTCCCTCCGAACGGCCGCGCCGCGGCGTACCGTGGCTTTCCCGCCGGTGACGGCATGCCGCCGGCGCGGGACGGGTGCGTACCAACCCGCGCACGCCCACGCGTACGCGCGTGTGCGGGGCATACGGGGCGCGCCGCCCGATCCGCGGCCACGCCCCCCACCTGCGGACGCACCGCCCATCCCACGCCCGCCGGGCAAGGGGCCGTCGAGGCCGGGCGGGGCGGTCAGCGGCCGCCGTCCGTGGTGTGGACGATCAGCACGTCGCAGCCGGCCCGGTGCGAGACGGCCGAGGGCACGGAGCCGAGCAGCCGCCCGGCCAGGCTGTTGAGCCCGCGGTTGCCCACCACGAGCAGGTCGGCGCGGTGCCCCGCCGCCAGCGAGACGAGCACGTCCACCGGGTCGCCCTGCTCGGAGGCCAGGACGACGTCGCGGGCGCCGGCCGCCACGGCGTGCTCGCGGGCCGCGCGCAGGGCGTCGTCGGCGGGGGTCGAGCCGCCCACCTTGTACGCGAGGTCGCCGAGCCGGTCGGCGGCCGCCGCGCGCTCGTTCTCCCGCATGGGCAGGTACGCGCAGGCCAGGACGAGGGTGGCGCCGGTCGCCGCGGCCAGGGACGCCGCCGTGGAGACGGCGCGGAAGGAGGAGGCGGAGCCGTCGGTGCCGACGAGAACGGTGCGGTAGGTCGTTCGGTAGGTCATGGAGACCCCAATTGGACGCGGAGTTCAATGAACAGTCGGCACAATAGCCTCATCGTCGCCCACAGGGGAGCCCCGGCCGGCCTCCCAGTCCTGGTCGGCGATGGGGGAGGCCCGGCCGGACGGCACCGGAGACTCGGCCGGACAGCGCCGGAGACGCAGCCGATAAGCTTTACGGCATGCGCATCTCCCCGTCCTTCCGAGAAGTGTTGTCCCAGCGCGTCATCGTGGCCGACGGAGCGATGGGCACGATGCTCCAGGCCCAGGACCCCACGCTCGACGACTTCCACGGGCACGAGGGCTGCAACGAGGTGCTCAACGTCACCCGGCCCGACATCGTGCGCGGCGTCCACGACGCGTACTTCGCCGTCGGCGTCGACTGCGTCGAGACCAACACCTTCGGCGCCAACCTCGCGGCTCTCGGCGAATACGACATCTCCGACAGGGTCTTCGAATACTCCGAGGCCGGCGCCAGGATCGCCCGCGAGTCCGCCGACCACTGGTCCACGCCCGGCCAGCCGCGTTTCGTGCTCGGCTCCATGGGCCCCGGCACCAAGCTGCCCACGCTCGGCCACATGCCCTACGCGACGCTGCGCGACGCCTACCGCGACAACGCGGCCGGCCTGATCGCGGGCGGCGCCGACGCGCTGATCATCGAGACCGCCCAGGACCTGCTCCAGGTCAAGGCCGCCGTCGTCGGCGCCAGGCGGGCCATCGCCGACTCCGGCCGCGACGTGCCGATCATCGCTCAGGTGACCATCGAGACCAACGGCGCGATGCTGCTCGGCTCCGAGATCGGCGCGGCGCTGACCGCGATTGAGCCGCTCGGCGTCGACATCGTCGGCCTCAACTGCGCGACCGGCCCGGCCGAGATGAGCGAGCACCTGCGCTACCTCGCCCGCCACTCCCGGCTCAAGCTGTCCTGCATGCCCAACGCGGGCCTGCCGGTGCTGACCTCCGACGGCGCCTACTACCCGCTCTCGGCGGAGGAGCTGGCCGACGCCCACGGCACCTTCACCCGCGACTACGGCCTGTCCCTGGTCGGCGGCTGCTGCGGCACCACCCCCGAGCACCTGCGCCAGGTCGTCGAGCGCGTCGGAGCGCTGGCCGGGGGCGCCCCCCAGGGCGAGGACGAGCCGGTGACCGGCAAGCCGGTCACGCAACGCCGCCCGCACCCCGAGCCCGGCGTGTCCTCGCTCTACCAGACGATCCCGTTCCGGCAGGACACCTCCTACCTGGCCATCGGCGAGCGCTGCAACACCAACGGCTCCAAGGCCTTCCGCGAGGCCATGCTGGAAGGCCGCTGGGACGACTGCGTCGAGATGGCCCGCGACCAGGCCCGCGGCGGCGCCCACCTGCTCGACCTGTGCATCGACTACGTGGGCCGTGACGGCGTGGCCGACATGAAGGAGCTGGCCTTCCGCTTCGCCACCGCCTCCACGCTGCCGATCATGCTCGACTCGACCGAGCCCGCGGTGCTGCAGGCCGGCCTCGAGATGCTCGGCGGACGCGCCGCCGTCAACTCCGTCAACTACGAGGACGGCGACGGCCCCGACTCCCGCTTCCAGAAGATCATGCGGCTCGTCCGCGAGCACGGCTCGGCCGTCGTCGCGCTGACCATCGACGAGGAGGGCCAGGCCCGCACCGCCGACTGGAAGGTGCGCGTCGCCTCCCGCCTCATCGAGGACCTGACCGGCAACTGGGGCATGCGGGTCGAGGACATCATCGTCGACTGCCTCACCTTCCCCATCGCCACCGGCCAGGAGGAGACCAGGCGCGACGGCCTGGAGACCATCGAGGCCATCCGCGAGCTCAAGCGCCGCTACCCGAGCGTGCAGACCACGCTGGGCCTGTCCAACATCAGCTTCGGCCTCAACCCGGCCGCCCGCATGGTGCTCAACTCGGTCTTCCTCAACGAGTGCGTCAACGCCGGGCTCGACTCCGCCATCGTGCACGCCTCCAAGATCGTGCCGATGGCCCGCATCCCCGACGAGCAGCGCCAGGTCGCGCTCGACATGGTCTACGACCGCCGCCGTGAGGGCTACGACCCGCTGCAGAAGTTCATGGACCTGTTCCAGGGCGTCGACGCCGCCGCCGTGCGCGCCGGCCGGGCCGAGGAGCTGGCCGCGCTGCCGCTGTGGGAGCGGCTCAAGCGGCGGATCATCGACGGCGAGAAGAAGGGCCTGGAGGCCGACCTCGCCGCCGGGCTCGACCAGCGGCCCGCCCTGGAGATCATCAACAACGTGCTGCTCGACGGCATGAAGACGGTGGGCGAGCTGTTCGGGTCGGGGCAGATGCAGCTGCCGTTCGTGCTGCAGTCGGCCGAGGTGATGAAGACCGCCGTGGCCTACCTCGAGCCCCACATGGACCGCGTCGAGGGCGAGACGAAGGGCCGCATCGTGCTGGCCACCGTCAAGGGCGACGTGCACGACATCGGGAAGAACCTCGTCGACATCATCCTGTCCAACAACGGCTACCAGGTCGTCAACCTCGGCATCAAGCAGCCGGTCTCGGCCATCCTCGAGGCGGCCGACGAGCAGAAGGCCGACGTCATCGGCATGTCGGGGCTGCTGGTGAAGTCGACGGTCATCATGAAGGAAAACCTGGAGGAGATGAACTCCAGGGGCCTGTCGGAGCGCTATCCGGTGCTGCTCGGCGGCGCCGCCCTGACCCGCGCCTACGTCGAGCAGGACCTGGCCGAGCTGTTCTCGGGCGAGGTGCGCTACGCCCGTGACGCGTTCGAGGGGCTGCGGCTGATGGACTCGTTCATGGCCGTCAAGCGCGGCGTGGCCGGGGCGACGCTGCCGCCGCTGCGCGAGCGGCGCGTCAAGACCGGCGCCGTGCTGACCCGCACGCCGGTCGAGGAGCTGCCCGCCCGCTCCGACGTGGCCGCCGACAACCCGGTGCCGAAGACGCCCTTCTCCGGCGACCGCGTCGTCAAGGGCATCTCGCTGGCCGAATACTCCGCCTTCCTCGACGAGCGCGCCCTGTTCCTCGGCCAGTGGGGGCTCAAGCCCACCAGGGGCGGCGACGGGCCCGGCTACGACGAGCTGGTCGAGACCGAGGGCCGGCCGCGGCTGCGCATGTGGCTGGAGCGGATGCAGACCGAGGGCCTGCTGGAGGCGGCCGTCGTCTACGGCCACTTCCCGTGCGTCTCCGACGGCGACAGTCTCATCGTCCTCGACGACGACGGCAAGGAGCGCACCCGCTTCACCTTCCCGCGCCAGCGCCGCGACCGGCACCTGTGCCTGTCCGACTTCTTCCGCTCGAAGGACTCCGGCGAGGTCGACGTGATCGGCTTCCAGGTGGCCACCATGGGCTCGAAGATCTCCGAGGCCACGGCCGAGCTGTTCGCCAAGGACGCCTACCGCGACTACCTCGAGCTGCACGGCCTGTCGGTGCAGCTCACCGAGGCGCTGGCCGAATACTGGCACGCCAGGATGCGCGCGGAGTGGGGGATCGGCGGCGAGGAGTCGCTCGACGACATGCTCAAGGTCAACATCCAGGGCTGCCGCTACTCCTTCGGCTACCCGGCCTGCCCCAACCTCGAGGACCAGAAGCAGCTCTTCGAGCTGCTCGACCCGGAGCGGATCGGGGTGACGCTGTCGGAGGAGTTCCAGCTCCACCCCGAGCAGGCCACGTCCGCGCTGGTCGCCCACCACCCAGAGGCCAAATACTTCAACGTCTGACCGGGGGTGCCGGGCGATGTCGGCTGGTGCCACGGTCTCGCCGGGCGGTTCTGGCCGGTGCCTCGGTCTCGCCCGGCGCTCACCGGCTCACCCGGCACGGGGACTGGGCTCGGACGGCCTCGCCTTCGTGCTCATCGACGCCGGGGCCAGGCCGCAAGGGCCTCGCCCCGTACCCACCGAAATGGGGGCAGGGCCCGGGCGGGCCCGCCTCCGTGTCCATCGACGCCGGGGCAGGGCCGTAAGGGGCCCCGCTCCGTACCTACCGATACGGGGGCAGGGTTGGAAGCGGTCTTCTTCGACATGGACGGGTTGCTGGTCGACAGCGAGCGGGTCTGGCTGGAGATCGAGACCGGGGTGATGGCCAGGCTCGGCGCCGAATGGACGGCCGAGCACCAGGCGCACCTCGTCGGCGGCTCCATGGAGCGCACGGTCGGCTACATGCTCGCCGTGTCCGGCTCCGACGAGAGCCCCGAGGCGATCGAGTCCTGGATGACCGGCGGCATGGTGGCGCGCCTGTCGGAGGGCGTGCGGGTCATGCCGGGCGCCTCCGAGCTGCTCGACGCCCTGCGGGCCGAGGGCGTGCCGGTCGGATTGGTCACCTCCTCGCTCAGGGACATCGCCGACGCGGTGCTCAAGAGCGTCGGCAGGGACCGGTTCGACGTCGTCGTCACCGCCGACGACGTCACGCGTACCAAGCCGGACCCGGAGCCGTACCTGACGGCGGCGGGGCTGCTGGGCGTCGAGCCGGTGCGCTGCGTGGTGCTGGAGGACTCGCCCAACGGCGTCGCGGCCGCGACCGCCGCCGGATGCGCCGTCGTGGCCGTCCCCAGCTTGCTGCCCATCGACCCCGCGCCCGGCCGCCTGGTCGTCTCCTCCCTCACGGAGGTCGGCGTCGCCGACCTCCGCGCCCTCATCCCCGCCTGACCCCGGGCACGCCCGCAGCGCCCCCTGACCCGGTACGCCCACCGAGCGCTCGCTTGGCCCCAGCGCGTGACCTGGCGCCCCCTCCGGGTTCGCGTGATCACGACCCCTAAGGGGCAAGTGGTCCTCCCGGAGGAGGGGCGGAAGCCGTTTCGCGTGCCAGGATGGAGAGAAAGTCGATACGAGGGGCGGCGTGATGTACGGAGATATCGCGTGGTTGCCGCTGTGCATCGGGGTGACCGGGGCCGGGATGGTGCTGAGTTTCCTGGCTTTCAGGCGCAGAGGCGTGGCGGCGGGCATGAGAGTGGGCGCCTGGGCCCTGCTACCGCTGGCGGCCTACCTGACCGGCGCGCTCAGCGCGCTGTGGACCATCGGCGCGACCGTCGTCGGGTTCGTGACCGGCCTGGTGCTCAATCCGGCCGTGTGGGCGGGCATCGCGGTGGCGGGGTTGTCGGCCGTGCTGTTCGTCGTGTCGGGGGTCATCCGCGGCAGGAAGTTGTCGGGCGGCAGGAAGCTTCGCGGCAGGAAGAAGGCCGCCGAGGAGCCTGCGGGGCCCGCCGGAGTTCAGCCCTCCGCGAACAAGCCGCCGGTCGCCGCGAAGCCTCAGCCGGCCGTCGCGGCCCAGAAGGAGCGCAAGGGTGATGACGACTTCGCCGACATCGAGGCACTGCTGAAGCGCCGTGGCATCAGCTGAATCCGGCACACGACCGTGCTCTGTCACAGTTCCGAGACGCAACCGGGACGGGCCGTAGACATTCTCCTCAAGATCGATACGAATGAGTTTCGCGTCAATCACAGTTAAGCCACATCGGGCACTGAGGGACTAGTCATACCAGCTCAGGCCATAGATTCTGCCTCCTGGGGCCGCGACACGCGGGCCAGCCACGCATGGGCGCACTACCCTGACCGGGACCGCGCTGACACGGACGACGTCGTCTGGAATCCAGGGGGCAACTGGCATGACCGCACCGCTCGATGTTCCGGGCTCGGCCATCGAGGCCGGACCGGAGACCGTTCTTGAGGGGGCGGAGCCTTCAGTCATCCGAGGGCGCTCCCTCGGGCAGATCGCCTGGATGCGCCTGAAGCGCGACCGGGTGGCGATGATCGGCGGCATCGTCATCGTCCTGCTCATCCTGATCGCGATCTTCGCGCCGCTGCTGGTGTCGTGGTTCGGCCACCCGCCGGCCGAGTGGCACAGAGAGAAGATCGACCCCGCCATCCAGGCTCCGCTCGGCACGTTCGGCGGGATCAGCTGGGACTTCCTGTTCGGGGTCGAGCCCACCACGGGCCGCGACCTGTTCAGCCGCATCCTGTACGGCGCCCGCATCTCGCTGCTGATCGCGTTCTTCGCGACTCTGGTGTGCGTGGTGCTCGGCACCGTGCTCGGGATGATCGCCGGCTTCTTCGGCGGCTGGGTCGACACGATCATCAGCAGGCTCATGGACATCTTCCTGGCGTTCCCGCTGCTGGTGTTCGCGCTGGCGCTGGCGGGGGTCATCCCCGACAAGGCGTTCGGCCTCTCGGGTGACACGCTCAGGATCAGCCTGCTCGTGTTCATCATCGGCTTCTTCAACTGGCCCTACATCGGACGCATCATCCGGGGGCAGACCCTGTCTCTCCGCGAACGTGAGTTCGTCGACGCCTCCAGGAGCCTGGGCGCGCGCAACCACACGATCCTGTTCAAGGAGATCCTGCCCAACCTGCTGGCGCCGATCCTGGTCTACTCGACGCTGCTGATCCCGTCGAACATCCTGTTCGAGGCCGCACTGTCCTTCCTCGGCGTGGGCGTGCGGCCGCCGACCCCCACGTGGGGAGGCATGCTGGCGGAGGCGGTCCACAACTACGACGTGGCGCCCAACTTCATGATCTTCCCCGGCCTCGCGATCTTCGTCACCGTGCTGGCGTTCAACCTGCTCGGTGACGGCCTCAGGGACGCCTTCGATCCCAAGGCCCGCTAAGCCTCGTGAGTTTTCCGCAAGTTCTCAACTCCTAGATACAAGGGGTGTGTCAGGTCGATGAAGATAAGATCTAAGGCATCGGCTGTCGCGGTGACCGCCGCTCTGGCCGTGGTCGTGTCCGGGTGCGGCGGTGGCGGCGGTGCCCAGAGCACCAGTGGCACCGGCGGCGACGACAAGCCCGCCAGCAAGTACAACGCCGGTGTGACGGAGGTCATCAACCCGTCGGACAAGACCGGTGGCACCCTCCACATGGGCATGCCGGGCGACTTCGACTCGGTCGACCCGGGCGACATGTACTACGGCTACGCCTGGAACTTCGCCCGCCTTTACACGCGTGCGCTCACCATGTTCAAGCCCGTGCCGGGTGAGGAGGGTCTGCAGCTCGTCGGCGACCTGGCCGAGGGTCTGGGCACGCCCAGCGACGGCGGCAAGACGTGGACGTACAAGCTGCGTGAGGGCGTGAAGTACGAGGACGGCAGCCCGGTGACGTCGAAGGACGTCAAGTACGCCGTGGCCCGTTCGCTGGACAAGGACATCCTGCCCAGCGGCCCGACCTACTTCAACGACTGGCTCGACGTCGGCGACTACACCGGCCCTTACAAGATGAAGGGCAAGCTCGACGACTTCAAGGCCATCGACACGCCTGACGACCGCACGATCGTCTTCCACCTGAAGAAGGCCTACGGCGGTTTCGACTACTTCGCCATGCTCCCGCAGACGGCCCCCGTGCCCGAGGCGAAGGACACCGGCTCGAAGTACAAGGAGCACCCGGTCGCGACCGGCCCCTACATGTTCAAGGCGCACGAGCTCACCAAGCGCATCGAGCTCGTGAAGAACCCGAACTGGAGCGCGGCCAGCGACCCCAACCGCAAGCAGCTCAACGACTCCGTCGAGGTGCTGCTCGGTCAGAACGAGGACGACCTCGACCAGCGGCTGCTGTCCGGCAAGATCGACGTCAAGGTCAACAGCACCGGTGTCGCGGCGAACGCCCGCAAGACGGTCCTGACCGACGAGAAGGTCAAGCAGTACGCCGACTCGGCCCCGATCGACCGCACCTGGTTCGCCAACATCAACGGTGACGTGCCGCCGTTCGACAACATCCACTGCCGCAAGGCGGTGCTGTACGCGGCCGACCGCTCGGCGATCCAGGGCGCCTACGGCGGCCCCGACGCCGGCGGCGACATCGCGCTCAGCCTCATGCCGGCCAAGATGACCGGCTACCAGAAGATCGACCCGTACGGCGTCGAGGCCAACCCGGCCGGCAACGTCGAGAAGGCCAAGGAAGAGCTCGCCGCCTGCGGCCAGCCCAACGGCTTCAGCACCACGATCTCCTTCCGCAACGAGCGCGCCGCTGAGAAGCAGACCGCAGAGGCGCTGCAGCAGTCGCTCAGCAAGGTCGGCATCAAGCTGGAGATCAAGGGCTACCCGCAGGGCGACTACTTCAAGCTGTACGCCGGCAAGCCCGACTTCGCCAAGAAGAACAACCTCGGGATCATGGTCTACGGCTGGGGCGCCGACTACCCCGAGGGCTTCGGCTTCTTCCAGCAGATCGTCGACAGCCGGGTCATCCGCCCGGCGGGCAACACCAACCTCAGCGTCAAGGACCCGAAGATCGACGCGTTCATCGACCAGGCGGCGGCCGAGACCGACGCCGCGAAGCGCAACGCGATCTGGGCGGAGGTCGACAAGCAGGTCATGGAGTCCGGCTTCATCCTGCCCTACGTCTGGGCGCACGGCCTGTTCTACCGGCCGCCGACGCTGAAGAACGTCTTCGTCAGCCAGAACTGGGGCATGTACGAGTTCCTCACGCTGAGCACCCAGTAGTACCCCGCTCCAGGCAAACCCGCCGGAACGTTCGTCGAAAGCAGGTGAAGGCTTCGGCGGCCGGGCTCACAAGGCCCGGCCGCCATGGCCGAGATCAGTGTTCACATACATTCTCAGACGGTTGATAGCCGCCGTCATGCTGCTCTTCGTGGTGAGCATCGCGACGTTCGCCATCTTCTTCCTCGTGCCGCGGCTCGCTGGGATGTCTGCTGACGACCTCGCCTCCCGATACGTCGGTAAAGCGGCGAACGCCCAGGTCATCCACGACACGGCCATCCGGCTGGGCTTCAACGACCCGATCGTCGTCCAGTACGGGCGGTTCGTGAAGGGCATCTTCGTCGGGGTCGAGCGCAACTACGGGCCCGGCATCGAGCTCTGCCCGGCGCCCTGCTTCGGCTACTCCTACGTCACCCAGAACCCGGTGCTGCCCGACCTGCTCAATCGGCTGCCGATCACGCTGTCACTGGCGCTCGGCGCGGCCGTCGTGTGGGTCATCTTCGGCGTGGCCACCGGCGTGGTGTCCGCGCTGCGGCGCGGCAGCTTCTTCGACCGCGTCTCGATGGGCATCGCGCTGGCCGGCGTGTCGCTGCCCATCTTCTTCACCGGCATCGTCTCGCTGGCCATCTTCCGCGACCAGCTCGGGCTCGTCGGCGACGTCGCCGACTGGGTGCCGATCAGCGAAGATCCGCTGACCTGGGCCAACAACCTCATGCTGCCGTGGGTGACGCTGGCCTTCCTGTACGCGGCCGGCTATGCCCGGCTCACCAGGGCGGGCATGCTGGAGACCATGTCAGAGGACTACATCCGCACGGCCAGGGCCAAGGGCCTGCCGGAGCGGACGGTGGTGTTCAAGCACGGTCTGCGGGCCACGCTGACGCCGGTGCTCACCATGTTCGGCCTGGACCTCGGGTTGCTGCTCGGCGGCGCCGTACTGACGGAGAGCACGTTCTCGCTGCCCGGCATCGGCAAGTACGCCGTCGACGCCATCAGCA
Source organism: Nonomuraea rosea (assembly GCF_039539705.1). Lineage (NCBI taxonomy): Bacteria > Bacillati > Actinomycetota > Actinomycetes > Streptosporangiales > Streptosporangiaceae > Nonomuraea > Nonomuraea rosea. The sequence goes on along the minus strand of NZ_BAABDQ010000008.1, from coordinate 287,164 downwards.
ACAACGACCTTCCCCAGGTGATGGGCGTCACCCTGGTCGCGGCGGCCTTCATCATCCTGGCCAACCTGATCGTCGACCTGCTCTACGCGGTCGTGGACCCGAGGGTGAGGCTGTCATGAGCTCCTTTCTCGAGGTCAAGGACCTCAAGATCCATTTCCCGACCGACGACGGCGTGGTCAAGTCCGTCGACGGGCTGACCTTCAGCCTCGAGCGGGGCGCGACCCTCGGCATCGTGGGCGAGTCCGGCTCCGGCAAGTCGGTCACCAGCCTCGGCATCCTCGGCCTGCACAAGGGCAAGGGCGCCAACGTCTCCGGCGAGATCTGGCTCGACGGCGAGGAGCTCGTGGGCGCCTCCCAGGAGCACGTGCGCGGGCTGCGCGGCAAGAAGATGTCGATGATCTTCCAGGACCCGCTCTCCTCGATGCACCCCTTCTACTCGGTCGGCGACCAGATCATCGAGGCGTACCGCATCCACCACAAGGTCTCCAAGGCCGTGGCGAAGAAGCACGCCATCGACATGCTCGGCCGGGTCGGCATCCCCGAGCCGAAGAGCCGCGTCGACTCCTACCCGCACGAGTTCTCCGGCGGCATGCGCCAGCGCGCGATGATCGCCATGGCGCTGTCGTGCGACCCCGAGCTGCTCATCGCCGACGAGCCGACCACCGCGCTCGACGTGACCGTGCAGGCCCAGATCCTCGACCTCATGGTCGACCTGCAGCGTGAGTTCAACTCCGCGCTGATCATCATCACCCACGACCTGGGCGTGGTGGCCGAGCTGTCCAACGACATCCTGGTCATGTACGGCGGCAAGTGCATCGAGTACGGCACCGCCGACGACATCTTCTACCGTCCCGAGCACCCCTACACATGGGGTCTACTGGGATCGATGCCCCGCCTCGACCGGGAGCGCACCGAGCGGCTGATGCCGATCAAGGGCTCTCCGCCGTCCCTGATCAACGTGCCGCCGGGCTGCGCCTTCCACCCCCGCTGCCCCTACGCCGACAAGACCGAGGGCAAGGCCAAGACCGAGGTCCCCGCGCTGCTGGAGACCGAGGGCGGCCATCTGGTGCGCTGTCACCTGCCCAGGACGCAGCGGCGGGAGCTGTGGGAGACCGAGATCAAGCCAGTGCTGGAGACGCAGTGAGCGAGCACAGTGAGCCGACCGAGCCGAGCGAGCCGATGAACGGTAACGAGCCGCTTCTTTCCGTCCAGAACCTGGAGAAGCACTTCCCGATCACCAAGGGCATGCTCAAGCGGCAGGTCGGCGCCGTCAAGGCGGTCGACGGGATCAGCTTCGACGTGTTCAAGGGCGAGACGCTCGGCCTGGTGGGGGAGTCCGGCTGCGGCAAGTCCACCACCGGCCGGCTGGTCACCCGCCTGCTCGAACCCACCGGCGGCAAGGTCGTCTTCGAGGGCCGGGACATCACCCACATGGCGCAGGGCAAGCTCAGGCCGCTCCGCCGCGACATGCAGATGATCTTCCAGGACCCCTACTCGTCGCTCAACCCCCGGCACACCGTCGGCACCATCGTCGGCGCCCCCTTCCGGATCCAGGGCGTCCAGACCGAGCACGGCGTCAAGAAGGCCGTCCAGGACATCCTGGAGCTGGTCGGGCTCAACCCCGAGCACTACAACCGCTACCCGCACGAGTTCTCCGGCGGGCAGCGGCAGCGCATCGGCATCGCCCGCACGCTGGCGCTCAAGCCCAAGCTGATCATCGCCGACGAGCCGGTCTCCGCGCTCGACGTGTCCATCCAGGCCCAGGTCGTCAACCTGCTCGAAGACCTGCAGAACGAGCTGAACCTGACCTACGTCGTCATCGCCCACGACCTGTCGGTGGTGCGGCACATCAGCGACCGGGTCGCCGTCATGTACCTCGGCAAGATCGTCGAGATCGCCGACCGCAAGGCGTTGTACAGCGCGCCGATGCACCCGTACACGAACGCGCTGCTGTCGGCCGTGCCCGTGCCCGACCCGAAGGCCCGCAAGGAACGCGAGCGCATCCGGCTGACCGGCGACGTGCCCAGCCCGCTCAACCCGCCGCCCGCCTGCCGCTTCCACACCCGCTGCTGGAAGGCGCAGGACATCTGCAAGAAGGTCGAGCCGCCGCTGGAGCAGCTGGCCAGCGGTCACAGCGTCGCCTGCCACTTCCCGGAGAACGTGGCCGCCGCCCCCGAGGCCGCGCAGGCGGCGACCTCAGGATAAGGCGCCGGGAGTGATCAGCCCGGTCTCGTAGGCCAGCACCACGGCCTGCACGCGGTCGCGCAGCCCCAGCTTGGTCAGCACGTTGCCGACGTGCGTCTTGACCGTCGTCTCGCTCACCACGAGCTTGGCCGCGATCTCCGCGTTGGACATGCCCTTGGCGATCAGCCGCAGCACCTCCAGCTCCCGCTCGGTCAGCCGGTCGAGCCGCGCGGGAGTGGTCTGCTCGTACGCCGAGGGCAGCCGCTTGGCGAACCTGTCGAGCAGCCGCCGCGTCACGCTCGGCGCCACGATCGCGTCACCGGCCGCGACCACCCGGATCGCCTGCACCAGCTCGTCGGGCGGCACGTCCTTCAGCAGGAACCCGGAGGCGCCCGAGCGCAGCGCCTCCACGATGTACTCGTCCAGGTCGAACGTCGTCAGCACCAGCACCTTCGGCACGTGCGCCGTCGGCGCCGCCTCCCGCACGATCCTGCGGGTCGCCTCGATGCCGTCCACCCCGGGCATCCGGATGTCCATCAGCACCACGTCGGGCAGCAACGCCCGCGTCTGCTCCTGCGCGCCCTTGCCGTCACCGGCCTGGCCCACCACCGTGATGTCGGACTCGGCCTCCAGAATCAGGCGAAATCCCGTACGAAGCAGCGGCTGGTCGTCCACCAGCAGCACTCTGATCGTCATTGGCCGTCCTTCAGCGGGAACCTCGCCCGCACCTCGAAACCGCCCCCCGGCAACGGACCGATGCTCAGGATTCCACCATAGAGTGCGACCCGTTCGCGAATGCCCACCAGGCCGTGCCCTGCCCGCGCGGACATCCCGGCCGTCCCGCGCCCGTCGTCCTCGACCCGTACGTCCAGCTCACGCGGCTCGTGGTGGACCGTCACCACGGCCTTCGCCCCCGAGCCGGCGTGCCGCAGGCTGTTCGTCAGCCCCTCCTGGACCAGCCGGTAGGCGGCCAGATCGACGCCCGCCGGCAGCGGCCGCGGATCGCCCTCCACCCGGAGCCGCGTGGACAGCCCCGCCTCCCGCATCTGGTCGACCAGCGACGGCAGGTCCTGAATGCCGGGCTGCGGGCCCAGCTCGGCCCTGGCGTCGGTACGCAGCACGCCGACGATGTTGCGCATCTCGGTCATCGCCAGCCGCCCGGTGTGCTCGATCGCCGACAGCGCCTCGCGCGCCAGGTCCGGATCGGAGGCCAGCACCCTGCGCGCCGCCGACGCCTGCACGGTCATCACGCTGACGTGGTGCGCGACCACGTCGTGCAGCTCACGGGCGATCCTCGACCGCTCCTCGGCCCGCGCCGCCCGCGTGTCGGCCGCGTGCGCCCGCTCCAGCCTGGACGCCCGGTCCTTCAGCTCCTCCAGGTACGCCCTGCGCAATCGCAGGCTTCGCCCCACGCCCCACACCGCCACCAGCACGATGGCGACCACGACGTGCTCGCTCCACGCCCCGACGCGCACCGGGCCGGCGCTCGCGCCGAGGATGTACGCCGTCAGCGCGATCAGCAGCCCGCCCAGCGCCACCGCCAGCCCGCGGTAGGAAGCCACCGAGTACAGCAGCACCAGGCCGGAGATCCCGGACAGGCCACCGCTGTAGCCCAGCACGGTCAGCAGCGTCTCCGGCACCAGCCCCGCGCACAACGCCGCCAGCGGCCAGCGCCTGCGCAGCGCCACGGGGACGCACGCCAGCACCACGAGCACCGCGCCGAACGGGTCGGGGTCGCGCAGGCCCTCGACCGGCAGCCCCTCGCCCTGCAGCCGCCCGGGCGTGTAGAACGCGAACAGCGTCACCGACGCCGCGGCCACCACCCCGGCGAGCACCGTGTCGTGGAGCCTGGTCCGGTCTATGCGCACCGCTTTACTGTAGGCCCAGGTGAGAGCCCGTAACCTCCTCCCTCGGGAGGATTAGCCCCACTCCGAAGGGACTCGTCCAAGGAGACGGGAACATGTGGGCTCCCGGCCACAGCTCGCCGGACCAAAGCTCGCCGGATTTACCGCTCGCCTGGTTAGAGCTCGTCGGTCGCCGCGCGGCTGCTGCCCTGTGCCAGGCCCCCGGGGTGCCTGTTGCTGCGCACCGTGTCACCGGGCTGGCGGTCGGGCACCGGCGGCGGGGTGCCGCCGAACTCCGGGCACAGCGCCTGGTGATCGCACCAATCGCACAACCGGCTGCGCCGCGCCCGCCACTCACCCGTCTCCAGCGACCGCTCGATCGCCGCCCACAACGCCATCACCTTGCGCTCGGTGGCCAGCAGGTCGGCCTCGTCGGGCGCGTACCGCAGCACCTCGCCCTGACCCCCCAGATAGACCAGCTGCAGCAGCCGCGGCACCTGCCCGCGCAGCCGCCACAGCACCAGCGCGTAGAACTTCATCTGGAACAGCGCCTTGGCCTCGAAGTCGCGCCCCGGCGCGCTGCCCGTCTTGTAGTCGACCACCCGGACCTCGCCGGTCGGCGCCACGTCGAGCCGGTCGACGTAGCCCCGCAGCATCAGCCCGCCGTCGAGGACCGCCTCGACGTAGAGCTCGCGCTCGGCGGGCTCCAGCCGCGTCGGATCCTCCAGCGTGAAGTAGCGCTCCAGCATGCCGCGCGCCTGCGTCAGCCACTCCGCCTGCTCGGCGTCGTCGGCGAACATCGCCGCGTATTGCGGATCGCCGGCCAGCAGCCGCTCCCACTGCGGCTCCAGCAGCTCCAGCGCCGCCCGCACGTCACGCCGCGGCGCCGGCAGGTCGTAGAGTCGCTCCAGGACCGCGTGCACCACCGTGCCCCGCACCGCCGCCTGCGACGGCTTCTCGGGCAGCTGGTCGATCACGCGGAAGCGGTAGAGCAGCGGACATGTCATGAAGTCGCCCGCCCGGGACGGGGAAAGTGCTCCGATGATCACCGGTTCGGTCAACGTCATGCACCGCACTCTAGGTCAAGACCCCGACAGAATAACGCCCGCGGAACGAGGATCGGGTGATCGGGCGCGTAGCATCAAGGCAGCAACAGCACGTAATGGACGTTCAAGGAGTGCGGTGAGCGAGCAGAGCCCGCGGCGTGAGTCCCCCGGTCTGAAAATGGGGAAGCCGTTCGGCATTCCGGTGTACGTCTCGTGGACCTGGTTCATCGTGGCGGGCTTCATCACGATGATGTTCGGGCCGCGGGTGCGCCAGATGCTGCCCGAGCTCGACAGCACGGCCGCGTACGCGGTGGCGTTCGCGTTCGCGGTGCTGCTCTACGTCTCGGTGCTGCTGCACGAGCTGGCGCACAGCGTGCTCGCCAAGTGGTACGGCCTGCCGGTGCGCAGGATCACCCTCTACCTGCTCGGCGGCGTGTCGGAGATCGAGAAGGAGCCGCCCACGCCGGGCAAGGAGTTCATGGTGGCCGCGGCGGGCCCCGCGCTCTCGCTCGGGCTGGCCGGGCTCGGCCTGCTCGCCGACATCTACGTGATCAACGACGGCGGCATCCCCGAGGTGCTCGTCTGGCAGCTCTGGGTCGCCAACCTCATCGTCGGCGTGTTCAACCTGCTTCCCGGGCTGCCGCTGGACGGCGGCCGGATGCTGCGCGCGGGCGTGTGGAAGCTCACCAAGAGCCCCGGCTCCGGCACGATCGTGGCGGCCTGGGGCGGCCGCGTCCTGGCCGTCCTCCTGGTGGTCTCGCCGATCGTGATGTCGCTGTCCGGCGGGCAGGAGCTCGACTTCACCGACCTGGTGTGGCCGCTGGTGCTGGCCTCGTTCATCTGGATCGGCGCCTCGCAGTCGCTGCGCGTGGCCAAGATCCGGGCCAGGATCCCGCAGGTCAACGCGCGCGCCCTGGCGCGCAGGGCGATCCCGGTGACCGCCGAGACGCCGCTGGCCGAGGCGCTGCGGCAGGCCACGGAGCGGCGCGCGGGCGCGCTCGTCGTGGTCGACCACGACGGGGCGCCGGTCGCGATCGTCAACGAAACCGCCGTCCAGGCCACCCCCGAGCACCGCCGCCCCTGGATCAACGTCGGCTCCGTCGCCAAGTCCATCGAGCCCTCCATGGTGCTCGAGGCCGGCCTGGAGGGCGAGCCGCTCATCGACAAGATGCGCGAGGCTCCCGGCAGCGAATACCTGCTCGTGGAGGACGGCGGCGAGATCTTCGGCGTCCTCGCGACCGCGGATGTGAACCGGGTTTTCACCGGCGTCTGAAATGTCCCACTCGTTTATGCGGCGGCCCCCGGATAGGGTCGTGTCCAGCAGTTTCGGGTGGCCGGATCCGACTCCGGCGATTTCTGCGATGCGAGGACTGGCCGATAGTGTGCTGTTTGGCCAGACTTGCACAGTTGCGGGGTTTGTTGCGGTCCACCGGTTCACCGAATCGAGACGGGGCGGCCGCGACATGGCCTCGCCGTCTGGGTATGCGTATGGCTGGGGGCCAGCACGGCAGTGCGGGTGCCGTAACATCGCCGGCTTCCGGGGAGGAGAGTTGAGTGACCGAGCGCAGCGAGGCCACCAATGAGCGCAGCACGGTCGTCATGAGGGAGGACGCATGACCGACCACGGCTTCGGAATGGTGCGTCCGCTTCCCGGAGACGGGCTGGTCGCCTATGTGGGCGGGCTGCTGCTGGTGTGCGACGCCAAGGAGTCCGCCGCCGAGGATCTGCTCAACGCGCTGCGCGAGACGGCCGCCTCCGGCGGCGACGGACGGGCGCTGGCCCGCCGCGCCGCGCAGGTGCTGGCGGCCAACATGGCGGGCGACCCGGCCACGTGCGCCGTCGCCGGTCCCGTCGGAGCCGGCGTGGCCGTGCTGGTCAGCGGCGCCGCCGCGGCCACGATCGGCACGTCGGGTGGCGAGACGCGGCTGGCCGGCAGCGACTCGCTGACGTGGGCCGACCGGCTCGTCACCGGCCCGGTCGAGCGGGTCGAGCTGAGCCTGCCCGGCGCCGGCACCCCGCATCCCGCGGTCCGCTTCGACGGCGGCGTGGTGCACGGCGGCGGCCTCATCGGCGACCTCACCGACCAGCCTTCCGCCCCCGCCGCCCCGTCCAGGCCGCTGACCAGCGAGATGCCCCACACCGCCTTCCACATGGAAGCCGACCTGATCCAGCCGCAGGCCCAGCAGCCGGTCGAGCGCCCGCCCTACCCGCTGGCCGATCAGCCGCCGGTCGTCCAGAGCGCACCCTCGGGTCCCCAGTCCGGCCCTCCCTCTCTGGACCAGCCGCCCTACCTGCCGCCGCAGGAGCCGGCCTACCTCCCGCCGCACGAGCAGCCCTCCTACCACCAGGAGCAGCCGCCCTACCAGCAGGAGCAGCCCCCGTACGGTCAGGAGCAGCCGCCCTACGGCCAGGAGCAGCCCCCGTACGGGCAGGACCAGCCCTATGGGCAGGAGCAGCCCCACTACGGCCAGGAGCAGCCGCCGCCGCTGCCCGAGCAGCAGCAGTTCCCCTCCTACGACGAGCCGCCGCCCTCCGGCAACGGCCTGGCCGACCAGCAGATCCCGCAGCACATGGGCCCGCCCGACCACTACGACCAGCCGGGGCCGCCCGTGCTCGGCCCGCCCGACCACTACGACCACCCCGGCCCGCCGCAGCAGGAGCAGCAGCAGGCCGACCACGGGGACCGGCCGCTGGTCTACGGGGTCGACTGCAAGAACGACCACTTCAACGACCCCCGCGTGCCCTACTGCGCCGTCTGCGGGATCGCGCTGGTCCAGCGGACCCTCGTCCCCTACAAGGGGCCGCGCCCCTCGCTCGGCGTCCTCGTCCTCGACGACGGGACGGCGCTGCCGCTGGAGAGCGACTACCTGCTGGGCCGCGACCCGGAGCGGGCGCCCGAGGTGGCCGGCGGCACGGCAAGGCCCGCCAAGGTGACGAGCCCGGACGGGTCGGTCTCGCGCCGGCACCTGCGGGTGGCGCTGGACGGGTGGGACGTCAACCTGGTGGACCTGGGGTCGGTCAACGGCACCCAGATCCAGCCGCCTGGCGACCCCAACTTCTACGACATCCCGCCGAACGAGCCCGTCACCATCGCACCGGGCACCACGGTGCGGGTGGGCGTCTCCCGCACGCTCCGCTTCGAGGCACACCGGGGATAGACCGTCCCCGCGCGCCCCGCACCCGTTTCCGGGGTGCGGGGCGCGTTCGGATTTGTGCCCGGGTCAGGCGTCGGCTCCCGCGCGTCCCCAGCCCGTCCGGAGGTTCGCCGCGCCCGTTCACCGGCCGTCCTGGTGTGCGGTGGTTCGGGCGGGTCAGGAGGTGGGCGGGGTGAGGAAGTCGCGGGCGCCGCGCAGCCGGGTCCTGAGGCGGCTCTGGGTGGCGGAGCAGTCGAGCCGCACCTCGTACGGCCCGGGAAGGCCGGCGTCGGCGCGGCGGCCGGAGGGCACGCGGGCCGGATCGATCCCGTCCCTGCGGGCGATGAGGAGGCCGAGCTCGTACCGGGTCACGGCATCGGAGCCCGCCACGTGCAGGACGCCGGACAGCCCGCGTACCGCCGTCTCCATGAGCGCCGACGCGAGGTCGCTGACGTGCACCGGGCACTTCACGTCGTCCGTGAACAGCATCCCCTCGCGCCGCCCCATCGCCAGCGCATGCACGAGCGCCTCGTGGGACGACCGGCCGTAGCCGATGATCAGGGACGTTCTGGCGATCGCCGCCCCGGGCGCCACGGCACGCACCGCCGTCTCGGCCGCCGCCTTCGCCGCCCCGTACGGGCTGACGGGGTCGGGCGGCTGCCCTTCGTCGTAACGAGGGGCGGCACCGGAGAAGACGACGTCGCTGGAGACGTGCACCAGATGACCGGACGTGGCGGAGGCGGCCAGGGCCACGTGCGCGGCACCGTCGGCCGTGGTCGTCCAGTCCGCCTGCCGGTAGGCGGCGTTGATCGTCACCTCCGGCCGGAACGCCTCGAAGACGGCCGCCACGTCCGCGCGCGCACGCACGTCCAGCGGCAGCCAGCGGATCCCCGGATGTTCCCCTGGCCCGGTCAGATAGGTCGCGGCCACGTCATGACCCGCTTCGGCGCAGAGTCGTACGAGCTCCATGCCCAGGAACCCGCTTCCACCCACGATGAGAACCCGCACGCCGCGCCACGCTACCCCCTCGGCAGGCCCCCGTGCGGACGAGCGGCGGCGTCAAAGGGGGTGGGGACGCCACCTGAGGGGCCTACCGCCGGAGCTCGCCCGCGCCTGGACCCGCACCTCGGCCGCGAACAGCCGCAGGCCCACACCGTCGAAGCCCGCCGCCGTCGCGAGCAGCGCCGCCAGATCCGCCTCCGCCAGGGCGCGGGCGTGGCGGGCGGCCAGCCGTACGCGGGAGCCGTCCTGAATCCCGGCCAGCTCCGCCAGACGGGGGAGTGCGGCGGCCGGGCGCCCAAGGCGTGCAGCGGCACGGACGTACCTGCCGCTCCGCCGCTCCTCGGGGCAGCGATCCCTGGTCGACTCCCCGTGCAGCGGATGCGCCGGCCGGACGATCTCGCGCCGCCCCTCGGCCGCCACCGTGATCAGCTCCCGCCCCGCCGCCTCCGAGCACAACACCGCCAGCGTCCGAGCGCCCACCGGCTCGCCGAACGCCGCGTACTCCAGCACCTCCGCCACCGGCCCCGGCAACGCCCCCACGCGGGCGCCGATCAGCTCCTCCGGCCCGGACGCGGCGGGCGGGTCCCCGGAGAGCCGCCACACCCCGCCGACCGGCTGGAGCGCTCCAGAGGCGCGCGCGGCCATGACGGCCTCACGCAGCCACAGCGCGTTCCCGCCGGTGATCTCGCCCAGCCGCGCGGCCAGCCGGCTCGTCCCTGCCCCAGGCGGGCCCGCGACGAGCACCCCCTGGGCGGTCGGGTCGCGGGTGAGCCGCAGCAGATGCCCGAGCTCCTCCTCGCGCCCCGGCGAACGGCCAGGTCCCCATAAGGGGAGGTTACGCCCGAGACGCGGAAAGGTGATCGCTTATCTCCCCATTCCATAGGCCATGTGGGCATGAACAAGACATAGCGCCAAGACGGCGGTGAAGAGGATGGTTCTGTCAAGCCTGAGTCAAGGCCATGACAGACCGGTGGAAGGGACAAGAGGGGCGCGGGGGGAGGCGGGCGGCGAGGGCAGGGGCGGGCCGGGAAGGGGCCGGAAACGAGGGCGGGAACGGCTTGCGGTCCGGCAGGGAAGGGGTCGTGCAGGTTGTATTACGCGTAATGCCGAAATATCGCGATTTCGCGTGAATGGCACGGAATAAGCGAAAAATCTTCGGAATTGACTGCCAGAGAAACAGCCGCCGGTAAGGATTCTCCGCGAAATTCGACCCCGGATCCGGCCGGCCGTATTCGGCCGATCCGGCCCGTCTCCTTCGTTGATCCCACGGCTAGACCGGTCGGAAAGCCCGTACGCCCCGTAACAGACGCACCGCCGCCTCCAGCCCGCTAGCCGCCTCCATCGCCCGCCCCGCCGCGGTGGCGAACCGGCTCAGCAGATGCTCGTCCCCGTCACAGAACGCCCTCCCCGCCACCCACACGTACAGGTGGTCCCGCGTCGCCGCCGGCACGGGAGTGGCCAGGAAGCCCGGCTCGCCCACGGACATGTCGGGCGCCAGCCGTACCGTCGCCGGAGATGCCGCCAATTCCTTCAGCACCCCCGATTCGGTCAGCCACCGGCGCACGCGCAGCGGATCGCCCGGCGGCGCGTGCACGTGGACCGGGCACGCCTCCTGGCGCAGCGCGTCCACCCGGACGAACCCGGAGTAGCCGGTGCCGGCGACGGCCGCGGCCGTACGCACGAGTCGGTCGGTCAGGTCCGCGGCCTGCAGGCTGGAGAACGAGGCGATGAGTTCGCGCATGGCGATATCGACACGGTTGTATGGCATCGCGGTGATCCCTCGCCGGAGGGGGTGAGATCGCGCAGCCCGATCGCGCGATACTCAAGTGTGGGTGCCCTGACTATCGCCCCCGACGCGGCCCTTGACTACCCCTCAACTGGAAATCGGGATTTTTGCTCATTTCGGACAGGGCTCGCGTCGTCTCCGCAACGCCCGGCCCACGACCCGCGCGACAAGTCACGTCCTCACACGCCGCGGCGCTACGACGACCGCAGCCGCACCCACTCCACGTCGTCGGCCCGCGTGCCGTCCGCCTTCGGGAACAGCTCCCTGTGCACCCCTTCCCGGGCGAACCCGGCCCGCTCCAGCACCGCGTGCGACGCCGTGTTCGACGCGTCGGTCCCGGCCACGACCCTGTGCAGGGCCGTACGCGCGAACGCCCAGTCCACCAGCAGGCGCACCGCCCGCGTCATGAACCCCTTGCCCCGGTACGCCGGCACCAGCGAATAGCCGATCATCGCCTGCCCGAGCGGCGGGATCACCTGGGTCAGCTGCAGGTGCCCCGCGAACGCCCCCGACGCGGCGTCCCTGATCGCCAGCTCGATCCGCTGCCCCGACATCCACCAGTAGCCCGTGTACCTGCACCGCTGCAGGTCGTCCTCCAGCGAGCTCCCCGGCCCCACCGAGTAGGCGGTCACGCTCGGGTCGGTCATCATCTGGTGGTAGTCGCCCGCGTCCTCCGGCGTCATCGGCACCAGCCGCACCACCCCGTCGCCGAGCTCGCCGCCCTCGAAGAACGGCAGGTACGGCTCCGCCACCGCGGCCGGCTCGCCCGTCAGCCTGGCGAAGGTGACGAAGTCGACGCACCGCCCGTCACGCAGCCGCTTGGCCTCCCGCCTGCGCCCCTCCTCGCGGAAGCCCGCCTTGTACGCCACCCGCAGGCTCGCCACGTTCTCCACCTCGGCCTGCACCTCGACCCGGCGCACCCCATGGTCGAACAGCCAGTCGGTCACCGCCCGGGCGGCGGTCCCCGCCACGTTCTTGCCCCGGGCCCACGGCGCCACCAGGTAGCCGAGCTCCGCCACGTCCCAATGGTCGGGCGGCCGGACCCCGATCGAGCCGACGTACTGGCCGTGCTCGGTGATCGCGAACTCCGCCCCGCCGTCCGCCCAGCTCGCCGCGCAGCGCTTCAGGTAGGCGCGCGCGTGCTCAAGCTTGTACGGGGACGGCAGCAGCGGCATGAACCTGGCCGTCACCGGGTCGTCGCACATCCGCACGATCGCCTCGGCGTCCGCCTTCGCGGGGGGACGCAAGATCAGGGAACCGGTGGAGATCACATCGCGCGGGAGCATCTCCCATAGATATCGTGCGTCCGGACCTGCTCGAAAGCCCTATAACCTTGCCGCCATGGGTTTCCGCAGGCATGGGCCTTTCCAGGCGGGGGATCAGGTGCAGCTCACCGACCCCAAGAACAAGCGCCACACGATCACGCTCAAGGAGAACGGCGAATTCCACACCCACAAGGGCGCCATCCCGCACAGTGAGCTGATCGGGCAGCCTGAAGGCTCCGTGGTGCGTTCCTCTGGCGGTACCCAATATCTGGCCTTCCGTCACCTGCTGCAGGACTACACGCTCGCCATGCCGCGCGGTGCGGCCGTGATCTACCCGAAGGACGCCTCGATGATCGTCGGCATGGCCGACGTCTTCCCCGGCGCCCGGGTGATCGAGGCCGGAGTGGGCTCGGGCGCGCTCACCTGCTTCCTGCTGCGCGCCGTCGGCCCTGAGGGACGCGTCACCTCCTACGAGCGCCGCGAGGACTTCGCCGACGTCGCGCGCAAGAACGTGGAGAAGTTCTACGGCGGGCCCATGGACGACAACTGGCGCCTGGTCGTGGGCGACCTGGTCGCCTCCATCGACGAGGCCGACGCCGACCGGGTCATCCTCGACATGCTCGCCCCCTGGGAGTGCGTCGACGCCGCCGCCAAGGCCCTCACGCCGGGCGGCGTGATCTGCTGTTACGTGGCCACGACGACCCAGATGTCCAAGACGGTCGAAGCGATTCGCGATCACGGGTGTTTCACCGAGCCACATGCGTGGGAGACCCTGGTTCGCGACTGGCATGTCGAAGGACTCGCAGTAAGACCCGATCATCGGATGATCGGCCACACGGGGTTCCTCGTCTCCGCCCGCCGCATGGCCGACGGTGTGACACCGCCGCCGCGCCGTCGACGACCGAAGGGGACGACCGAAGAACTATGACAATTTGGCCACGAGGGTGCGTTGGTGCGTGACACGGGAACAGATCGCCGTGTTCATATGCTGGGAGTATTAAACGCACCATTGGGGATTATTCAACGAATACTGAATGTCACTCGACGAACACTGCCCGGCCAGGTTACGGAGGGGCCCGAGATAGGTAAGGTCCTAAGTAGTCGCCCTCGACTGGGAAGGAGGTGACGGGGCGTGGCAGCTCGCGATGATGCTGAGGCTCGAGCCGCGCAGCGCGAACGGGAGGTCGCTGATCTTTCAACACAGGTCTCCTTCCTCCAGGAGGAGATCACCGCGCTGAGGCGGAAACTGGCCGAGTCACCCCGTCAGGCCAGGGTCCTCGAAGAACGTCTTCATGAGGCACAGGCGAATCTCGCGGCCGTTACCGGCCAGAACGAGCGTCTGGTGGCAACCCTCAAGGAGGCCAGGGACCAGATCGTCGCCCTCAAGGAGGAAGTCGACCGGCTGGCGCAGCCGCCATCCGGCTTCGGCACCTTCCTGGAGGCCAGAGAAGACGGCACGATCGAGGTGTTCACCGGTGGCCGCAAGCTCCGGGTGAACGTGAGCCCTGCCGTCGACGTCGACTCGCTGGCGCGTGGCCAGGAGGTCATGCTCAACGAGGCGCTCAACGTGGTCGAAGCACTCGGCTACGAAGAGGTCGGCGAGATCGTGATGCTCAAAGAACTGCTCGACGAGGGCAAGCGGGCCCTGGTCATCTCGCACGCCGACGAAGAACGCGTCGTGCGACTGGCCGAGTCGCTGGTCGGCCAGCCCATCAGGGCCGGCGACTCGCTTCTGCTCGAACCTCGCTCCGGCTACGTCTACGAGCGCATACCCAAGTCCGAAGTCGAAGAGCTCGTGCTCGAAGAGGTCCCCGACATCTCCTACGAGGAGATCGGCGGCCTCATGCGGCAGATCGAGCAGATCAGGGACGCCATCGAGCTGCCCTATCTGCACGCCGACCTGTTCCGCGAGCACAAGCTGCGGCCACCCAAGGGCGTGCTCCTTTACGGCCCGCCTGGTTGTGGCAAGACGCTCATCGCCAAGGCCGTCGCCAACTCCCTGGCCAAGCAGGTCGCGGAGAAGACCGGCCAGTCCGGCAAGAGCTTCTTCCTCAACATCAAGGGACCGGAGCTGCTCAACAAGTACGTCGGTGAGACCGAGCGGCACATCCGCCTGGTCTTCCAGCGGGCCCGCGAGAAGGCCTCAGAGGGCACCCCGGTGATCGTGTTCTTCGACGAGATGGACTCGATCTTCCGGACCCGAGGCTCAGGCGTGTCCTCCGACGTCGAGAACACCATCGTCCCTCAGCTGCTGTCGGAGATCGACGGCGTCGAGGGGCTGGAGAACGTCATCGTGATCGGCGCCTCCAACCGCGAGGACATGATCGACCCGGCGATCCTGCGGCCCGGCCGTCTGGACGTCAAGATCAAGATCGAGCGGCCGGACGCCGAAGCGGCGAAGGACATCTTCTCCAAATACCTCATTTCCGAGCTGCCCCTGCACCCCGATGACCTGACGGAGCACTCCGACTCCCGCGAGGCCACGATCCAGGGCATGATCCAGAGTGTCGTCGAGCGGATGTACACCGAGAGCGAGGAAAATCGCTTCCTCGAGGTGACCTACGCCAACGGCGACAAGGAAGTCCTCTACTTCAAGGACTTCAACTCCGGCGCGATGATCCAGAACATCGTCGACCGGGGCAAGAAGATGGCCATCAAGCAGTTCCTCGAAAGCGGCCAGAAGGGCCTGCGGGTGCAACACCTGCTCGCGGCCTGCGTGGACGAGTTCTCCGAGAACGAGGACCTGCCCAACACCACCAACCCCGACGACTGGGCCCGCATCTCCGGCAAGAAGGGCGAGCGGATCGTCTACATCCGCACGCTCGTCTCCGGCAAGCAGGGCACCGAGGCCGGCCGTTCCATCGACACCGTCGCGAACACCGGTCAATACCTGTAGATCCCCGAGACGGGAGGGCCGCCCGGCCCTCCCGTTTCGCTGCCCCCACCTGCGGCGGGACACTTTCTCCAGCCGGCGCGCGCCGACACGGCCGATACGCATGCGCGCCACCCCGATGAGGCGCACACTAGGCCAATGACCGCGCTCAAACGGATAGACGTGCACGTCGAAGGCATCGTCCAAGGCGTGGGCTTCCGCCCGTTCGTCTACACCCTCGCCAACCGGCTGGGCCTGGCGGGGCGGGTGCGCAACGACGTCGACGGCGTGTTCATCGAGGTCGAAGGCGCGCTGTCCGGAGTCGAGGAGTTCCTCACCGCGCTCGAACGCGACGCGCCCGCACTCTCCGAGATCGAACGCGTCACCGTCGTCAACGGCGAGCCCGCCGGGCACAGCGGCTTCACCATCGCCGCCAGCGATCCTTCGGGGCTGCGTCGCGCCCTGGTCTCGGCCGACAGCGCCACGTGCGACGACTGCCTGCGCGAGCTCGCCGACCCGGCCGACCGCAGGCACCGCTACCCGTTCATCAACTGCGCCAACTGCGGGCCCCGCTTCACCATCGTGCGCGGCGTCCCCTACGACCGGCTGCTGACCACGATGGCCGGCTTCGGCATGTGCGCCGCGTGCGCCGCCGAATACCACGACCCCGGCAACCGGCGCTTCCACGCCCAGCCCGCCTGCTGCCCGGTCTGCGGGCCGCGGCTGCGGCTGCACGACGCCCGCGGCACCGAGCTGTGCGGCGACCCGATCGCCGGCTGCGCCACCCTGCTCCGCGCCGGCCGCGTCGTCGCC
Organism: Nonomuraea rosea; assembly: GCF_039539705.1. NCBI lineage: Bacteria > Bacillati > Actinomycetota > Actinomycetes > Streptosporangiales > Streptosporangiaceae > Nonomuraea > Nonomuraea rosea. Next base: position 271,218 of record NZ_BAABDQ010000008.1, on the reverse strand, counting down.
GTCAAGGGGCTCGGCGGCTTCCACCTCGCCGTGCCGGCCGCCCACGAGCAGGCCGCCGCCACCCTGCGCGGGCGCAAGCACCGCGAGGACAAGCCGTTCGCGGTCATGGTGGCCGACCTGGCGCAGGCGCGGCGGCTGTGCGAGATCGACGACGTCGCCGCCGAGCTGCTGACCAGCCGCGCCCGGCCCATCGTGGTGCTGCCCCGGCTGGCCGGCGCCCCCGTCGCGGCGTCCGTCGCGCCCGGCAACCGCGACCTCGGCCTGATGCTGCCCTACACGCCGCTGCACCACCTCCTGCTCGGGGAGCTGGCCGAGCCGATGGTCCTGACCAGCGGGAACGTCTGCGACGAGCCGATCGCTTACGAGGACGCCGACGCGCTGACCCGGCTCGGCGGCATCGCCGACGCCTTCCTCCTGCACGATCGCGCCATCCACGTACGCACCGACGACTCCGTCCTGCGCCCTGAGCCGGGCACCGTCGCGCTGGGCCCTGTCACGGCGGGCGCTGTCACGGCGGGTCCTGTCACGGCGGACAGGAGCGTTGCGGGAAGGCCCGCGCCAGAGAAGGCCAAGGCGAAGAAGACCGGGGCAGAGAAGGGGACGTCAGAGAGGGCGACGGTAGAGAAGGCGCCGGGTGAGAAAGCGACGGGGGAGAAAGCGACAGGTGAGACGGCGGCTGTTGGCGGGACGGCGGTGGACGTGACGTCGGGCGTGGTCGCCGCAGACGGAGGGACGGTCGCCGTGGCCGGGATGGTGGCGTCCGCGGGGACCGTGACCGTGCTGCGCCGCGCCCGCGGGTACGCGCCCGAGCCGCTCGCGCTGCGCAGGCCCGCGCCCCGGCCCGTGCTCGCCTGCGGCGCCGAGCTGAAGAGCACGTTCTGCCTGGCGAAGGGCTGGCGGGCGTTCGTCTCCCAGCACATCGGCGACCTGGAGAACCACGAGACGCTCCGGTCGTTCGTCGAAGGCATCGACCACTACTGCGGGCTGTTCGACATCCGGCCGGAGGTGGTGGCGCACGACCTGGACCCCGGCTACCTGTCCACCCGGCACGCCCTGGAGCTCCCCGACGTCGAGCTGGTCGGCGTACAGCATCACCACGCCCACATCGCCTCCTGCCTGGCCGACAACGGCGACCCTGGACCGGTGCTCGGCGTCGCCCTCGACGGCCCGGGCCACGGCACGGACGGCACCGTGTGGGGCGGCGAGTTCCTCCGCGCCGACCTGACCTCCTTCGAACGCCTCGGCCACCTCGCCGCCGTCCCCATGCCGGGCGGGACCGTCGCGACCCGGCAACCCTGGCGCATGGCCGCCGCCTACCTGGGCGACGAGCATCCCGGCCTGGACGTCGTCCGCCGCAACGCCGAACGCTGGGCCGACGTGCTCGCCGCCGCCCAACGGCCGGGGTCACTGCGGACGTCCAGCGCGGGCGGCCTGTTCGACGCCGTCGCCGCGCTGCTCGGCGTGCGGGACACGATCACGTACGCGGGGCAGGCGGCGATCGAGCTCGAACAGCACGCCGACCCCGCCGAGCCCGGCGCCTACCCCGCCGCCGTGACCGCCGGGGATCTGCTCGTGGTGGACGGCGCCGACCTGGTGCGCGCGGCCGCCGGGGACCTGGCGGTCGGGGTGGACTCCCGCGTGATCGCGGGCCGCTTCCACAACGGGGTGGCCGACGCCGTCGCCCGTTCCTGCGTCACGCTCAGGCAGGCCACCGGCCTGTCGGCGGTGGCACTGTCCGGGTCGCTCTTCCAGAACGCGCTGCTGCTGGAACGTACGGGGACGCGGCTGCGGGCGGCCGGGTTCCGGGTGCTCACGCACGTACGCGTGCCGCCGAACGACGGCGGCATCAGCCTCGGTCAGGCCGCCGTCGCCGCCGCCCAGGACCGAGCCCGCCACACCGGCTGACCCACGCCACGCCCGCGCCCGGGATCGCTCCCACGTGAGCGCCATGTCCGCGCCGGGGCGCTAGGTCGACGTCCTGGGCCACGCCCACGTCTGCGCCTGGGATCGCGCCCAGGTCCGCGCCAGGTCCGCGCCTGGGGCCGCGATCCCCAGCGCCCGGGGTCGCGCTGCGGATCGCGTCCGGGGCCGAGCTCCGGATCGAGCGCAGGATCCATTCCGGGCGCTCGTGGATGACGAGGGTCGTTCACACCGGCTCGCCGCGCGGCGGAAGGCGCTTCAGAGCGTTCGGCACACCGCTCGCCGCACCCCGGGCACCGGCGGGAGCGGCGAGCCGCGTACGGTGGCGCTCACCGCTGGGGGCGGGGCTCTCTCCGGCCCGGCGCGCCGGGCGAGGGCGGTTCGCAGTCCTAGCATGGCGATCATGGACTACCTCAACCCCGCCCGCACGCCCTACACCGCGGCGGACCGGGCGCTCATCGGGACCGAGCACGCCCGCCGTGCCCGCGCTCGCTTCGCCGGGCAGCCCGCCTACCGGCCCACGCCCCTGCACGCCATCCCGGAGCTGGCCGGGACCGGAGTCGTCCAGGTCAAGGACGAGAGCGGGCGCATGGGGCTGGGCAGCTTCAAGGCGCTCGGCGGCGCCTACGCCGTGCACCTGCTCGATGAACGCGAGCCCGGCGGCCCGCCGTTCGTCTGCGCCAGCGCGGGCAACCACGGGATCTCCGTCGCCTCAGGCGCCGCCGAGGCCGGCGTGCCCTGCGTCGTGTACCTCAGCGACGGCGTTCCCGAGCCCTTCGCGGAACGGCTGCGCGCGCTCGGCGCGGACGTGCGGCGCGCGGGGGAGGACTACGACACCAGCATGGCCGCGGCGCAGCAGGCCGCGCAGGAGCACGGCTGGCGGCTCGTCGCCGACAGCTCCTGGGACGGCTACACCACCATCCCGCTGGACGTCATGCGCGGATACACCGTCCTGTTCGACGAGGTCGCGAACCAGATCGCCGGCCGGCCCGAAGCCGGATCGGGCGAGACCGGATCGGGTGGGGTGCCGACCCATGTGTTCGTGCAGGCGGGCGTCGGAGGGCTGGCCGCGGCGGCGGCCGGGTACGTGCGCGACCGCTGGGGCGAGCAGCCCAGGATCGTCGTCGTCGAGCCCGAGGCCGCCCCCTGCCTGCTGGAGAGCGCACGCGCGGGCGAGCCCGTCCGCGTACCCGGCGGCCGCACCACGCTCGGCCGGCTCGACTGCCGCGAGCCCTCCCTCCTCGCCTACCGCCTGCTCGGCCACCTCACCGACCTGTTCATGACGATCACCGACGACCAGGCGGACGCCGCCGCCGAGCTGCTGGCCGGGCACGGCGTCGCGCTGTCCGCCTGCGGCGCCGCCGGAGCCGCGGGCCTGCTCGCCCTCGGCCCGGCCGCCCGCGACGCGCTGGGACTCGACGACGGATCACGCGTGTTGCTCGTGGGAACAGAAGGACCAGTGGAACCAAAGTGATCAGAGTGACGTCTAAGGGCCGTGCATCAACCCAACCGGCCGAAGCATGCTCGGGGTGACGGCCGGTTGGCCGAACTCGACCTCCTGCGATTCATCGCCGCCCTGGCCGTGGTCGCCTTCCACTACCTGGTCGCGTACGCGTCGGTCTGGGGAGACCGGCCCGCCGAGCTGTTCCCCGCGTTAGCCCCCATCGCCGGACTGGGCATCCTGGGCGTCGAGCTGTTCTTCATCATCAGCGGATTCGTCATCCTCATGACCGTCTGGGGGCGCGGGCTGGGCGGGTTCGCCCGGTCGCGGCTGGTCCGGCTCTACCCCGCGTACTGGCTCAGCCTCGCCGCCATCGCCGCCGTCTACGGGCTCACCGGAGCCAAAGCGCTCGATCCAAAACTTTCCCCAGGCGGATACCTGCTGAACGCCACCATGTTCCAGCGGCTGTTCAAGGAGCGGTTCGGGGTCGCCGACGCGAGTGGCGTCTACTGGTCGCTGTGGGCCGAGCTGCGCTTCTACCTCCTGATCTCCATCCTCGTGATCGTCGGCGTCACCTACCGGCGCGTCCTGGTGTTCGCGGGCGTCTGGCTGGTCGCCGCCGTCGGCGCCGAACTGCTCGGGAACGAGGTCGTCAACGAGATCGTGATGCCCCGCTACGCGCCCTACTTCGTCGCCGGAATGGCCCTCTACCTGATCCACAAGTACGGGAGCGCCTGGCTGCCGTGGCTGTACGTGGTGGCCGGGTACGGCATCTCGATCCACTCCGCGCTCGAACGCGTGCACGACCGCATCGACCTCGCCGGGTTCAAGAACATGCCCGTCACCGACCTCAGCGTGATCATCGCCATCACCGTGATCTTCGGTGTGACGGCGATCGGCGCGCTCGGGCTGCTCAGGCTGAAACCCTCCAGGACGCTCACCGCGCTCGGGGGCATCACATACCCGCTTTACCTGTTCCATGGCGTCGTCGCGGTGCTCCTCATCCCGGCGCTCACCGGCGAACTGCCCCCCTGGGCGGTCGCCACCGTCACCTTCCTGGCCGCCGTGGTGCTGTCCTATCTCGTGTACTCCTTTGCCGAACGCCCCATCCAGCGGCTACTCAAGCCCCGCAGATCAACACAAACCACATCAGCTCCCGCCGTACAGGTTGAAAAGGCGTCGGTGCCATAACTCTGTGGCCTTGGGGCACTGTGAAGGGCATAGGCTCGGGCATATAAACGGCGGATAGACAGACCCGGACGAACAGAGGGTGTTGCATGACGGTGCGTCGGGTGATGGGCATCGAGACCGAGTACGGCATCTCCGTACCAGGTCAGCCAGGCGCCAACGCGATGGTGACCTCCTCACAGGTCGTGAACGCCTACCTGGCCGCCTCGGCGGCTCGCGCGCGCAGAGCACGGTGGGACTTCGAGGAGGAAAACCCGCTCCGCGACGCGCGCGGCTTCGACCTGGCCAGAGAGGTGGCCGATCCCAGCGCGCTCACCGACGAGGACCTCGGCCTCGCCAACGTCATTCTGACCAACGGCGCCCGGCTCTACGTCGACCACGCCCACCCCGAATACTCCGCGCCCGAATGCACCAACCCCCGGGCCGCCGTCATCTGGGACAAGGCAGGCGAGCGGGTCATGTACGACGCCGCCACCCGGGCCTCCGCGATTCCCTCCAACGCGCCCATCCAGCTCTACAAGAACAACACCGACGCCAAGGGCGCCTCCTACGGCTGCCACGAGAACTACCTGATGCGGCGCGCCACCCCGTTCGCCGACATCGTCAGGCACCTGACACCGTTCTTCGTCTCCCGCCAGGTCGTCGTCGGCGCCGGCAAGGTCGGCATCGGCCAGGACTCACGCGGCGAAGGCTTCCAGATCAGCCAGCGGGCCGACTTCTTCGAGGTCGAGGTCGGCCTCGAGACCACGCTGAAGCGCCCCATCATCAACACCAGGGACGAGCCGCACGCCGACCCGGAGAAGTACCGGCGGCTGCACGTGATCATCGGCGACGCCAACATGTCGGAGATCTCGACCTATCTGAAACTGGGCTCCACCGCCCTCGTCCTCGCCATGATCGAGGAAGGCTTCCTCAGCCGCGACCTCGCCGTCGACAACCCCGTACAGTCACTCAGGGCCGTCTCGCACGACCCCACCTGCCGCTACGAGATCCCCATGCGCGACGGCCGCAAGCTCACCGCCGTTCAGCTCCAGATGGAATACCTGGAGCAGGCCCGCAAATACGTCGAAGAACGCGGCACCGCCCAGGACGAGATGAACAAGGACGTCCTCGACCGGTGGGAATCCGTTCTCACCCGGCTCGCGGAAGACCCCATGCAGCTCGCCCGCGAGCTCGACTGGGTCGCCAAGCTCGAGCTCCTCGAGGGCTACCGCACCCGCGACGGCCTCGCCTGGTCCCACCCGCGGCTCCAGCTCGTCGACCTGCAATACTCCGACATCCGGCCCGACCGCGGCCTGTACAACCGGCTCGTCGCCCGCGGCCGCATGCAGCGCCTCGTCACCGAGGAAGACGTGCAGCGCGCCGTCGAGAGCCCCCCGACCGACACCCGCGCCTACTTCCGCGGCCGCTGCCTGAGCCAGTACAGCGAATCGGTCGCCGCCGCCTCCTGGGACTCCGTCATCTTCGACATCCCCGGCAGGGAGTCGCTCCAGCGCGTACCCACCCTTGAGCCGCTGCGCGGCACCAAGGCCCACGTGGGCGAGCTTTTCGACCGCTGCCGCACCGCCGCCGACCTCGTCGCCGCCCTCACCGGCGGCGACTAACCGCCCGGGCCCTTTCACCGCGGCTAACCGCCCTGGGGCAGGCCTTCCACCGGCGGCGCCTGCCCGCTCGCGCGCTCACCGGCGGGCGCTCGACCGACCGTGCGGCCGCTCAGACGGTCACCAGGCCGATGCCCAGCGTCAGCGTGCCCACGGCCAGGCACACGCCGCCCGCCACCGTCAGCCAGATCAGCCGGCTCGGCTTGGTGTCGCTCGGGCGCACCACCGACAGGAAGAACCCCAGCGGCATCAGGATCGGGGCGGCCACGATCAGCGTGCGCGCCAGGCCCCTCATGCCGTCCGACAGGTTCGCCTGGTCCACGTAGAGCATCGCCACCAGGCCGAACAGCACCAGCACGCCCGCATGCGCGTGACCGGCCCGCCACAGTCCGCGACGAACCGGGTTGTCCAGGTAACCGGGGACGTTCTTCATCAGGAACGAGAGCAGCGAGACGCCGCCGAAGGCCACCAGCGGGACTGTGATGAGGAGCACACCTGCCGTGCTCAGGGACGATGGGGACATCTGGACCTCCTGTGTGTAGGGAGTTCCATTATTGGATAGGAGCACTATCTAGTCAACCCGGCAAGATCACTGGTCGATCGGCGCGAAATGTCGCCCGGTTCGGGGAAGATATGCCTAGAGGCAGTCCCCCAAGCGGAGGTAGGACATGGCAACCAAGGACACCGGCGGGCAGAAGCAGGCCGGTAAGCGCGAGTCCGAAGTCGAGGAGACCGAGGCCTCGGCGCAGCCCGACGTCCAGGAGCGGCAGGAGAAGCTCACGGACGATGTCGACGCGATTCTGGACGAAATCGACGAAGTTCTCGAAGAGAATGCAGAGGAATTCGTGCGGTCGTATGTACAGAAAGGCGGACAATAGGGGATAAATCAGGACATCGTAGGGGGTTGTGGTGGAGGGGCCGGGAGATCTCAAGCGGTGCCCGGACTGCGGAGAGGAGAAAGCGGCCTCCGAGTTCGGGCGTAATAAGCGCATGGCCGACGGGCTGGCGCGCTATTGCAAGGCCTGCTTCCGGCGGCGGTCCACTGAGAGTTATCGCAAGCGCAAGGCCGAGCAGGGCAAGACCGTGCGTGAAGCGATCTTCGTTCCTGAGGGGCACAAGTATTGCCCTCGGTGCGAGGAGATCAAGCTCGTCGAGGAGTTCGGGGGTAATCGGGCCAAGAAGTCCGGCCTGACCGACTACTGCAAGCCGTGCCACAACACTGTGATGCGCGAGGAACGAGTCAAGGGTCACGGCAGTACTCGCAACTACCATCTGAAGCGCCGCTACGGCATCACCGAGGACGACTTCGAGCGCATGCTCGCCCGGCAGGGCGGGCTCTGCGCCATCTGCAGGAAGGTGCCGGGCACGTTCGTCGATCACTGCCATCGGAGCGGGCAGGTCCGGGGCGTGCTCTGCTTCAACTGCAACAACGGGCTGGGCCACTTCGGTGACAACCTGGTGCTGCTGGAGCTGGCCGCGCTCTATCTGGACGGGGATGTTCTCTGGCCGGAGTTCGTGGTTCTTCCTGAGCGCCGCGATGCCGGGAAGGTGGCGCGTACGCGGGCTCATCACCTGGCGCAGCGTTATCGGGTGCGGCATGAGGATGTCGAGCGGATGATCTCGGCTCAGCACGGGTTGTGCGTGGTGTGCTGGGATCGGCCGCCCGAGCATGTCGATCATTGTCATCGCTCGGGTGATGTGCGGTTTGTGTTGTGCCTGCCGTGCAACACGGGGATCGGGCAGTTCCGGGATGATCCGGCGGTGGTGTGGCGGGCGCTTTCGTACGTGGGGGTGAGCGTGGGGGAGTGTGACGAGGTGGAGGTTTCCGAGGAGGAGCTGGCGGAGCTGGTCCGGGCGGAGTTCTACGGCACGGTCTCGAGGGTCGCCTGAGATCTTCCTGATCGGCGCCCCCTATGCGTCGGGCCCTATTGGTCGGGCCCTATTGGTCGGGCCCTATTGGTCGGGCCCTATTGGTCGGGCAGGGTGTAGTCGACGGCGACGCCGAGCAGGCGTACGGGGCGGTCGAGGTCGAAGCGGCCGAGGACGGAGAGGGCCGCGGCGGACAGGACGCCGGCGTCGGTGGTGGGCGCGGGGAGCTTCGACTGGCGGGTCCGGGTGAGGAACGGGGCGAAGCGGACCTTGACCGAGACGCGGATGACCTCGCGTCCCGCCGCGGCGGCGTCCTGGGCGACGTGTCCGGCGAGCCCCGCGACGTGGCGGGCGATCTCGTCCCGGTCGGTGAGGTCGTGCGGGAAGGTGGTCTCGCGGCTGTGGCCGCGGGCGATCCACGGGGTGGTGACGACCTCGGCCTCGCCTTTGCCGAGCGCGAGATAGCGGTACCAGGGGCCGTTGGTTGGGCCGAAGTGGCCGGCCAGCTCGGCGGGGTCGGCGGCGGCGAGCTGGGCGACGGTGTGGAGGCCGAGCGCGGCCAGTCTCTTGGAGATCCTGGCGCCGATGCCCCAGAGGGCGTCGGTGGGGCGGTCGTTCATGACCTCGGCCCAGTTCGCGCCGGTGAGGCGATAGATCCCGGCGGGTTTGGCGAAGGCGGAGGCGAGCTTGGCCTGGTGCTTGTTCTCGCCGATGCCGACGGAGCAGGACAGCTCGGTGCGGTCGTGCACGGCCTGCTGGAGGGCGGCGGCGAGGGCTTCCGGGTCGTCGATGGCGGCCCCGACGAAGGCTTCGTCCCAGCCCCACACCTCGACGCGGACGGGGAAGTCGCGCAGGACGGCCATGACGCGCTCCGAGGCGGCCTCGTAGGCGGGTGGGTCGCTGGGCAGGAACACGGCCTCTGGGCAGCGTCTGAGGGCGGTGCGGAGGGGCATGCCGGAGTGGACGCCGTGTTCGCGGGCCTCGTAGGTGGCGGTGGCGGCGACGGTGCGCGGCTGCGCGGGGTCGCCGGAGCCGCCGACGACGACGGGTTTGCCGCGCAGCTCTGGGTGGCGCAGGATCTCCACGGCGGCGATGAACTGGTCGAGGTCGACGTGCAGGATCCAGTCCCTGGTGGACATGCCGTCCAGTATGCCCGTCAGGTCAGGAGGGCGCCGTCGCGGTAGAGGAGGGCGCGGCGGGGGACGGCCCAGGCGTGCGTGCCGAGCTCGGGCTCTTCGCCTTCCTGGACGACGAGCTGGACGATGCCGCCGGGGGATTCGAGGGTGACCAGGGTGTGGGTGCCGAGGTTCTCCAGGACGGAGACGACGCCGGGGATGGCGTCGGGGCGCTCGGTGGTGGACAGGTCCAGGTATTCGGGGCGTACGCCGTAGGTGAGGTCGCCGTCGCCAGTGAAGTCACCCGTGAGGTCGCGGTGGGCGGGGAAGGTGGCGCCGGCGACGCGCAGGCCGGCGGCGGTGGCGTGGGCGGGCAGCAGGTTCATGGGGGTGGAGCCGATGAACGAGGCCACGAACGTGGTGGCGGGCCGGTGGAAGATCTCGGCGGGGGTGGCGACCTGGATCATGCGGCCGTCGGACATGACGGCGATGCGGTCGGCGAGCGCGAGGGCTTCGGCCTGGTCGTGGGTGACGAAGACGGTGGTGACGGCGAGCTCGCGCTGCAGGCGTTTGAGGAAGGTACGGGCTTCGAGGCGGAGGCGGGCGTCGAGGTTGGACAGGGGTTCGTCGAAGAGGAACGCGGCCGGGTGGCAGGCGATGGCGCGGGCGAGCGCGACGCGTTGCTGCTGGCCGCCGGAGAGCTCGGCGGGGCGGCGGCGGAGGAGCTCGGTGAGGCTGAGCCGGGCGGCGACCTCGGCGGCCTTGGCGGTGCGCCGCTCGCGGGGGACCTTCTTGATGCGCAGCGGGTAGGCGATGTTGGCGGTGACGTCCATGTGGGGGAAGATCGCGTAGTCCTGGAAGACCATGGCGACGTCGCGGTCGCCGGGCGGCAGCCGGGTGACGTCGGTCCCGTCGAAGCGGATGTGCCCGCCGGTGGGGGTCTCCAGGCCGGCGATGGTGCGCAGGAGTGTGGTCTTGCCGCAGCCGGAGGGGCCGAGCAGGGCGAAGAACTCGCCGTCGGCCACGGTGAGGTCGATGCCGTCGAGGGCGCGGACGCCGCCGGGGAACACCTTGGTCAGGCCGTGCAGGCTGATCACCGTTTGATCCCTCCGTGGAAGCGGAAGCCGTACCGGTGGGAGACGAACAGGTACATCGCCACCACCGGCAGCGAGTACAGCAGCGAGAACGTGGAGATCAGGTCGAGCCTGGGCGCGCCGCCCTCGGTGTAGAGGGTGTAGAGGATGACGGAGCCGGGCGCTTTGCCGGGGTCGCGCAGCAGGATGAACTGGAACAGGAATCCGCCCCAGACGCTGGCCAGCGCCCACACGGCGATGGTGGCCAGCCCCGGGCGCACGAGGGGGACCACGATGTGGCGCAGGATCTGCAGGGGTGAGGCGCCGAAGACGCGGGCGGACTCCTCGTACGAGGTGGGGGTCTCGTCCATGAAGTCCTTCAGGATGAAGATCGCGGCGGGCAGGAGGCCGCCGGAGACGACGAGGATGACCCCGAGGTGGGTGTCGATGAGGTCGAGCCGGGTGGCCAGTTCGAAGATCGGCACCATCGCGGCCGTGCCCGTGACGACGGACGACAGCAGGAGCAGCAGGTACAGGAGCGCGTCGCGGCCCGGCACCCGGACCCTGGACAGGGCGTAGGCGGCCAGCGCGGCCAGGACGACGACGAGCGCGGCGCCGCCGCCGCCCTGGATGAGGGAGTTGCGGATGGAGCCGAGCGCGTACGGGTTGTCGAGGATGGCGGCGAAGTTGCGCAGCGTGAACTCGGGGATGGACGTGGTGATCGACGGGGTGTCGTCGAAGGGGGCGCTGGCGAGCCAGAGCATGGGGAGCGTGAAGAAGGCCAGCACGACGGCGATGACGATCGTGGCGGCGAGCCGGCCGAGTGCGTGACGGATCATGCGGGCGGCCCTCCGGCGGCCGCGATCTCGCGCTCGCGGCGCCGGCCGCGCAGCAGCCGCAGGTACGCCAGCGCGAAGAGCAGGTTGATCAGCAGGATCAGGAAGGAGATGGCGGCTCCGACGCCGAGCTGGCCGTCGCGGAGCGCGACGCGGTAGACGTACACGGGCAGGATCTCCGAGCGGCCTTCCGGGCCGCCGCCGGTGAGGACGAACGGCGTGAAGTCGTTGAACGTCCACAGGCTGATCAGCAGCAGGTTCGTCAGGATGTGGCGCCTGATGGCGGGCAGGACGACGTCGCGCAGCTGCTGCCACACCCCGGCCCCGGCCAGGCGCGCGGTCTCCAGGTGGGAGGGCGGCACGTTCTCCAGGGCCGCCGAGTAGAGCATCATGCTGAACGCGGTGCCGCGCCACACGTTGAACACGATGATCGACAGCAGCGGATAGTCGAGCAGCCAGGCGAACCCGGGGGTGTGCAGCAGGGCGTTCAGGGTGCCGTCGTCGCGGTCGAGCAGCGCGAACCACAGGAAGCCGACCACGGTGCCCGGCAGGATCCACGACAGGAGCACGACGCCTTCGACGACGCGGCGCACGGGGCCCGCGCGGGTGCGCAGGATCCAGGCGAGGGCGAAGCCGAGGCCGGCCTGGCCGATGATGGCGGACCCGCCGACGTAGAGCAGGGTGAGCCAGAGCGAGGACAGGAAGCGGGGGTCGCGGAGCGCGGCGGTGTAGTTGCCGAGCCCGACGAACGCGGGGTCGGCGGCGGCCAGGCCGGTGAGCCGGTAGTCGGTGAGCCCGAGGTAGACGGTCCACAGGGCGGGGAAGATCAGGAAGACGGCGATGAGGACGAGGGCGGGCAGGACGAACGCGACCGCCCTTCCCCTGCCGAGTCCCGCGGCGTCAGCCGCCGACGTTGGCCGCGCCACCGACCAGTCCCTCCAGCTTCGCCTGGTAGGCGGCGGCCGCCTCGTCGGCGCTCTTGCCGCTGACGACGGCCGCGGTGGCCTCCTGCAGCGCCGTGGAGACCTGCGGGTAGACGGCCAGCCCCGGGCGGTAGGCGGTGATCGGCAGGACCTCGTCGGCGATGTACTTGAGCATGGGGTCGGCGGTGAGCACCTCGGCGTTGACGTCGCTGCGGGCGCTGATCCGCGCCTGCCCGGCGAGCTGCGACTTCGTCGCCGCCGCCGAGTGCATGAAGGCGAGCAGGTCCCAGGCGAGCTTCGGGTTCTTGGAGAACGGGTTGAGGACGCGTACGGCGCCGCCGGACATGCTGACGAAGTCCTGGCCGCGCAGCCCGCCGCCGGCCTGCTTGGCGGGGATCCTGGCGTAGCCGACGACCTGGTCGCGGTCCTTCATGGGGGCGACGCCCGCGGTGGGCTCGACGACCGAGCGCCAGAAGTAGTCGCTCTCCGCGAGGACGCCGATCTTGCCCTGGGCGAACTGGGCGAACGACTTGTCGCGGCCCTTGGCCTCCTGCTGCAGCCGGGGGTCGCCGAGTCCGCTGCCGCCGTAGATCTGCTGGTAGAAGCCGAGCGCGTCCTTCAGTGCCTGGGAGGCGCCGGTCCACTTGCCGGCCGTGTAGATCTCGGATCCAGCGCCGGCGAGCAGCGGCAGCATGCCCTGCATGGTGGTGGCCTCGCCCATGGCGGTGCCGGCGTTGATCTGGATGGGGGTGGGCACGCCGGCGGACTTGAGCTTGGCGCCGGCGTCGATGATCTCCTGCCAGCTCGCTGGCGCCCAGGTCTCGGGCAGCCCGGCCTTCTTGAACAGCGTCTTGTTGTAGAACAGGACGCGGCCGTCGGTGCCCTGGGGCAGGCCGTACTTCTTGCCGTCGAAGATCCCGAGGCCCTGCACGGCCTGCGGGATCTGAGCCCAGCCCTCCCACTGCTCCACGGTCGCGCCGCCGACCTCGGTCAGCGGCTTGATGTAGCCGGCCTGGGCGAACTCGCCGACCCAGATGCCGTCCAGGTCGATGACGTCGGCCCCGGTCCTGGACTTGAGGTCGAGGGCGATCTTCGTCTTGTACTGCTCGTCGTCCACGCCGCTGGGCTGGAACAGGACCTTGACGTTCTGGTGCGTCTTCTCGAACTCGGGGATCACCCACTGCTTGATCCAGTCGGCCGACTCGGCGTTCTTGCCGCCGGAGATGCTGTTGGCCGCGATGGTGAGGGTGACGCTGCCACCGCCGGACTCCGTACCGGTTCCGCAGGCGGTGAGCGCGAGGACGGTGATCGCCCCGATCACCGCAGGTCGGCTGGGGAGTCTCATGTCGGCCTCCTGTTCAGGACGTGCAGACATACCGACAATCGCATGGGTGGTGGCGGGCGTAAAGAAACGATCTGAACACGGAAGCACGGGGGTGCCCGCGTCAACGTGTGGGGTTCTGGGGCCAAGCGGGGCCCGGGTCTTGTGGGTGGGATTCTGGAGGTTTCAGGGGAAGACGGGGGTGAAGCTCTCGCCGGGGTGGTTCGCCGTGAGCTGATCGTGGGAAGTGCAGACAGCAACGCAACATGAGTAGGGTCGCCCTAGGAACACTGATGTTTGGAGGGAGTCGCGTGGCATCGCACAGGGATCTGCCCGTCGGCTTGGTGAACCAGTTTTTCCGCAACACCGGAAATTCCTCGTTCACGGAGTTTGTCAGCTCGTATGCGCCTGAGTTGCTGCCCCAGCGGGATGAGGTTCTGGCCACCCCGATCGGCGACCAGGTTCCGCACGCGACCACGATCGTGGCCGCCACCTACGCCGGTGGCGTGATCATGGCGGGTGACCGGCGGGCGACATCGGGCAACATCATCTCGCAGCGTGACGTGGAGAAGGTGTTCCGCGCTGACGACTATTCGTGCATGGGCATCGCGGGCACGGCCAGCACCGGGATCGAGATGGCCCGCCTCTACCGCGTCGAGCTCGAGCATTACGAGAAGCTCGAGGGCCGCACGATGTCGGTCGCGGGCAAGGCCAACCGGCTGGCGACGATGATCAGGGGCAATCTGGCCATGGCGATGCAGGGGCTCGTGGTGGTGCCCCTGTTCGCCGCGTACGACCCGGGCAAGGACGAGGGACGCATCTTCAGCTACGACGTGGCGGGCGGGCCCTACGAGCGGGACCGCTACGACGCGATCGGGTCCGGCTCGATCTTCGCCCGCGGGTCGCTGAAGAAGCTCTACCGGGACGGCGCCTCGGCGGACGACATGGTGATGACGCTGATCCAGTCGCTCTATGACGCGGCCGACGACGACTCGGCGACCGGTGGTCCCGACGTGACCAGGAAGATCTGGCCGATCGTGTCGGTGATCGACGCCGACGGTTTCCGCCGCCTGCCCGACGAGCAGATCGCCGGATACGTCGAGCAGATGCTCGCAGCCCGCCTGATCTCGCCCGACGGCCCCATCGCCCCGCTGCGCTAGAAAGGACCACCGCACGTGTCCATGCCTTTTGGATATGCGTCCCCTGAGCAGATCATGCGGGACAAGGCCGACTATGCGCGCAAGGGCATCGCGCGGGGCCGGTCGGTCGTCGTGTTGCAGTACGTCGACGGCATCTTGTTCGTCGCGCCCAACCCGTCGCGGGCGTTGCACAAGATCAGCGAGATCTACGACCGCATCGGCTTCGCCGCCGTGGGCCGCTACAACGAGTTCGAAGAGCTGCGGCTGGGCGGCATCCGCTACGCCGACATCAATGGCTACACCTACGACCGCTCCGACGTGACCGGTCGTGGCCTGGCCAACCTCTACGCCTCCAACCTGGGCCGCATCTTCACCGAGTCGATCAAGTCGCTCGAGGTCGAGGTCGTGGTGGCCGAGGTCGGCGAGAGCCGTGACGGCGACGCGATCTACCGGCTGACGTTCGACGGGTCGGTGTTCGACGAGCACGGCTTCGCGGCCATGGGCGGTCAGGCGGAGGCGGTGTCCGGGCGGCTGAAGGAGCGCTACCGGGAGTCGATGTCGCTGGCGGACGCGCTGGAGGTGGCGCTGACGGCGCTGACCGAGCCGGGTGGTGAGCGGCCGCCGGTGGGGCAGCTCGAAGTGGCCGTGCTCGACCGCAACCGGGAGCACCGCAAGTTCCTGCGGCTGACGGGCGCGCGGCTGGAGCGGCTGCTCGGGCAGACCTCCAGCCCGCCGCCCGCGGCCACGCCGCCGTCGGAGGCGTCCTCGTCCGCCGACGACGCGCCCACGGGGCCGCCGCCGCCGACGGGCCCGGCGGGCGACGGCGACGTGGACGACGGAACCTCGCCTCCCCTGTAGAACGGGCCCTGTAGGAAGGCGCTGTAGAAAGCAGGGGTTTGACGGCGTTGTAGACGGTGACGGCCTTTCGGGCTGCGCATCCGGGCGGGGGCTGCTCTCGGGCGGCCCCCGCCGGCGTTTCCCGGCTCGCGTGGGGCTTTTGCCGGGCGGCCTCGCCGGCGTTTCCCCGGTTTACCTGGGGGCTGTCCTCAGGCGACCCCACTGGTGTTCTCCGGCTGCCGTCGGGCGGCCCCGCCGGCTTCCCGTATGGCCTGGGACTGCTGTCGGGCGGGCTTTCGCCGGCTCGCGTGGGGCTGGGAGTGTGACCTGTTTCACTCTGGTTCGTACGAACTCGGGTGGGTGATCGTGGATCTTACAACCCGTGAACACACCCATGCGTGGCCTCCTGGCCGGCGGTGCCGCCGTCGCCGTGATGCTGACGTCCGGCGTGGCCGCTCAGGCCGCCACCGCCACCCGCCCGGCCGCCGTGAGCGCCGCGGCCGCGTTCCCGAAGTACAAGGCGCCGAAGACCTTCGGCACGACCTTCCAGGCCGATCCCCAGCACGACTTCACCAAGGGCATCCACTCCCGGCATGACGGCATCCTGCGCGGCTGGGTCACGTACGTGCGGGGCAGCGTGGCCGAGTACGAGCCGATCAAGTGGAAGAAGGGCACCCAGACCGAGGGCTACTTCGTCGGCCGGCCCGAGGGGGACGCCATGGCGTACGCCTCGCCGATCGCGAAGAACGTGGTGTTCCTGTCGGCGTACGGGTGCAAGCCGTCGACGGGGAATCTGACGACCGGCAGGAACAACAGTCTCGGCGCCAAGCGCTGCTCCCGGTCCGTGCTGATCAAGCGGCACGGCGATCACCGGCAGCCGGCGCTCATCACGGTGCACAAGGGGAAGATCGTCCAGGTTCAGGAGATCTTCACCCCCTGATCCCGCCCGGAGACGACCCGCGCCCCGTGGGGGCGGGCGCGGGAAATCGCGGCGCGAGAGGATCAACGGCCAAGGGGCCGCAGCGGGCGGGTGCCGGGCGTGGGGATCCGGGGCGCGGAGGTGCGGGCTCCGGACGTGGGGGTCCGGGGCCGGAGGTGTGGGGTCCGGAGCAGGGGGCGGGAAGCTCAGTACGGGGGAGTAACCGGGCATAAAGGACGCCGTGGGAAAACACCCGGGAAGATCTCTCCCGCTTGCCGATCCGTGGGCATAGTGTGAGGTGATGGATCGTCGCATCTTCGGGCTGGAGAACGAGTACGGCGTGACCTGCACGTTCAGGGGCCAGCGCAGGCTGTCCCCCGACGAGGTCGCGCGCTACCTGTTCCGGCGGGTCGTGTCCTGGGGCCGATCGAGCAACGTCTTCCTCCGCAACGGCGCACGTCTCTATCTGGACGTGGGCAGCCATCCTGAATACGCAACACCCGAGTGTGACAACGTCATCGAGCTCGTCACCCACGACAAGGCCGGGGAGCGCATCCTCGAGGGCCTGCTGGTGGACGCCGAGAAGCGGCTGCGCGAAGAGGGCATCGCGGGTGACATCTATCTGTTCAAGAACAACACGGACTCAGCCGGAAACTCCTACGGCTGCCACGAGAACTACCTGGTCGGCAGACACGGGGAGTTCGGGCGGCTGGCGGACGTGCTGATCCCGTTCCTGGTGACGCGGCAGATCATCTGCGGGGCCGGCAAGGTGCTGCAGACGCCCCGCGGCGCCGTCTACTGCGTCTCGCAGCGCGCCGAGCACATCTGGGAGGGCGTCTCCAGCGCCACCACCCGCTCCAGGCCCATCATCAACACCCGGGACGAGCCGCACGCCGACGCCGAGCGGTTCCGCCGCCTGCACGTCATCGTCGGCGACTCCAACATGAGCGAGACCACCATGCTGCTCAAGGTCGGGGCCACCGACCTGGTGCTGCGCATGATCGAGTCGGGCACCGTGATGCGCGACCTGTCGCTGGAGAACCCGATCAGGGCCATCCGCGAGGTCTCCCACGACATGACCGGCCGGCGCAGGGTGCGCCTGGCCAACGGCCGCGAGGCCTCCAGCCTGGAGATCCAGCAGGAATACCTGTCGAAGGCGAAGGACTTCGTCGAGCGCCGCGGCGGCGACGCGATCGCGCACCGGGTGCTGGAGCTGTGGGAGCGCACGCTGCACGCGGTCGACACGGGCAACCTCGACCTGGTCTCCCGTGAGATCGACTGGGTGACGAAATACCAGCTCATCGAGCGCTACCGGAAGAAGTACGACCTGCCGCTCTCCTCGCCGCGAGTGGCGCAGCTCGACCTCGCCTACCACGACGTGCACCGTAAGCGCGGCCTGTTCTACCTGCTGCAGAAGCGCGGCTCGGTGGAGCGGGTGGCCACGGACCTGAAGATCTTCGAGGCCAAGTCGGTGCCGCCGCAGACGACCAGGGCGCGGCTGCGCGGCGAGTTCATCCGCAAGGCGCAGGAGAAGCGCCGCGACTTCACCGTCGACTGGGTGCATCTCAAGCTGAACGACCAGGCCCAGCGCACGGTGCTGTGCAAGGACCCGTTCCGCAGCGTGGACGAACGGGTCGACAAGCTCATCGCCGGCATGTAGGCCCGACCTGTAGCCAGCCGGGGCCGGGGAGCGCGGCATGTGGTTTACCTCGGCCCTACCCGGAAGTCGGGTAGGGTGACGCGAATCTGACGTCTTTCCGAGGGACATCCATGCGCCGCGCTCTGGCCGTACTGGCCGCCGTGCCTTTGATCTTGTTCGCCGCCGCGTGCGGGTCCGACGACGGCGCGGCCCCGAGCGCCACGCCCGCCGGATCGGCCGGAGTCAAGGTCACCGGGAATGTGGGCGCCAAGCCCACGGTGACCTTCCCCTCCGGCTCGCCCGCCACGAAGTCGTCGTACGAGGTGATCCAGCCCGGCACCGGCGCGGCGGTCAAGGCCGGTGACAAGCTGATCCTCAACCTGACCGTCTACAACTGGGACGGCAAGGGCAACGCGGTCCAGGGCTCCTCCTACGACACCAAGGCGCCGGAGACGATCGCGGTCAACGAGCAGCTCCCGCAGGTGCTCCAGGAGGGCTTCACCAAGGTCAAGCACGGCGGCCGGCTGCTGGCGGTGCTGGCCAACGACTCGGTCGCGCAGCAGCCGACGGCCACCGCGCCCGCCGAGCCGACCAAGGTGTTCGTGCTCGACATCGTCGGCGCCCAGCCGCCCGCGCTGAAGGCCGCCACCGGCAAGGAGACCGGCGACAGCATCAAGGGTGTCAAGGTGGTCAGCCCCGGCGGGGAGAAGGCGCCGACGCTCACCACGAAGACCGGTGAGAAGCCGTCCAAGGAGCTCGTCGTCAAGACGCTCATCACCGGCACCGGCGCGAAGGTGCAGGCCAACCAGACGCTGACCGTCCACTACACGGGCAAGGTCTGGGGCACCGACAAGCAGTTCGACTCGAGCTGGGAGCGCGGTCAGCCGGCGGAGTTCCCGCTCGGCAACGTGATCCAGGGCTGGCAGAAGGGCCTGGCCGGGGTGCCGGTCGGCAGCCGGGTCGTGATGAGCATCCCGCCGGACCTCGGCTACGGCGACCAGGCGCAGGAGAACATCCCCGCCAAGAGCACGCTGGTGTTCGTCGTCGACATCCTGGCCGCCTACTGATCGATATGCCGGCTTACTGACGTGTGATCTGATACCGCGGTAGCATCGCGAGGCCCGGTGGCGCAGCGCCGCCGGGCCGCTCCGCGTGGGAGGACCGATGCGCCGCCGTACCGTCGCGCTGCTGCTGGCGTCACTGCTGCCGGCCGCCTGCACGAGCGAGGCGGCTGGAGCTCTGGACCTGAAGGTGGGCGGCACGTTCGGCGCGCGCCCGTCGATCGTCTTCCCTGGCGGCAAGCCCGCGGCCGGCCTCCAGGTGGACGAGCTGGCCACGGGCAAGGGCGCGCCGCTGCGCAAGGACGACGTGGCGATCGTCCAGTACACCGCCCACGTGTGGGACGGCGGGGAGAACCGCCTGGTCGACTCCAGCTTCAACCGGGGCACCCCGGCCGCGTTCCCGGTGGGGGAGCTGCTGCCGGGGCTGGACAGGGCGCTGCAGGGCCGCACGGTGGGCAGCAGGGTCATCGCCGCCATCCCGCCCGAGGACGGCTTCGGCGCGAACCCGCCGCAGGGCGTCGAGCCCGGCGACGAGCTGTTCTACGTCGTCGACATCCTCGGCGCCCATCCCAAGGGCGTGTCGGTCGAGGGGCACGGCGGCTCGCTGGCCGGCGTGCGCGTCACCGGGGGCGCCCGTCCCGGGCTGGCGGTGCCGGCCGGCCCGCCGCCCGCCGGGTTCACGGCCAAGGTGCTCGACAGGGGGACTGGGCGCAGGACGCAGGCGGGCCAGCTCGTGGTCACCCAGTACGAGGGGGCGATCTGGAGCGGGCGCCGCATCTTCGACGCGACCTGGTCCACCGGCCGTCCGAAGGCGTTCAAGATCGGCGACGGCAGCGTGCTCAAAGGATGGGACAAGGCCCTGGTGGGGGTGCCCGTCGGCAGCCGGGTCCTGATGATCGTCCCGCCCGCGTACGGCTACGGGGCCTCGGGGCAGCCCGCGTACGGCATCAAGGGCTCCGACACGCTCGTCTTCGTGGTGGACGTCATAGCCGCGTACTGACGTGGTGATCCTGCGGCAGGATGGGGCCATGATCCGTGTCTTTCTGGGTGTCTTGTCCGCGTTAGTCGTCCTGCTCGGCCCGGCGCCCGCCGCGTCCGCCGCCACCGACACGGCCAACCCGCCGTTCTGCAAGGGCGTGAAGCCCTGCGTCATCGGCGGGGACGCGGGCCAGACCTGGGTGCACGCCTCCGCCTCCTCCGCCCGTAAGGGGCGCGCCGTGGCCGCGCGGCTGCTGCGCAACGCCAAGGCCGTGCACAAGGGCTACGGGGCGCCCGAGTACATCGACATCTGGGTGATCAAGAAGGGCGCGTGCTGGCGCAAGTACGGCAACGCGACGGTCGAGCCCAGCCGCAGGTGCGCGTACAAGCACGTCGAGCGCAAGCTTTCATAGACTCCCGTTGTGAGTAGCGACGACCTGGATGCGCTGGCCCTGTTGCACGACCCCGTACGCCGCAGCCTGTACGAAGCGGTCGTGGCCGGCGGCGGCGACGTCGGGCGGGGAGAGGCGGCCGAGGCCGCGGGCGTGTCCAGGACGCTGGCCGGGCACCACCTCGACCGGCTCGTCGAGGCCGGGCTGCTGGAGAGCGGCTTCCGCCCGCAGGAGAAGAAGGGGCCGGGCAGCGGCCGGCCCGCCAAGGTCTACCGCAGGGCCAGGGGCGAGCGGTCGGTGAGCCTGCCGGCGCGCGACTACGCCGCGCTCGGCTCGGTCCTGGCCGACGTCGTGGACCTGCTCGGCGCCGAGGAGCAGGCCGAGGAGGCGGCCCGCCGCGCGGGCGCCAGGCTGGCCAGGCGGCATCAGGGCGAGCCGGTCGAGCGGGTGCTCGGCGAGCGCGGCTACGAGCCCTACGCCGAGGACGGCACGCTGCGGCTGCGCAACTGCCCGTTCCACGCGCTCGCCGAGGAGCAGCCGCTGCTGGTGTGCTCCATGAACCTGGCGCTGTGCCAGGGGCTGCTCGAAGGGCTCGGCGACGACCCGGCCAGGGCGGGGCTCGATCCGCGGCCGGGGGAGTGCTGCGTCTCTCTAAAACAAACGAGCATTGACATAGAAGGTGAGTGATGGTGTGCTGAGCCCCATGCACCTTGCCCAGCTCAACATCGCCCACCTGCGCGCGCCCGTCGACGGCCCGGAGCTCGCCGAGTTCGTCGCCCTCCTGGAGCCTGTCAACGCCATCGCCGACGAGGCCCCCGGCTTCGTCTGGCGGATGAAGGAGAGCGAGAGCGACCCGACCGCCACCGTGATCCACGAGTACGGCGACCACCTGCTGATCAACTTCTCGGTCTGGGAGGACCTGGAGACGCTGTGGAACTACGCCTACCGCAGCGCCCACCTGGGCGTGCTGCGCCGGCGCAGGGAGTGGTTCCTGCGCATGGCGGAGCCGTACATGGTGATGTGGTGGGTCCCCGAGGGTCACATCCCGTCGCTGGCCGAGGCGATGCGGCGGCTGGAGCTCCTCAAGGCGGAGGGCCCGAGCCCCGAGGCGTTCACGTTCAAGGACTCCTACGCCAGCAGCGAGGCCGTCAGCCTGCCCGCCGCCGCCGAGGCCAGGAAGTAGGGCAGGTCCTCCTCCAGGCCCCTGCCCATCGTCGAGAGCCGCACCGGGGAGTCGCGCAGCGCGTCGTGCAGGCCGTCCACCGGGACCGGCACCAGGCGATGCCGTACGGCCAGCAGCTCGGCCTGATCCCTGACCCGCTCGCCGAACTCGCCGGGCAGCTCGGGCACCGGCACGTCGGCGGGGGACAGGGCGACCCGGCCGTAGGCGGTCAGCGAGTGGTGCGAGACGCCGTAGTGGCGCTCGCGCAGGTCGCCCTCGCTGACCCGCAGCGCCGCCACCGGCCGCCCCAGCAGCACACCCGCCGCGTTGATCGCCTCGCCCGCGGACACGCCCGAGAAGCCCCACCGGGTCCCCGTGCCCAGGTTGCCGGGGCCCTGCGTGACGATCGCCACGTCCGCCTCCAGCACATGCCTGGCCGCCAGCAGCCCGGTGTGCACGGTGACCGCCTCGACGTCCCCGCCGAACGACTGCCCGACCGTCACCACGCCCGCCAGCCAGCCGATCTCGCGCAGCCGCGCCGCCGCCATCGAGAACCACACCGGCAGCGCGCCGCCGTCCAGCATCACGTACGCCACCCGGGCGCCGGGCGCCGAGGCGAACAGTCCGCACAGGATCGGCGGCAGCGCCGAGTGCAGATCGGCCACCACGACCGGCATGCCGTCCAGTGAGTCGGCCTCCCGCAGGAGCGCGTGATACGGGGAATCCTGCTCGTCCGCGCCCAGCACCGTGGCCTGCAAGGGGGTGTACCGGGCCTTCACCAGGTGCCCCGGTCCCTCAGGATCTTGCGGCAAACGGTTCGGGACGGCCACCACCATGGCGTAACCTCCCGTACCGAGACCCATCGCGAGCGCGGTCGTGTTGAGCAGCACCTCGTCGCCAGGTTCCGGGCGCCCCACCAGGGGCGGATACGCCAGCGCCCGGCACTCCCCCTCGGGGACGGCGACGTCCAGCTCCACCGCTCCCGGCCACTCGCGTCGGATCCGGACAACTTCGCCCTTGCGCCATCTGATCACGGGGGCAGGGTAGCGTCGATGAAGGAGGAGTGAGGCAGATGTCGCGCCGGAAGACGGAACGGTTGCTCAATCTGGTGATCTGCCTGCTCGCCACCCGGCGCCCGCTGTCGGCCGAGCAGATCCGCCAGGCCGTGCCCGGTTACGACCGTGAGGGCGACGAGGCGTTCCAGCGCATGTTCGAGCGGGACAAGAACGAGCTGCGCGAGATCGGCATCCCCATCGACGTCGTACGCGACCCGTGGGAGGACGAGCCGGGCTACCGGATCGAGCGGCAGTCGTACGAGCTGCCCGAGATCACCCTGGAGCCCGACGAGGCCGCCGTGCTGGGCCTGGCCGCCCAGGTGTGGCAGCGGGCGAGCCTGGCCGAGGCCGCCTCCGGGGCGCTGCTGAAGCTGCGCGCCGGCGGCGTGGCCACCGACCAGCCCGTCGGCGGGTCCATCGGGGGCGGCGCGCTGGAGCTGCGGGTCGACACGCGCGACCCGGCCTTCCCCGCGCTGTGGGACGCCGTGCGCGACCGGCGGGTGGTGCGCTTCGACTACCGGGCCTCCGGCAGCGAGAGCGTGCGCAGCCGCACCGTGGAGCCGTGGGGCGTGGTCAGCCGGCGCGGCCGCTGGTACCTGGCCGGGTTCGACCGCGGCAGGGACGCGCCGCGCGCCTTCCGGCTCAGCCGCATCACCGGGCAGGTCGCCTCCGTCGGCAGGCCGGGGGCCGTCGAGGTGCCCGAGGGAGTGGACCTGCGGGCCATGGTCGGCTTCCCCGACGAGCCGCTGGACGAGCGGGTGGCCGTCGTCCGCGTGCGCCAGGGAGCCTGCGAAGGGCTGCGCACGCTCGCCAGGGCCGTGCACCAGGGCGCGGACGGCTGGGACGAGGCCGAGCTGGCCTTCGCCGACCCGGAACGGCTGGCCGGCTGGATGGCCAGCCTCGGCGCCGACGTCGAGGTGGTCGAGCCGCCGGACGCCCGCGAGGCGGTCATCCGCAGACTGAAGGGGGCTGTCACGTGAGAAGAGCGCGACGGGACGGGAGGCTGTCATGAGCGGTTCCGCCGACCGGCTGCCGCGGTTGCTGGCGCTGGTGCCGTACCTGATGTCCCATCCGGGGGCGCAGCTCGGCGAGGTGGCCGGGGTGTTCGGGCTGAGCGAGAAGCAGCTCATCGACGACCTGCAGCTGGTGTGGATGTGCGGGCTGCCCGGGCACACTCCGGGCGACCTGATCGACGTGTCCTGGGACGGCGGCGAGATCCTCATCGACAACGCCGACACCATCGCCAGGCCGCTGCGGCTCGGCATCGACGAGGCCAGCGCGCTGCTGGTCGCGCTGCGCATGCTGGCCGCCATGCCCGAGCTGGCCGAGGTGCCGGGCGACGCGCTGCCCCGCGTCGTGGCCAAGCTGGAGCGGGCCGCGGGCGAGGGCGCGGCGACCGTCAGCAGCCAGGTCGCCGTCGACGTGGACGCCGCGCCCGACGCGCTGCCGCGCGTGCGCGAGGGCCTGATCAGGGGGCGCAGGCTCTCGCTGCGCTACTACGTGCCGGGGCGCGACGAGGTGACGCCGCGCGAGGTCGATCCCATGCGGGTCGTGGTCGTGGACGGGCGCGCCTACCTGGAGGGATGGTGCTACCGGGCCGAGGCGATGCGGCTGTTCAGGCTCGACCGGGTGCTCGGCGTGGAGGTGCTCGACGTGCCCGCCGACCCGCCCGCGGAGGCCGAGCCCATCGACGTCACCCAGGGCGTCTTCCGCCCCTCGCCGACGGACGAGCTGGTCGAGCTGGAGGTCAGCGCCGCCGGCCGGTGGGTGGCCGAGTACTACCCGTGCGAGCAGGTGGCCGAGCTGGGCGAGGGCCGGCTGCGGGTGACGCTGCGGGCCCGCGACGAGGACTGGATCGTCAAGCTGGCGCTGCGGCTGGGCGACACCGGCCGGGTCGTCGCGCCGCCCGCGATGGCCGAGACCGTACGCCAGGAGGCCGAGCGCGCCCTGGCCCTGTACGCTCACCAGTCATGACGTGGATCCTCCTGGCGGCCGGGCTGTGCCTGGCCGGGCTGGCCGTGCTGGCCGTCGCGGTGGCCAGGGTCGTCGTGGCGGCCCGCGCCCTGAACCAGCAGATCGCTCATGTTAACCAGCAATTCAGGGTTAAAGAGGACGCCAAGGGATGAGGCAGCGCCCCCGGCAGCGTACGATCGTGCTGAAGGACAGCAACTCGCTCACCATGAAGGACGTCACATGAACCTGGGAGCTCCGGAGATCATTCTGATCTTGGTGGCATTGGTCCTGCTCTTCGGTGCCAAGAAGCTGCCGGACCTCGCCCGTGGCGTCGGCCGGTCCCTGCGCATCTTCAAGGCGGAGACCAGCAAGATGACCGATGACCACGACGACGACAAGCCGACCGTCGTGCAGGCGCACGCGCAGCCGCAGCCGCCGGCACCGCCGCAGGAGATCTACGCGGCCCCGCCCGCACCGGAGCCGTCCGCCGAGGAGCAGGCTCGCCGGCTGGAGGAGCAGGCCGCCCGCCTGCGCGCGAGCGCCCAGGCCGACAAGCGTCCCTGACCCCCCGTCTCCTCATCCCCTGGACTGCTGATGGCGCTGCTGAAACGGTCGGGCCCCAAACAACCGCCTGAGCGGGACCCCGAAGGCCGGATGCCGCTCATGGAGCACCTGCGCGAGCTGCGCAACCGGCTGCTCATCGCGTTCGCCGCCGTGGCCGTGGGCCTGGTCATCGGGTGGATCGTGTCCACCCCGGTATGGGAGATCCTCAGGGAGCCCTACTGCTCGACCACGCAATCGCATCAGCTCACCGGGCGCTGCAGCCTGACCTACAACGGCATCTTCTCCTCCTTCTTCATCACGCTGAAGGTCTCGCTGATGGTCGGCCTCGTGGTGTCGTCGCCCGCCTGGCTCTACCAGGTCTGGGCGTTCGTCACCCCGGCCCTCTACCGCACGGAGAAGCGCTACACGCTGGCCTTCCTGGCGCTGGCCATCCCGCTGTTCACCCTGGGTGCGGCGCTGGCCTACATCATCATGGACACCAGCCTGGCGTTCCTGCTGAGCTTCTCGCTGGACGACACGGTCGCCACGATCTCGATCGACGACTACCTCGACTACGTCCTGATCATGTTGCTGATCTTCGGGGTCTCGTTCGAGCTGCCGTTGCTGCTGGTGTTCCTCAACATCATCGGGGTGCTGTCGCACGCGACGATCGGCAAGCACCGGCGGCTGGTCATCTTCCTGATGTTCGTCTTCGGCGCCGTGGTCACGCCCGGCGGCGATCCGATCACCATGATGGCGCTGGCCGCGCCGATGATCATCCTGTTCCTGGTCGCCGAGCTGGTCATGTACCTGCGGGAGAAGAGACGGCCGCAGAGTGAGTTCGCGGGCCTGTCCGACGACGAGGCCTCGCCGCTGGCCGCGGACGACATGCCACTCGACGACGCCGACACCGATTCCGGCACTGTGTCTGACACTGGGTCCGGCAGTGGGTCCGGCACTGTGTCTGACACTGTGTCTGGCACCGACTCCGGTCCCGGGCGGCCAGAAGAGGATTCCGGTTCCGCGCGATAGGCGATAAGTTCCGGGCGTGTCCCCACAACTCGCCCTGCTCGTCAACCCCGCCGCTCGCGGCGGCCGTACGCTCCGCCTGCTCGAGCCCGTGGCGCGCCGCCTGCGGGCCGGCGGGGCCGAGCTGTCGGTGATCGTCGGCGACGACGCCACCGACGCGCTCGAACGTGCCTGCACCGCCGTCGCCGAGCGGCCCGACGCGCTCGTGGCCTTCGGCGGCGACGGGCTGGTGCACCTGGCCGTGCAGGCCGTGGCCGGCACGGACGTGCCGCTCGGCATCATCCCCATGGGCACCGGCAACGACATCGCGGCCGCGCTCGGCGTGCCGTGCAAGGACCCCATCGCGGCGGCCAGGACCGTGCTGCGCATGAAGACGCGCCCTGTGGACGCCGGCCGCATCGTGGCCGGGCGGGCCGACGAGCTGTTCGCCGGGGTGGTGTGCTGCGGGTTCGACTCGCGGGTCAACGAGCGCGCCAACCGGCGCACCTGGCCGCCGGGGATGGGCCGCTACCTGGTCGCGATGGCGGAGGAGCTGCGCTCGTTCCGGCCGATCCCGTTCCGGATCACCTTCGACGGGGGCGAGGTCGTCGAGCGGGAGGCCATGCTGGTGGCCGTGGCCAACACGTGCTCCTACGGCGCCGGGATGCGGGTCTGCCCGGACGCCAGCCCCGACGACGGGCTGCTGGACGTGATGATGCTGGGCGCGGTGTCCAAGGCCGAGTTCCTGCGGGTGTTCCCGAGCGTCTACCGGGGTACGCACGTCACTCATCGGGCGGTGTCGGTGCGGCGGGTGCGCAGCGTGCGGCTGGAGGCCGAGGACGTGGTCGCCTACGCCGACGGCGAACGCGTGGGGCCGGTGCCGGTGGACTGCGAGATTCGGCCGGGGGCGCTGCAGGTCATCGTTTGAGATCTACAATGTAAAGGCGTCCGGTCGGAGGGCTGCCGGCCGGAGCCCGCGCCCAGCAAGGCCGGGTCGCGCGCGGCAGGCGATGGCGGGGGCAGGGGAGTGGTGGAATGGCCGGGACGGACCGGAATGGCGATTTCGGTAGGCTGACGGGTATGACAACGCCAGCGGAACGCTACGCGGCCTTCCGTCAGAAGTTCGGGGACGACGGGGCCGCTCTCAGATCGTTCCGAGGTCTCTACGACTTCGCGCTGGACGACTTCCAGCTCGACGCCTGCCGCGCCCTTGAGGCGGGCGACGGCGTCCTGGTGGCGGCGCCCACGGGGTCGGGCAAGACGGTCGTCGGCGAGTTCGCCGTCCACCTGGCCCTGGAGCAGGGCCGCAAGTGCTTCTACACCACGCCCATCAAGGCGCTGTCCAACCAGAAGTACAACGACCTGGTCAAACGCTACGGCACCGCCAAGGTGGGCCTGCTGACCGGCGACAACAGCGTCAACGGCGAGGCCCCGATCGTGGTCATGACCACCGAGGTGCTGCGCAACATGCTCTACGCCGGCTCGGCCACGCTGGCCGGGCTCGGGTTCGTCGTCATGGACGAGGTCCACTACCTGGCCGACCGCTTCCGCGGCGCGGTGTGGGAAGAGGTCATCATCCACCTGTCCGAGTCGGTCAGGCTGGTGGCGCTGTCGGCGACGGTCAGCAACGCCGAGGAGTTCGGCGAGTGGATCGGCGAGGTGCGCGGCGAGACCACGGTGATCGTCGACGAGCACCGCCCGGTCCCGCTCTGGCAGCACATGATGATCGGCAACCGGATCTACGACCTGTTCGTGACCGATGAGCTGACGCCGCGGATCAACCCGACGCTGATGCGGGTGACGCGCGACGCCGAGCGGCTGACGGCGGGGCGCGGCCGGCGCGGCTACGGCAGGCCGCAGCGTTCCAGGCCGCCGGACCGGGTGCAGGTGATCGAGAAGCTCGACTCCGAGGGGCTGCTGCCCGCGATCTCGTTCATCTTCTCGCGCGCGGGCTGCCAGGCGGCCGTGCAGCAGTGCCTGCACGCCGGCATCCGGCTCACCACCGACCGCGAGCGCCACGAGATCAGGCAGCTCGTCGACGAGCGCACCGCCCACCTGCCCGACGAGGACCTGGCGGTGCTGGGCTACCTGGAGTGGCGTGACTGCCTGGAGCGCGGCCTGGCGGCGCACCACGCGGGGATGCTGCCGGCCTTCAAGGAGGTCGTGGAGGAGCTGTTCACGCGCGGGCTGGTCAAGGCCGTGTTCGCCACCGAGACGCTGGCGCTGGGCATCAACATGCCGGCCCGCAGCGTGGTGATCGAGAAGCTGGACAAGTGGAACGGCGAGACCCACGCCGACCTCACCCCGGGCGAGTACACCCAGCTCACCGGGCGGGCCGGGCGGCGCGGGATCGACGTCGAAGGCCACGCGGTGGTGCTGTGGCAGCCGGGCATGGATCCGCTGTCGGTGGCCGGTCTGGCGAGCACCCGTACCTATCCGCTGCGCTCCAGCTTCCAGCCGTCGTACAACATGGCGGTCAACCTCGTCGGCCAGTTCGGCCGGGAACGCGCCAGGACGCTGCTGGAGGAGTCGTTCGCGCAGTTCCAGGCGGACCGGGCGGTCGTGGGGCTGGCCAAGCAGCTGCGCAAGCACGAGGAGGCGCTGGAGGGCTACCAGGAGGCCATGACATGCCACCTGGGGGACTTCCCCGAATACGCGGCGCTGCGCCGGCGGCTGTCGGACCGGGAGGCGGAGCTGGCCAAGCAGCGCGGGTCCGCCAGGCGGGCCGCCGCCGTGCGCTCGCTGGAGGCGCTGGAGCCCGGTGACGTCATCAGGGTGCCGGGCGGCCGCAGGGCGGGCCTGGCGATCGTGCTCGACCCGGGACGCAACCCGCGCGGGCGCGGGGCGGGGGCGGGGCCGAGCCCGCTGGTGCTGACGATCGGCAAGCAGGTCAAGAAGCTCGACCCGGCCGACTTCCCCGTTCCGGTGGAGCCGCTGGAGAAGCTGCGCATCCCGAAGAACTTCAACGGCCGCTCGCCCAAGGAGCGTGCCAACCTGATCTCCACGCTGCTGGCCAAGATGGGCGACCGCGACCTCGGCAAGCCGGCCAGGGCGCGCGACCATGCGGTGGAGGACGACGAGGTCAACGAGCTGCGGCGGCAGATCCGCCAGCATCCCTGCCAGGGCTGCGACGAGCGCGAGGACCACGCCCGCTGGGCCGAGCGCTACTACAAGCTGCTGCGCGAGACCGAAGGGCTGCGCCGCCGCGTCGAGGGCCGTTCGCACGTCATCTCGCGGACGTTCGACCGCATCTGCTCCGTGCTGGAGCAGCTCGGCTATCTCGACGACGAGGCCGTCACCGACGAGGGCCGCCGCCTGGGCCGCCTCTACACCGAGCTCGACCTGCTCACCGCCGAATGCCTGCGCGGCGGCCTGTGGGAGGAGCTTGAGCCGGCCGAGCTGGCGGCGTGCGTGTCGGCGCTGGTGTTCGAGTCGCGGGCGGCCGACGACGCGCGCCGGCCGAAGATCCCGGCGGGCAAGGCCCAGGACGCGCTGACGGCGATGATGCGGCTGTGGGGCGAGCTGGAGGGCATCGAGTCCGACCACGCGCTGTCCACGATCAGGGAGCCCGATCTGGGGTTCGCCTGGGCGGCGTTCCGCTGGACGAAGGGGCACACTCTGGACGCCGTCCTCATGGAGGGCGTCAACGGCAACGAGCTGGCGGCCGGTGACTTCGTACGGTGGATCAAGCAGTTGATGGACCTGCTGGGGCAGCTCGGGAACGCCGCCCCCCAGGGCAGCAAGATCAAGGCGACGGCGGGCAAGGCCATGGACGCCATGCGGCGCGGTGTGGTGGCCTACTCCTCGCTGACCTGAGGTGATCCCCGGCGTCCGCGCCGGGGATCACGACTTCTCCTCGGCGCGGACGCTGAGCACCGTCACCACCAGGCCCAGGAGGCCCACGGCCGTGCTCGCGGCCGTCAGCGTGCCGCCTTCGAAACACAGGTGCAGCAGGCCGAAGCTCTTGTCGAAGAAGTAGCCGGCGATGAGGCCGCCGAAGCCCTGGATCATGAGCAGAACGCCGAGAAATGCCATGGATCCATCGTGTCGGCGGGGGCGGCACGGGTCATCGAACCAAAGTATCCGGCGACATACACCTTAGAACCAGTTCTGAGTAGCATCTTTGGCGGTCGCCTGACCTTCTTGAGTGCTTTTACTCGTTGGCATGTGTTTTAACCGGCGTCCTGGATCGCCTTTCTACGCTGGATTCACCGGTCAAGTCTCTTTTAAATCGAAGAATATCTCGTGCTTTATCGCAATTCGGGTGCTAGCGTCCGAATTGTGGCATGTATCCACCAACGGGGGAGGAATCATGGCAAGCACGAAACTAGCTCAGAACGGCTTCCAGCAAGGATGGGGCTGCCGTCGGCGTCGTAGGTGCCGCAGTCGCTGGTCCTGCGGTCGTCGCCGGTGGTGGGGGTGCTAGATAGGCCCCATGAGAGCCGGCGGCCTGGCCGCCGGCTCTCATTGACTGTCTCCGGCCGTGAACTCGCGCCGGCGATTTCCATTCGCCGGACATTCCGCGAGTTCTGGCCGGACACTCGCGGATTGCGGCGGCTATTCGCGGCCGGAGTGGTGTTCGCCGTTCTGGCCGCACTGTGCGAAGTAGCCGCGATCCGCCTGTTCGGCCACATCACCGACGAAGTGCTCACCACACGGGATCTAGGGGCGTTCTGGACGCCCGCGCTCATCTGGCTCGGGCTCGCCGCGATCGCCGGCGTGGCGTCTTTCGCCGGCGCGTACTCCACCGCGCTCGGCGCGGAGCGTTTCCTGCTCAGATTGCGGGACCGGGTGTTCGCGCACCTGCAGACGCTCGCGCCGGACTTCTCGGAGAAGCGCCGGCTGGGCGACCTGATGGCCAGGCTGACCGACGACATCGAGGCCATCGAGGAGCTCGTCGGCTCGGGCCTGGTCAAGGCGGTCACCACCGTCGCCAGCGTGATCTTCTTCGCCGGTGCGGCCTTCTTCGTGCGCTGGGACCTCGCGCTGCTCACCATGGCGCTGATCCCGGCGTTCCTGGTGGTCTCGAAGGTGTTCGCGAGCCGGTTCAGGACCGCGGCGGCGCGGGAGCGCTACAGCAACGGGGCCATGAACAGCGTCCTGGAGGAGGGGCTGGCCAACCAGCCGCTCGTGCAGGCGTACAACCGGCAGGGGGCCGAGTCGCGCCGCCTGCACGGGGAGGGGCGCGGGTGGCTGCGGGCCAACATGACGCAGGCGTGGCTGTCCGGCCTGTACGGTCCCGCCGTCCAGGTCATCGAGACCGTCTGCCTCATCCTCATCCTGGGGTTCGGGGCGTGGGAGATCGCCGCCGGCCGGCTGACGCTCGGCGGCCTGCTGTCCTTCGCCGCGTACCTGGCCCTGCTGTACCCCGCCGTGCAGGGGCTGGGCGAACTGGCCCTGACGGTGTCGGAAGCCGCGGCCGGGTCCGACCGGGTCGTCGAGATCCTGCGGGCCAGGCCTCTCGTCAACGACGCGGCCGACGCCGTGCCGGCCGGCCGGAGCCGGGGGAGCGTGGCGTTCGAGGGGGTCGGGTTCGCCTATCCGGGGCGGAGCCGGCCGGTGCTGCGGGACCTGTCGTTCAGCGCGGAGCCCGGCGAGGTGGTCGCCTTCACCGGTCCCAGCGGGGCGGGCAAGTCCACGATGGCCAAGCTGCTGCTGCGCTTCTACGACCCGGACGCGGGGCGCATCCTGCTCGACGGGACCGACCTGCGCGGGCTGACGAAGGAGTCGGTGCGCGCGAACATCACCATCCTGCACCAGGAGACGATGCTGTTCTCGGGGTCCGTACGCGACAACATCGCCTACGGGCGGCCGGAGGCCAGCCTGGACGAGGTCATCAGGGCCGCCGAGGCGGCCGGGGTGCACGACTTCGTCAAGCTGCTGCCCCAGGGGTACGACACGCCGGTCGGGCAGCGGGGGCGGCTCCTGTCGGGAGGTCAGCGGCAGCGGATCGCGATCGCCAGGGCCCTGCTCAGGGACGCGCCCGTGCTGGTGCTCGACGAGCCCATGAACGGGCTGGACGACGCCACGGCCGCCCAGGTGATGAAGCCGCTGCGGCGGCTGATGGCCGGGCGGACGACGTTGCTGATCACGCACGATCTGCGGCACGTGCCGGAGGGGGCGCGGATGGTGGAGGTGGAGCCGGTGCCGAGGGAGGATCGGATCCGGCTCAAGCGGGTCGGCGTCCAGGCCCGCGCGCCCCGCCTGCCCGCCCCTCCCTGACCGGCCTCCGGCCCCGCCCCGGCCGACCGGACCTTCGAGTCCGGTCGGCCGGCTCTTGTGTTCGATCCACTGGGCCTTGGGTCCGGTCGGCCGGCTCTTCGGGTCCTGTCCGCCGGCTCTTTGGATCTCGTCGGCCGGTCCTTCGGGTTTGGTCCGCTGGCTGTTCGGGTCCGGTCCGCCGGTCCTCCGAGACACCCGCCTCACTGTGGCGGGTGTCTCGACTTGTGGCGGCACACGCGATCAGAGTCGGGCGGGAGAGCCGGGGGCAGAGCAGGAGCCGCGTTGGGGGCGGGCGGGGATCAGCGCGGTGGGTCAGGGTCGAAGCGGCGCTGGGGCAGGAGCCGAGTTCGGGATCAGGGTGGTGGGTCGGGGTTGTAGCGGGGCTGGGGCGGGAGCCGCGTCCGGGGCAGGGGGTGGGTCAGGGCCGGGGTGGGGAGGAGAGGAGGGCGCCGGCGGCGGAGGCGCCACCTCCGGGTCGGCGCAGTCGTGCACGGTGGCCTCCGCCCGCCGGACGTCCAGGGCGGCGGCCAGGCCGTCGGCGGCGCGCTCGCTCATATGGGCCTCGATCCGCGCCCGGCCCTCGATCCGCTGCGGCGTCCCCGGCAGGGCGAACGGGACCTCGTAGACGGGGTCGTCCGCGAACAGGTTCTATGCCGTCCAGGCCGGCGCGGATGCGTTCGGCAACCTCTGTGGGGGTGCGTGGCATATTGTCTCCTCGCTAGAATCGGAGAAGTCTCTCCGTTTCGACCGAAGATGCGGAGAGCTCTCTCCGTTTGTCAAAGGCAGGGTGCATGTCATGGGCGACGACCACACCTCGGCCAGGCCGTTGCGCGCCGACGCCAGGCGCAACCGTGAGCGGGTGCTGCAGATCGCGCAGGAGGCGCTGGCCAGCGACGGCCTGACCATCTCCTTCGACGAGATCGCGCGGCGGGCCGGGTTCGGCGTCGGCACGGTGTACCGGCACTTTCCGACCAAGGAGGCGCTGTTCGAGGCGGTGCTGCTGGGGCGGATCGAGCGGTTCGTGGCCGACGCCCGCGCACAGTCGACGGCGGAGGACGCGGGGAAGGCGTTCTTCGGCTGGTTCTCGCGCGTGGTCGAGCAGGCTTCGGCCAACCAGGCGCTGTGCGACATGCTGGAGAGCGGCTCGGGCATGACGTTCAGGCCCGGCTCCACGCTGGAGGACGACTTCGCCGACGCGCTGGGGCGGCTGCTGGCCAGGGCGCAGCGGGCCGGCGTGGTGCGGCGCGACCTGGCGGCGGCGGACGTACTGGATCTGCTGCGGGGGTGTCTGGCGGCTGAGCGGCGGGCGCGGGCCAGGCCGGGTGCGGTGCGGATGGCGGCGGTGATCTGCGACGGGATGCGGGCGAAGGCCGACTGACCGCCCGGTCAAGATGCTGTCGTCGTTTGTTCACGCAACGTCACCTTGGCGGCAGTTTCTGCGCTGATCGTGCTGGAAATCCCCATGTCAGAGACATCTGGCTCATCGGACGCATCCGCCGGCCAGGCCGGTCGGCTCCTTTGCGGAGCAGGCCGGTCTCGGCTCCCCGCGGGTGCTCGCGTCCGGCCGACCCCGTTCGGAGGTTGTCCATGTTCGCCGTCATCGCCGCACTGTTCTTCGCACTCGCCCTCGTCTTCGAGCTCGCCGGCCTGGCCGTCGGCGGCGTGCTCACCGTCACCACGCTCGGCACCGCCGGGCTGCTCTGCGTCGCGCTGCACCTGATGGGCCTGGGCGCGAGCTGGAGCCTGCTGAAGAAGTGACCTCTCGGCGGCCGGGCCGCGCGCCCGCACCCGGCGTGCGGCCCGTTCACGGGGCATGAGGCCCGATGCCGTCCCTTGGCACGGCCGGGATCGCCCCGAGCTGGCCGGCTCCTGCGGCACCGCCTGGATCGCTCAGCGGGCCGGCCCCCGTGGCGCGGGCTGTGGTGCTGCGCTTTCAGGCTGCGTGGTGCCGGTACCAGTCGAGGGTGGCGGCGATGCCGTCGGCGTGCGGGGTGACGTCGACCGGTCCGAACGCCTTGCGGAAGGCCGAGTCGTCGGCGACGAACGGGCGGTCGCGCTGGTACCAGGTTTCGCCGAGCTCGCGCACGATCGGGTTGAACAGGCCGATGAGGCGCTGTGTTCCCCGGCCGAGCGCGGCGATCTTGGGCTGGCCGCCCGCCGCGGCCTGCACGAGGGCCAGGAACTGGCGGCCGGTGATCGGCTCGGCGGCGGGCAGGTGCCAGAACCGCCCGTCGGCCTCTGCGTGCTCGCCGAGCGTGACCAGGGCGGCGGCGATGTCGGGCAGGTAGGCGACGGTGTGCGGCTGGTCGAGGTCGCCGACCCAGCGCATCGTCTTGCCCGCCAGGGCGGCGGCGAAGATGGTCGGGCCGATGGCGGTGTTGACGCCGCCGGGGCCGTAGTAGTCGGAGGCCCGGCCCAAGGCCGCGCGGATGCGCCCTGACCGGTGGGAGTCGAGGATCAACCGGTCCACTTCGGCGCGGGCGAGGCCCTTGGGGTTGGTGGCGGCGTGCGGCAGATCTTCGGTCATCGGTACGCCGACCGGCCCGTAGACGTACAGGTTGTCGGCCATGACGAGCTTGGCCCCGGCGGCTTCGACCCCGGTGAGGATGGTGCGGATGAGTCCGGGGAATTCCTTGGACCAGCGCTCGTACTTCGGCGCGGCGCACTGGTAGACGACGGCGGCGTCCTGGCAGGCGGCGATGGCGCCCTCGGTGGTGGTGACGTCGGCCCGCAGAGAGCCGGGGCCGGTGGCGGCGCCCCGGCTGACGGCGCGCACGCGGTGGCCACGGGCGGTGAGCTCGGCGACGACGGCCGCGCCGACCCCGCCGGTGGCACCTAGGACTACATGCAGGTCAGACATATGGTGCCTCCTGAAAGCTCATTTCCAAACGGCGTTATATAACAACGTTATGGTATAATCGCTCTCATGGCAAGGCCGAGAAACAGGGATTATCACGAGCTTCGCCGCGAGCTCGTCGACGCGGGCGGTCGGCTCCTGGCCGCCGAGGGCCCGGCGGCGCTGACCACCCGCCGCGTCGCGCAGGAGGCGGACGTGTCGACCATGGCCGTCTACCAGCTCTTCGGCGACAAAGCGGGTCTGGTCCGAGAGATGTTCCTGGCCGGGTTCGAGCGCCTCGCCGAGGCGTTCGCCGCCGTCCGCCGCACGGATGACGCCGTCGCCGACCTGCTCGCGCTCGGCCACGCCTACCGCGCCAGCGCCCTGGCCAACCCGCACCTGTACGAGCTCATGTTCGGGCGGCCGATCCCCGCGTTCCAGCCCGACGCCGAGACCGCCGCGCTGATCCAGCCGACCTTCGACACTCTTGTCGCGGCCGTCGTCCGCTGTGTGGAGGAGGGCGACTTCGCGCCGGCCGAGCCCTTCGGCCTCGCCGTACGGATCAACGCCCTGGCGCACGGGCTGTGCAGCCTTCAGCTGCGCGGCGCTCTCGGGGACGCCGAGGAGGCGCGCCGCCACTGGGACGGCGCCTTCGACACGATGATGCGTGGGTTGCGCGGCGGGTGAGGCGATGTCGGTACGGACTTCAGTCGCCGGTGATCGTGCGTGCGCGGCAGGGTCCGTCGCTGAACACGTCGGCCAACGTGGAAGGCCTTGGTGGGCTGTTGAGATCGCGGAGTGCTGGTGGGGCCTGAGTGGCGGTGTTCGTCCAGGAAAGCCTGAATGGCATGCCTTGTCGCGTACATGGCCGGGATGTGGCTCGTAGGGTGAGCGTCCATGGGACACCAGCGCGAGGCCTGGGACGCCGCCGGTGCCTACGAGGCGTACGTGGGCCGGTGGAGCCGTCGTGTCGCCGAGGTGTTCGTACGCCTGCTCGGGGCGCCGGCCGGTGGGCGGTGGCTGGACGCGGGCTGCGGCACCGGGGCGCTGACGGAGGCGGTGCTGGCGACGGCGGATCCCCCCCGGGTGGTCGGCGTGGACACGTCGGCGCCGTTCGTGGCGCACGCCCGCGCGCGGGTCGCGGACCGGCGCGCCGGATTCCTCGTCGGCGACATGCGCGCGCTGCCCCTATCGGACGGCGGCCTCGAGGTCCAGCGAGCCCCGCGTTCCGGTGCGGGGTCGGGGGTAAGGCTGGGTGCGCAGCCTGGTGCGCGGTCTGGTGCTGGAATCGGTGTCGTGGTGAGTGGGCTGGCGCTCAACTTCGTGCCTGAGCCGGAGCGCGCCGTCGCCGAGCTCGCCCGGGTCGTCGCGCCGGGTGGCGTCGTGGCCGCGTACGTGTGGGATTACGCCGAGGGCATGGGCATGCTCCGCGCCTTCTGGGATGCCGCGGCCGCCCTCGATCCCGCCGCGGCCACGTTGGACGAGGGGCGGCGCTTCCCCCAGTGCCGCCCGGAGCCGCTGGCTCGCCTGTGGGCCGGGGCCGGGCTGGACGAGGTGGGCGTGCGGCCGGTCGAGGTGCCGACCGTCTTCGCCGGGTTCGACGACTACTGGCAGCCGTTCCTGGGTGGTCAGGGCCCGGCGCCGGGATACGTCTCGTCCCTTTCCGGGGAACGCCGCGCCGCCCTGCGCGACCTGCTCAGAGCTCGCCTGCCCGTCGACGCCTCCGGTTCGATCCGCCTCGTCGCACGGGCTTGGTCGGTACGTGGCCGGCGAGCCTGGCGCTGAAGCGACCGGGTATTGGCACCCCGGATGGTACCGAGCGGTTCGATGTTTGTTATCGTACCGATCGGTTCGATCTAGGAAGGGATCATCATGAGAGCCAGCACCCCCGCAGTGACGTTCGACAGCGGCGGCACGACCCTCGCCGGGCTGCTGCACCTGCCGGCCGGTCCGGGTCCGCATCCCGTCGTGCTGCTCCTGCAGGGCTTTCCCGGCAATGAGCGCAACCTGGACCTGGCTCAAGCGCTCCGCGCGGCTGGTTACGCGGCCATCGCCTTCCACTACCGCGGCGCGTGGGGGATGGGCGGCACGTGGTCGTGGAGCAACGCGCTGGAGGACGCCGCCGCCGTGGCCCGCACCGTGCGCGCCGCCCCCTTCGCCGCGGCGCACCGGCTCGACCCCACGCGGTTCGCGCTGTTCGGGCATAGCTTCGGGGGTTTCGTCGCGTTGATGACCGCCGCCGCCGACCCGTCTGTCGCCGCGGCCGTGTCGGTGTCGGGCTTCAATTTCGGTGAGGTGAGCCGCTCGCTCGACCCTGGGGCCCGTGCGCGGTACGTCGCGGCGTTCCAGGAGGAG
This sequence comes from Nonomuraea rosea, assembly GCF_039539705.1. NCBI lineage: Bacteria > Bacillati > Actinomycetota > Actinomycetes > Streptosporangiales > Streptosporangiaceae > Nonomuraea > Nonomuraea rosea. Next base: position 233,832 of record NZ_BAABDQ010000008.1, on the reverse strand, counting down.
TTGCTGGCGCTGCGGGGGACGAGCGGTGAGGAGCTGGTGGGCGAGATGGAGCGGGCGGGCGAGCGGTGGAGCCTGGCCGGCCTGGCGCCCCGGCTGGCCGGGCGGCCTGTTCTGCTGATCGGCACCGCTGCCGACGATGTCACCCCGGCGGTCGTGCACCATCGGCCGGTGGTGAAGGCGTATGCGGACGCGGCGCTCGAACATCACGAGTGGGACAGTGACCACGCCCTGTCCGATCACCGGGGGCGGCTCATCGAGACCGTCCGCGAGTTTCTCGACCGGCGGTTGTGAGCCCGTCCGGGGCTGCGGTTCTGCTGTGGCCTGGGCCCTGTGCGGGCGCTGCCGTTCAGGTGTGGCCCAAGCCCTGTGCGGGTGCCGTCGTTCAGGTGGGCTGAGCTTTGTACGGGCGCTGCCGTTCGGGTGTGGGCTGAGCTTTGTACGGGCGCGGCGTCGTTCAGGTGAGGTGGGCGTCCAGGCCGGTGATGCGCAGCAGCCGTTGCATGGCCGGTGGGACGCCCGCGATCCGCAGAGGGGTGCGCTGGCGCAGCGCGTGGTTCTGGACGGCGACGAGGATGCCGAGTCCGGCGGCGTCGATGAACGACAGCTTGCTGACCTCTATGACCAGCGTGGCCTTGTGGCGGTGGTCCGCCTCCTGCAACACCTCAAGAAGGTGGCTGCGGAGGAGCTCGGTGGTGGCGATGTCGAGCTCGCCCGACACGCTGACGGTCAGGGTTCCGTTGTGGCGGCTCGTGGTCAGATGAAGTGGATCCATGTCCGGCTCCGCGCTCTGTCAGGGCCGGGAACATCCTGTCACTGCCACGGACCCGCCCTTGCCGTAGACACCAGATGCCATGCTTGAGTCACTTAGAGCGACTGTGTGCATTCGGAATGGAGTGTACATGCCTGACCGTCTACGTCGAGAGGTCAGGATCGATTCGGGTGGACAAGAGAATTACTCAGGAAAACAATTCCGATTACCGGTTGAAAAATCCTTATACGTCAGCGCGGCTTCAAGCCCAGGAGAATCAGGTCGCACACGGCGGCGAAGTCGTCCTCGACGCCTGGCACGCTCCATCCGGCCGCGTGGGCGGGGTCGTGAAAGGCTCTCGTGGCGAGCAGCACGGCGCGGGCCGCGACGGCGGGGTCGTCGGCGGCCAGCTCGCCGCGGGTCACGCCGGTGGAGATGATCTCTTCGAGCTGGTCGACGAGGCCGGCGACGTGGCGTTCGATGACCTGGCTGGCCTCGTCGACCAGCACCGTGTAGGTGGCGAACAGCTCCGGGTCGTCGAGCGCCTTCTTGCGCTTGGCGCTGAACAGGGCCGTCAGCCAGTCGCGCAGCCGGTCGGGGGCGGGCGCGGTGGAGGCCATGACGATGCCGAGCGGCGTGTGCGACTCGTCCAGCCAGCGCTGGGTGACGGCCTCGCGCAGCGCCGTCTTGCTGGGGAAATGCCGGTAGACGCTGCCGTGGCTGACGCCGAGCGCCCGTGCGACGTCCACGACGGTCGCCTTGGCGGGACCGTAGCGGCGCAGGACGTCTTGAGCCGTCGAGAGGATCTGGTCGGCTGTCAGGATGCCATCGGTCATATTTCCAATTCTGTCAGTTGCCGGGGTATGCGAAGGCGGTGGCCCGTTATGTGGCTTTCTACGTGTTGCGAGTCGCCTATTTCTGACCTACTGGGACTCGCGGCGAGGCTTCGGGGTCGCCGTAGATGGTGGCGGGTGCGCAGCGACGCGCTTGACGGGGGCGTGCGCCGGCGCCCGGTCGCCATCCCATGAGCCATGCGGGAAAAGGGGGAGCCGCCCCTCCGGTGAAACGCCGGAGGGGCGGCTGGGCGTTTTTTGGGGAAATTTGCGGGATTGTTGGGATAGATCACACTACGCTGCTAGCCCTGTCAGGAACGAGGGGAAAGTAGCGCATCGTGGGGATCGCAGTCGCTTTGCTGGCCGCCGTGGTGGTGGGCGTCGTGGGGGGCGCGGTGGGGTGGTGGCTCCGGCGCGGTTCGGCCGGAGCCGGAGCTTATGACGGGGCTGGTGCCGGGTCGGGTGCTCGGGCCGGTGCTCGGGCGGCCGGTGTGGATGCCGGGGGCGGGTTGGACGGGGAAGGGGAGTGGGGCTGGGTATCGCGTCTCGCTCCAGAGGTGCGGGCCGCGTTCATGGAAGGGCTGCGTGCCTACCACGACGGCGGCAACGTGCTGGTGGGGGCGGAGCAGGGGGTGCTCACGATGTACGACCCGCCGCGGTTGATCTCGCTGTACCTGCTCGCGGACGGTTTCGCGGCCAGGGGGGACGGCGCGCTGCACGATCCGCAGGGCACGGTCGCGGCGCTGCTGGAACGGCTGCCGGCGGCCGAGCGGCCGGGAGTGCTGCACCTGCGGGCCGGGTGGCTGGACGGCGAGGTGGACGGGATGGATCGCGCCGCCTTCGCCGGGGCTGTGCGGCGGGTGGTGTGCGGTGAGCCGGTCGAGGGTGTTGAGAGCTGGTCGAGCGACGAGCGCATTGGAGCGTTGCAGGTCACCGTCCGCGGCAAGCGGCCGGAACGGGCCGGCCTGCCGGAACGTCCCACCGCTGAGGTCGCTGAGGTCGCTGAGGTCGCTGAGGTCGCTGAGGTCGCTGAGGTCGCTGAGGTCGCTGAGGTCGCGGGCCTTGCGGCGGTGGACTCGGTTGAGCTGAGGGAGGCCGGGGGTGAGCCATGCGCCGACGGTGCCGCTGCCGACGGGGGTAAGGCGGTCGGTGGCATGGCGATCGACGGGACCGCTGGCCCGGTGACGCTTGGGCCGCTGGGCGAGCGCGGGAGGTCGTCCGTCAACACGATGATGCTGGATCTGGCCCGGGTGCTCGACGGCTACACGGATGCCCGCGAGAAGCAGCCGGACGCGGCGGCGGAGTCACTGCTGCGCGACGTCGCCGCCGGACTGATCGCTGCCGGTGGTCCCGGCCTGACCTGGACGAAGCCGCCCACACAGGCGGAGCTGCGGATCGTGCTCACCGCCGGAGGCGAGCCCGAACCCGCGTCCGAGCAGCGGGCTACTTCCGAGGAGAGGGCCGTTTCCGACGAAGGAGCGGCGGTTGTGTCCGACGAAGGGGCCGCTTCCGAGCAGAGGGCCGTGTCCGAGCCCGCCTGAGCCCAGGTATGACCCCCGGGTCTGGGGTCTGAGCCCGGGTCCAGGTCTGAGCCCGGGTCCAGGTCTGGGGCCGGGGGTGGGGTCATGACCGAGGCTGGGCCGCGCTGAGGCGGCTCAGGGTGGGCGGCGGCTGTCGTGGGTTCGCCCGTGGTGGGGCCGAAGTGTGGCCCGAGGTGGGGCCGTGGTGTGCCGGCGTTCTACTCGTTGTGTTCTGAGCGGCCCTGCCGCCAGTAGCCCATGAAGGCCACGGCGCGCCGGTCCAGGCCGCGCTCGGCGACCAGGTGACGCCGCAGGGCCTTGATCACGGCGGCCTCGCCGGCCAGCCATGCGTACAGCGGCCCGTACGGCGTCTCCTCCTGCGGCACCTCCCACAGCTCTTCGGCGTCCACGTCCACGTCGTCGAAGGTGTCCGGGACGGGGAGCGGCGGGAGCAGGTGCCGGGCGGCGGCCTCGACGGCGGGCACGAGGAGGTCGCCGCGCGGAGAGCCGTTCCTGGCCAGCCAGGAGACCTTGACCGACGCGGGGGCCTGGACATCGAGGAAGTCGTCCTCGCCCGGCACCTCCATCAGCACCTCGCCCGCCAGGCCGGCCGGCATCCGTTCCAGGACCGAGCAGATGGCGGGCACCGCGGTCTCGTCGCCGGCGATCAGCACGCAGCCGGTGCCCTCGGGCGGCCGGAACTCCAGGCCGCCGTGCCGGCCCTCGTGGCGGGAGTCGGGGCCGTAGAGGGCGGCGATGTCACCGGGGCGCACCTCTTCGGCCCAGCGCGCGACCGGGCCGCCGTCCGGGTGCATGACCACGTCCACGTCCACCTCGGCGGCCTCCGGGCGGACCAGCCTGGCCGTGTACGTGCGCATCGGGTTGCGCTTGGCGTCGTCCAGCTCCCGCCAGCGCGGGAACCAGTCCGAGCCGGTGGGCAGGTAGGTCATGCCGTGGTCGGGGAGCGGCAGGATGAGCTTCAGCCGCTGATCGAACCCGTTGTCGGCGAAGTGGTGCAGGTCGTCACCCGTGAAGGTGACCCGCAGGAACGACGGGCTCAGCCGCTGGAGCCTGTCCACCCGTACGTCGAACATGCGAAAGGGCTCGACCATCCCCGGAACTCCCATCCATAAATTTAGGTGAGCCTAACCTAATCGATCAGATGGGGGTTGGACAACAATGGACGATCACTCAGGGTTGCCGACCAACTGCGATATATCGGATAAGCGCAGGTGGATGCCGGTTCTCACAGCAGGGAAACGGCGCGGTGCTGAAAGTTTCAGCGCTCATTGACAGTGGGAAAGCGCTTACCTATGTTGTCGGTTGTTCGCTCACACGTATGGCAATCACGTATGTGAACGACTGCTCGCTGGGGGATGCCATTTCGCAGGTCCCAGGGCCTGCCCGGTCCAGCAAGGAGCTTGAATCGTGCGACACAGACTGAACGGCAGAACAGCGGCAGTCATCGCGGGCGTCATCGCCCTGATCGGGACCGCGGTGGCGGGCGTGGCGGCGGCCACATCGGCGGCGGCCGCGCCGGCGCCGGGCGCGTACACCGTGGTGAACAACGGCAGCGGCCTGTGCCTCACCGTACCGGGATCCAGCTCGTCCGACGGCGTCCAGCTCACCCAGACCGGTTGCGGCGGCGCCGCGCAGACCTGGAACCTGACCGCCAGCGGCAGCGGCTACACGCTGAAGGCCGCCCACAGTGGCAAGTGCGCGGGCGTGCGGGACGCGAGCACGTCCGCGGGCAAGGCCGTGCAGCAGGAGAGCTGCACCGGCGCCTCGTCCCAGACGTGGACGCTGCCCGAGTCGGGCACCACGGTGCGGGTCGTCAACGCCAACGGCGGCAAGTGCCTGAACACCGCGGACAACGCGACCGGCTCCGGCGCCCTCGTGCAGCAGAACTCGTGCGACTCCGTGGCCACCAAGCAGTGGCGGCTCGTCGCCGCGGGCGGCGGCAACCCGACCCCGACCGTGACGCCGACCGTGACCCCGACCGTGACGCCGCCCCCGACCGGCAACCCGACCGGCCTGGTCGGCTGGGCCACGCAGGGCGGCGGCACCTCCGGCGGCGGCAACGCCTCGCCGACCACCGTCACCAGCGCCTCCGCGCTGACCAGCGCGCTGTCGGCGAGCGGCACCGCGGTGATCAGGGTGTCGGGCACGATCTCCTGCTCGGGCATGCTCCGCGTGGCCTCCAACAAGACCGTCCTGGGCAACTCGGGCGCGGCCATCGTCGGCTGCGGGTTCAACATCTCCGAGGCCTCGAACGTGATCGTCCGCAACCTCACCTTCCGCGGCTGGAACGACGACGCCATCAACGTCCAGTACTCCACCCGCGTGTGGATCGACCACAACTCCTTCAGCGCCGGCTATGACGGCGCCGTGGACATCAAGCGGGCCAGCGACTACGTCACCGTCTCCTGGAACAAGGTGTCCAACCACGACAAGAGCATGCTGCTCGGCCACGACGACGGCAACGGCAGCGAGGACGTGGGGCACCTGCGCGTGACGTACCACCACAACTGGTTCGACGGCACCAACCAGCGCCACCCGCGCGTCCGCTTCGGCAACCCGGTGCACGTCTACAACAACTTCTACGGCAACGTCGGCAGCTACGGCGTGGCCTCCACCGAAGGCGCGGGCGTGCTCGTCGAGGGCAACTACTTCGAGAACACCGAGGACCCGTACCACCTCGGCGAGGGTGACTCCGGCCCCGGCACGCTGGTGGCCCGTAACAACCACTTCGTCGGCTCCGGCACCGGCCAGACCGGCGGCAGCGTCGCCTCGATCCCCTACTCCTACTCACTCGACACCGCCTCCAACGTCAAGTCCGTCGTGACCGCGGGGGCCGGCGCCGGCCGGATCTCCGTCTGACCGCCTGATCTCCATCGGCCCTCCGGCGTCCGCGCCGGGGGGCCTTCTTCTGCGCGCACCCCAAGATCGGGACGGCGACCGGGGTTCGGGTAGCGTCGGATCGCTGAGCCGATCCACGACAGGCGCAGGACCGCGGGTGCCGTTCCTGCCCTGCTCGGAGTAAGGAGCCCGACCTTGTCCCCCCTCATCCCGTCCCCTCTCGTCCTGTCCGCCGCGGGCACCGCCCTGGTGCTCGACGGCTCCGGTCCCGGGCTGCCCCGGGTCCGTCACTTCGGCGCGGACCTCGGCCCGGTCAGCGGGTCCGAGCTCCTGCCCGCGCTGGCGTCGCTGACCGCCGCGCCGCCGCTGCTGCCCGCGCAGGGCGACGGCTGGTACGGCCGGCCGGGCCTGTCGGGCGCCAGGCCGGGTGAGCACTGGCCGGTCAGGTGGACCCTCGACGGGTTCGACGTCGATGCCACCCCCGGCGCGGGCGGCACGGTGACCGTCACGGCGTCCGACGACCGGGCGGGGCTGGCGCTGGTGAGCGAGCTGGCCATGGACGCCGGCGGCCTGGTGACCATGCGGCACACGGTGACGAACACCGCCGCGTCGCCGTACCGGCTGGAGGGGTTGACCTGCGCGCTGCCCCTGCCCGCGCGGGCGGGAGAGCTGCTCGACTTCACCGGCCGGTGGGCGCTGGAGAAGGTGCCGCAGCGCAGGGCGTTCGAGCACGGCGTGTGGTCCAGGGAGAACCGGCGGGGGCGCACCGGCCACGACGGCACCGGGCTGCTGGTGGCGGGGACCGCCGGGTTCGGCTTCCGGGCCGGCGAGGTGTGTGCCGTGCACGCGGGCTGGAGCGGCGACCACGTCCACTACGCGGAGCGGTTGCAGGAGGGCGCGGCGCTGCTGGCCGCGGGAGAGCTGCTCGCGCCCGGCGAGGTCACCCTGGGGGAGGGGGAGAGCTACCGGACGCCGTGGGTGTACTTCACCTGGTCCGGCGGCGGCCTGGACGAGGCGAGCGGACGCCTGCACGACCACCTGCGCGCCGCCCGCCCGCTGCCGGTCCGGCCCGTCACCCTCAACAACTGGGAGGCCACCTACTTCGACCACGGCCTCGACCGGCTGCTGGAGCTGGCGGGCCGGGCGGCGGAGGCCGGGATCGAGCGGTTCGTGCTCGACGACGGCTGGTTCCGCCACCGCCGCCACGACCGGGCCGGGCTCGGCGACTGGTACGTCGACGAAGGCGTCTGGCCCGGCGGCCTGCACCCACTGGCCGATCGCGTGCGCAAGCTCGGCATGCAGTTCGGGCTCTGGTTCGAGCCCGAGATGGTCAACCCCGACTCCGACCTGGCCCGCGAGCACCCCGACTGGATCCTCGGGCGGTCGGAGCGGATGCCGCCGCCGCAGCGCAACCAGCAGGTGCTCGACCTGGCCAGGCCGGAGGCGTACGCGTACCTGCTCGAACGGCTGGACACCCTGGTCGGCGAGTACGCCATCGACTACATCAAGTGGGACCACAACCGCGACATCGCCGAGCCGGTGCACGACGGCGTCCCCGGCGTGCACGCGCAGACGCTGGCCGCCTACCGGCTGCTGGACGAGCTGCGCCGCCGCCATCCCGGGCTGGAGATCGAGTCCTGCTCGTCGGGCGGCGCGCGCATCGACTACGGCATCCTGGCCCGTACCGACCGGGTCTGGACCTCCGACAGCAACGACGCGCTCGACCGGCAGTCGATCCAGCGCTGGACCGGCCTGCTCGTGCCGCCCGAGCGGCTGGGCTGCCACGTCGGCGCGCCGCGCGACCACTGCACCGGCAGGTCGCTGCCGCTGGCCTTCCGGGCCGCCACCGCGCTGTTCGGGCACATGGGCGTCGAGTGGGACCTGACCTCGGCGAGCGAGGACGAGCTGACGGAGCTGGCGGCCTGGATCGCGCTGCACAAGCGGTTCAGGCCGCTGCTGCACGCGGGGCGCGTGGTGCGCGCGGACCATCCGGACCCGTCGGCGCTGGTGCACGGCGTGGTGCTGCCGGAGCGGGCGCTGTTCGCCTACGTCCAGCTCACCTCCAGGCTCGACACCGGGCCCGGCCCGATCCGGCTGCCGGGCCTCGACCCCGCCGCCCTGTACGAGGTGCGGCCGGCGGGCCCGCTGCCCGAAGGCGCGGGGCTGCCGCAGTGGGCCGTCACCTCGGAGAACGGGCCGATCCGGCTGCCCGGCGCCGCGCTGGCCGAGCTGGGCCTGCCCGCTCCGGCGCTCCGGCCCGCGTCGGTGCTCCTGGTGGAGGTCGAACGGGTCTAGCCAGAGCATCCGGGGCGGGCTTCGAACCGCTGCGCGGCACGCTAAGATCACCGCATTATTCCTCAAATGCGTCGCTATCGCTTCGGCCGCCTGGCCATGGCCGCCACCGTGATCTACCTGGCCGCCGTGGCCGCGGCCACGGCGGCCCACGTCGCCATCGGCCAGACGTGGTGGCTCTCGGCCGTCACGATGTGGTTCAACGGGGACGACCTGACGGACGACCGGACAGGCATCGACTGGGACGTGGCCGGGCTCCTGCTGTCCGGGGCGCTCAAGGCCTGGCTGCTCTGGCACTTGCTCCGCGGCCCCGCCGTCCCGTCCGGAGGGCCGGACGGTGGGCGGGGCGCCGGACGGGACGTCGTGTGGCTGCGGCGGCTGCTCTATCTGGGCGTCGCAGGAGACCTGTTCGCCTGGATCGTGATCGGCGCGCTGAACAGCGTCGCAGGCGCCGCCGGCGTCCTGGTGCTCACGGTGGCGACGACGGTCATGTTCCTGCGGGTGCTCGGGCGGCTCTGGACCGTGTTCGGCGTGCTCACCCTCGGGTTCGGCCTCATGAACGGATCGGCCCCGCTCCTGCTGGAGCTCACGGGGGTCGCCACCTCCGAGTCGTTCCTCCAGGTGATCACTCTGGCGGGGCTGACCGTCTACGCGTGGCTGGCGATGCTCGTCATCGGCCAGCGGCGCGATGCCAGGTGGAGCGACGCCACCGTGCGGACCGGCGGCGTCACGCTGGCGCTGATCCCGGTGTCGCTGCTGTCCGGCGCGCTGACCTCGATCGGGTACGGAGAGCTCGCGTCCCACCTGGCGGAGGCGATGAGCGTGCTGTTCATCGTGTGGCGGGTCCGCTCGGCGCACGACCTCGCCGGCACGGGCCCGCAGGAGACGGCCGAGCCGAAGCGGCGGCAGGGACCCAGGACGGCCGCAGGATCGGCGGCCTCGTGACGGCAAAGGCGGGCTATTTCCCGGTCATGCGGTGAACGCTGTTTAATGCCGCCGCAACCTCGTGACCCGTGATCATGTAACAAGCCGCGGACACACTGGGTGCCATGAGCGATGCACCCAAGGTGATTCATCCACGTTCGAAGCATGACGATCGGCAGGCGCGCTCGTGGCGGCGGGAGCTCGCCGAGCTCGCCGCCTTGTTCCTCGCGGTCGGCTTGGCGCACCTGCTCGCGACGTTGCTCGGGCACGAGGATCCCGGTCCTGTCGTGCTGATCGGGCTGGGGGCGGCGTTGATCGCCGGGGCGGCCATCCATAAGCGGATAGGCCATAAGCGGATGGGCCACAAACGGATGGGCCGCCGTCCCGGCAAGAGGGCCGCCGCGCTTCCGGTGGACGGCGGCGCCGGGTCGCCCATGACGTTGTGGCGCATCCGCATGCGGGTGGTGGAGCGGCCGGGCCGGCTCGCCACCGTGGCGGGCGCGTTCGGCCGTCTGGGCTGCAACATCCTGGCCCTGCACATCGCCCCGACCGGCAGCAGCGCCATCACGCCAGCCGGGTGCGACGCGCTCGACGAGTTCGTCATCGAGGCGCCGCGGGACCTGGCGCTCGACGTGCTGGCCGGCGTGCTGGCCGAGGCGGGCGGGCACGACGTGGTGATCGTGCCCGCGCAGGTCAAGGACCTCACCGACCCGGGCGTCCAGGCGTTCGTGCTGGCGCAGCGGGTCGGCGACGACCCCGACCGGCTGCCCGAGGCGATGGCGGAGCTGCTGCGGGTCTCGCAGGTCGAGTGGCGGCGGCCCGGAGACACGGTGGACGAGGGCGCCGAGCTCAACACCACCATGGTGATCTCGGTGAACCCGGATCGCGCCCTGCTGATCAGGCGGCCCGGGCTGCCGTTCACCCCGACGGAGGCGGCCAGGGCCGCGGCCCTGACCACCGCGGCCCGCCAGGCCCGCTACAGCGGCGCCTGATCTACAGGTACCCCTTGGCCAGGACCTCTCGCGTCTCGCGGGTGATCTGGGCCGCCTGGCCGGGCGACAGTGCGGTGCGGGGCGGCCGGCAGGCGCCGCCCTTGCGCCCGGCCAGGTCCATCGACAGCTTGATGGACTGCACGAACACGGTCTTGGAGTCCCACCGCAGCAGCGGGTGCAGGTCGCGGTAGAGGGGCAGCGCCTTGGCGACCTCGCCGGAGGTCGCCAGCCGGTAGAGCTCAACCGAGGCTTGCGGGATCATGTTCGGGTAACCGGCGATCCAGCCGACCGCCCCGGCGATGCCCAGCTCCAGCAGCACGTCGTCCGACCCGATGAGCAGGTCGAGGCCCGGCGCCCGCTCGGCGATCTCGTACGCCCTGCGCACGTCGCCGCTGAACTCCTTGACCCCGACGATCAGCCCCTCCTGGTGCAGCTCGGCCAGCAGCTCCGGGACCAGGTCGACCTTCGTGTCGATGGGGTTGTTGTAGGCCACGACCGGCAGCCCGGCCTTGGCGACCTCCCGGTAATGGCCGACGACGGCCGCGCGGTCGGCGCGGTAGGCGTTCGGCGGCAGCAGCAGCACCGAGGAGGCGCCCGCCTCGGCCGCCTGCTCGGCCCACCGCCTGGACTCGGCCGCGCCGTAGGCGGCCACGCCCGGCATGACGCGGAAACCGTCGGGCGCGGCCTCGACCGCGGTGCGCACCACGCGGGCGCGCTCCTCGTCGGTGAGCGTCTGGTACTCGCCGAGCGAGCCGTTGGGGCAGACGCCGTCGCAGCCGCCCGCGGCCAGGAATCGTACGTGCTCGGCGTAGCCGTCGTAGTCGACGGACAGGTCGTCGTGGAAGGGCAGCGCGGTGGCGACGTGCACGCCGTGCCACACCTGTGCTGTGCCGGTCATGATCTCTCCTTGTTCCAGGTCTCCAGGCCGCTGGCGTCGATCGGCAGGGCGTCGGAGAGAATCTCCGCGCCGTCCTCCGTGACCAGCAGGTCGTCCTCGATGCGCGCACCGATCCCGCGCAGCTCCGGCGGGACCGTGCGGTCGTGGGCGTGGAAGTACAGTCCGGGCTCGACGGTGAGCACCATCCCCGGCGCCATGTCGGCCCCGTGGTAGGCGGCCACGCTGGACGCGGCGCAGTCGTGCACGTCCAGGCCCAGGTGGTGGCCGATGCCGCAGATCAGGTAGCGGCGGTGGTGCTGGCCGCGCTCCGACAGGGCCTCGTCCACCGAGACCGGGAGCAGCCCCCAGTCGTCCAGCCCGCGGGCGATGACCTCCATGGCCGCGTGGTGGAAGTCGGTGAACCGGCGGCCCGGCGCGACCTGCGCCAGCCCGGCCCGGTGGGCCCGCTCCACCAGGTCGTGCACCTGCCGCTGGGCGGGGGAGAAGGTGCCCGACGCGGGGAAGGTGCGGGTGACGTCGGCGGTGTAGTGGCTGCGCGTCTCCACGCCCAGGTCCAGCAGCAGCAGCTCGTCCGGCAGCACCGGGCCGTCGCAGCGCACCCAGTGCAGGGTGGGGGCGTGCGGGCCGCTGCCGACGATGCCCGCGTAGCCGGGGCCGTTGCCGTACGCCCTGGCGTACCGGTCGAAGGTGCCCTGCAGCCAGCGCTCGCCGGGACCCGCGATCGCGGCCGGCACCTCGGCGAGCACCGCGGCGAAGCCCTCGACGGTACGGTCCACGGCCTCGCGGAGCTGGCCGACCTCCCACTCGTCCTTGATCATGCGCAGCTCGGCCAGGGTCTGCCGCAGCTCCGGCGACGGGTTCGCCCAGCCGGTGCCGGCCAGCAGGGCGCCGGCCGGCGGCCCGCCGAACTCCGGCAGCGGCCGCACCGTGATGCCCAGCGCCGCCGCCCACTCGGCCAAAGACGGCGACGGGCCCACCCACAGCTCTCCGTAGGCGGCGTCGGCGTAGAACCCGCTCTCGCCGGGGCGGGCGGGCGGCGGCAGGTACAGCGTGGCGTCGCCGCCGCCGACCACGGCCACGGCGTTCTCCGCCGAGCAGCCGATCAGCCAAGAGAAGTCGCTGTCCACCCGGAAGTCGTAGGCGGTGTCGTTGCTGCGGACGGGCGCCCGCCCGGCCGCCACGACCACCGTCCGCCCTGGCAGCGCCGCGGCGAGCCTGGCCCGGTGCGCGGCCGCGGCCTGCGCCGCCCCGGGGACCAGGTCCGGGGTGCGGGCGGGGGAGTCCCAGCCTTGGGCGATGTACTCGGTGAACGCGGGGATCTCGGTCAGCTTGGGCAGCCTGCCGTCAGTCACCGGTGATTCCTCCTCCAATGTCGCGGACGAGCCCGGTCAGCCGGTCGAAGACGCGTTCGTCGCCGATGCCGTCGTGCTCGTACTCGTTGGTGACCCAGGTCTGGGCGTTGCCGACCTTGGACGCGGTGTCCAGTTGCAGGCCGGAGTCGACGTACATGTCGTCGAAGTAGACGACGGCCGCCAGCGGTACCTCGTTGGCGGCCAGCCGGTCCAGGTCGTACAGGGGCGGCCAGTCGCCGCGCGCGGCGAGCAGCTCGACGGCGGGACGGAAGGGCCGCAGCGCGCGGATCTCCTCGAACATCCAGGGATAGATCATCTCGCCGGTGAACAGCAGCGGCCTGGCGTCCTCGGCGAAGGCGGGATGCCGGGCGCGCTCGCGCTGCGCCGCCCACGAGGTCGCGCCGGGCCCCGAGCCGTAGATGCTCTCCTGCAGCGCGGCGAACAGCGGGTTGTCGGCGTAGGACGAGCGGGCCAGCACCTGGTGCAGGAACGTCTCCGTGAGCTCGTCCGACCCTTCCGGCAGGGCCTCGTCCAGCAGCCAGTGCATGCGCTCGTAGCCCGGCTTCATGCCGAAGTCGATGCCCAGGGACTGCAGCCGCCGCACGGTCAGGGTGTCCCCGTCGGGCAGCAGCACGTCGCCTTCGGCCAGCCGGTCGGCCAGGCGGCCGACGCCGTCCGCGTGGTGCGGGTAGCGGCGGTAGAACTCGGCGTTCTTGGCCGCGACCCGCGGATAGGTGCGCCGGTAGACCTCGGCGGCGTCGGGCGTCACCGAGGGCAGGCCGCCCGCCACGTAGCAGGCGCTCAGCCCCTCGGGCGCGGCCGACAGGTACGTCAGCGTCAGGAAGCCGCCGTAGCTCTGCCCCAGCGTCGACCAGCGCCGGCCGCCGAAGACGGTCTTGCGCAGGTGCTCGGCGTCGGCCACGATCGAGTCCGCGCGGAAGCGGGCCAGGTGGGCGGCCCCGTCCTCCGGGCTGAGCGCGCTCATCACCCGCCCGTCGATGCGCGAGCTGCGGCTGGTGCCGCGCTGGTCGAGCAGGATCACCCGGTACGTCTCCAGCGCCTTCCCGAGCCAGCCGCCTCCGCCGACCGGGCGCGGGCCCTTCCCGCCGGGACCGCCCTGCAGGTACAGCAGGTACGGCAGGTCCTCGCCGTCGCGGGCCGGATGGACCAGCTCGCGGGCGAACACCGTGATCGTGCCCCGTGCCAGGGGCGCTGCGGCCTGCGGATCGGACCAGTCGAGCGGCACCTCCGCGACATGGTCGCGCACCCGCATCCCGGGAATCGTGTAGCTCGCGGTGATCAAAGCCTCTCCCTCCTGCGGCGGTCCCATTCGGGGTCGATCCGTGGGACGGCCGCCAGCAGCGTGCGCGTGTACTCGTCCTGCGGGGCGCCGAACACCTGCTCGGCGGGACCCTGCTCGACGATTCTGCCTTGGCTCATGACCGCCACCCGATGCGCGATCTGCCGCACCACGGCCAGGTCGTGGGCGATGAAGACGTAGCTGAAGCCGCTCTCCCGCTGCAGCCGCCGCAGCAGCTCGATGACCTGCGCCTGCACCGACACGTCCAGCGCCGACACCGCCTCGTCGCAGATCACCAGCTTGGGGTTGACGGCCAGCGCGCGGGCGATGCCGATGCGCTGGGCCTGCCCGCCGGAGAACTGCGCGGGGTAGCGCAGCGAGTGGTCGGGGTTGAGCCCGACCCGTTCCATGAGCTCCTTCGCGTGCGCCCGCCGGCCGCCGTCGGGCGCGATGCCCTGGTAGGCCAGCGGGGCCATGAGGATGCGCTCCACGGTGTGCCGGGGGTTCAGCGAGGAGAACGGGTCCTGGAAGACGACCTGGACGTTGGCGCGGAAGCGGGCCAGCGCCGCCCCCGCGACCTGGGTGACGTCCTCGCCGTCGAACTCCAGCCGCCCCTCGCTCGGGTCCATCAGCTTGGCCACCATGCGGGCGGTCGTGGACTTGCCGCTGCCGGACTCGCCGACCACGGCCAGCGTCTCGCCCAGCCGCACCTCGAAGCTCACCCGATCCACGGCGGTGAACTCGCTCTTCGCGCCCAGCGGGCCGCGCGCGGTGAACCGCTTGGTCAGGTCCGTGGCGCGCAGCAACGGCTCGCTCATGAGATCACCTGGTCACTCGCCGGCTCGGCCAGCGGGTCGTCGATGCGGGGGATGCTCTCCAGCAGCATCCGGGTGTAGTCGTGGCGCGGCTCGGCGAAGATCTGCTCGGCGGTGCCGTACTCGACCGGCTCGCCCTGGCGCATCACCAGCACGCGGGTGGCGATCGAGCTGATCACCGCCAGGTCGTGAGTGATGAACACCATGCCGGTGCCGCTCTGCCGCCGCAGCTCGGCCAGCAGCCGCAGGATCTGCGCCTGCACGGTCACGTCCAGCGCCGTGGTCGGCTCGTCGGCGATCAGCAGCTCGGGGGAGCACACCAGCGCCATCGCGATCATGACGCGCTGCCGCTGCCCGCCGGAGAACTGGTGCGGGTAGTAGTCCACCCGCCGCTCGGCGTCCGGCAGGCCCACCTGCCGCAGCGCCTCGACGGCGACCTTGCGGGCGGCCTTGCGGGAGCGGCCCCTGTGCGTGCGGTAGACCTCCTCGATCTGCAGCCCGACCGTGTAGTACGGGTTCAGGGACGACAACGGGTCCTGGAAGACCATCGACATCCGGTCGCCGCGCAGCCGCCGCAGCTCCCGGTCGGGGCGGCCGAGCAGCTCGGCGCCGTTCAGCCGGATGCTGCCGCTGGTCCTGGCGCCCTTGGGCAGCAGGCCCATGATCGCCAGGCTGGTCATCGACTTGCCGGACCCCGACTCGCCGACGATGCCGACGGTCTCGTCCCGCCCGACGGTGAAGGAGACGCCCTTGACCACGTCCACCGGGCCGCGCGTGGTCGGGAAGGTGACGGTGAGGTCCTCCACGACAAGCAGCTCGCTCATTTCGCCGTGATCCTCACTCTCGGGTCCAGCCTCGCGTAGACGAGGTCCACCACCACGTTCCCGATCACCACGAAGAACGCCGCCAGCAGCGTCACCGCCATGATGACGGGCTGGTCGTTCTTGGCGATCGAGTCGGCGGCCATCTTGCCGACGCCGTTCAGCCCGAACACGGTCTCGGTGATCAGCGCGCCGCCGAGCAGCGCGGCGAAGTCCATGCCGAAGATCGTGGCGATCGGCGTCAGCGCGGGACGCAGGGCGTGCCTGCGCATGGTCAGCACCGGGTTCAGGCCCTTGGCCCTGGCCGTGCGCATGAAGTTCTCGGCCAGGGTGTCGATCACGTTCGCGCGGGTGAGCCGGGCGTACAGGCAGGCGTAGCCGGTGGCCAGCACGATCCACGGCATCAGGTACGACTGGAACCACAGCACGGGATCGTCGGAGAACGCCACGGCCTGCGGGAACGGCAGCACCTGGAACTGCACCACGAGCACGTACTGCAGGGCCAGCGCCAGCACGTAGTTGGGGATGCTGGAGCCGCCGAGCGCCAGCCCCATCGCGGTGCGGTCCCACCACGTGCCCTCCTTGACCGCGCTGAGCAGGCCGGCGGCGATCCCGAAGAACAGCCACAGCACCGCGGCGCCGATCGCGACCGTGGCGCTGACCGGCAGCCGCTCCACGACCATGTCCCACACGGACTGGTTGGTCTGGAAGCTGTAGCCCAGGCACGGCGCGGCGCAGTGCACCAGGTTCGCGCCGGAGCCGTAGTCGCGCCCGGCGAAGATGCCGAGCAGGAACGTGCCGAACTGGGTGAAGAACGGCTGATCCAGCCCCAGCACCGTGCGGATCTGCTCGATCCGCTCGGGCGTGCACGTCTTCCCGCAGATCATCACCGCCGGATCCGCCGACAGCGTGAAGAAGATGACGAACGTGAACAGGCACACCAGGAAGAGGATCAGCACCACTCCCGCCGCCCGTCCGGCGATGTAACGCGCCATCACGACGCCTCCCCCGCGTCGAAAGCGGCCCGCAGCCGGTCACCGAGCACGGTCAGCGACAGCACCGTGCAGAATAGGAACGCGCCGGGGATCGCGAAGTACATCGGGTCGACGGCGTACCAGCCGACCGAGCTCGAGATCATCTGACCCCACGACGGCGTGGGCGGGCTCACGCCGACGCCCAGGAACGACAGCCCCGCCTCGGTGCCGACGTAGCCGGGCACCGACAGGGTGGTCATCACGATCAGCGAGCTGCGCAGGTTCGGCAGGATCTCCTTGAACACCAGCGCCCCCGTGGAGGCGCCGGAGGCCCGCGCGGCCTCCACGAACTCCCTGTTCACCAGCGCCAGCGTCTGCCCGCGCACCACCCGGGCCAGGTACGGCCAGCCGAACACGCTGATCACCGCGACCAGCAGCACGGGCCGGTTGCCGTCCTGCAGCGAGGACAGGATGGCGATCATGAAGATGAGCGCGGGGAAGGCCATCAGGAAGTCCATGACCCGGCAGATCACCTGGTCGACCCAGCCCTGGCGGAACCCGGCCAGCATGCCCAGCACCACGCCGAGCAGCGTGGTGAGCGCGGTGGCCGCGGTCGCGATGAGCAGCGACACGCGGGCGCCGTAGGCGATGCGGGCCAGGATGTCGCGGCCGTTCTGCGGCTCGACGCCCAGCAGGTGCTCGGCGCTGATCCCGCCCAGCGACCCGTGCGGGATCCCGCCCAGGTCGGTGTTGACGGCCGCGCTGTCGAAGTCGTTCGGGCCGTGCCCGGTGATCGCGCTGATCAGCGGCGCGAAGACGGCCATCAGCACGATCAGCGCCAGGAACGCGGTGCTGAGGATCGCGGCCTTGTCATGCAGCAGCGCGCCCGCGATCCGCCGGCCCGAGGTGGCGGGCGGGCCCGCCACCTGTTGTGGATGAGCGGCGACGGTCATTTACTTCGACGGCTTCGCCAGGCCGACGGAGACCAGGTCGATGCCGCCGGAGAAGGAGTTCGACAGGTAGGCGCCCGCGATGTTCGAGCCCGTGATCGTGACGACCTTCTCGTAGGCGAGCGGCACCATCGGCGCCTGCTCCATGATCGTCTTGTCCAGCTCGCCGTAGGCCGCGTTGGCCTGCTCGACGTCCGGGATGGCCGCGATCTCGTCGATCTTCGCGTTGATCGCCTTGTCGTTGATCTGCGCCAGGTTCTGGTTGCCCTTGGCGGTGATGTTGCGGCCGTCGAACAGCGGCGGCAGGAACGTCGCCCCGGACGCCCAGTCCGGGCACCAGCCGGTGATGGCGGCGTCGTGCTGCTGCGCCGGCGTCCCGATCACCTCGTAGAACGTCGAGGTGTCGATGTTCTTGATCTTGACATCGATGTTCACCTGCTTGAGCGCCTCCTGGATCGCCACCGCCACGGCCTGCATCTTCGGCACCGGCCGGGTGTCGAGGGTCAGGGAGAACCCGTTCGCCAGGCCCGCGTCGGCCAGCAGCTTCTTGGCGGTTTCCACGTTGTACGGGTACGGGTCGTACTCCACCCGGCCCGCGATCGTCGGCGGCTGGATCGCGGTGCCCTTGGCCGCCAGCATGGAGCCGCCCATCCCGGCGACCACGGTGTCCTTGTTGACGGCGTAGTTGATCGCCTGGCGCACCCGGACGTCGTCCAGGTTGTCCTTGGTCATGTTCAGGGACATGTAGGTGGTGCAGCCGGTCAGGCCGCTGAGCGTGCGCGACTTGATCTGCGGGGCCTGCGCGCGGGCCACCGTCGCCGACTGGATGATGCCGGTGATCGCGTCCGCGTCGGTGCCCTGCCCGGCCAGCATGCGCTCGTCGATGGTGGCCGGGTCCAGGCCGAACGTCCACTCGAAGGAGTCCGGCAGGGCCTTGCGCACCGTGTCCGTGCTCGCCTTCCACTGCGGGTTGCGGACCAGCTTGAGCGAGGCGTTGCGCTTGTAGCTCTCCAGCTTGTACGGCCCGCTGGCGATCGGCTTGGTGTCGAACGCGGCCGCCGCGCCGGTCCCCTTGGGGAAGGGGACGAAGTTCGGCTGCGTCAGCGCGCTCGGGAAGTCGGGGTAGGACTTCTTGAGGTGGAAGACGACCGTCTTGTCGTCGGGCGTCTCGATCGTGTCGAGGTCACCGGACTCGTACGGGCCCTTGTAGTCCTTCGGGGCGTCCAGCAGGATCTTCGCGTACGGGGAGCCGATCCCCGCCTCCGGGTCGAACGCCCGCGAGACGCCGAACTTGACCGCCTCGCTCGTGATCGGCGTGCCGTCCTCGAAGAACAGGTCGTCCTTGAGCGTGTACGTCCACGTCTTGTGGTCGTCCGACGGCTTGCCGGTGTCCGTGGCCAGGTCGGCCACGATCTTCGTGCCCTCCGCGCCGGGACCGGCGCCGACGGTCGTCAGACCGCGGTAGATGAGCCGGTAGAAGTTGTTCACGCCGCCGTCCCAGCCGCGTACCGGGTCAAGGTGGGAGAAATCCGCGTTGAGCAGGAACCGCACGGTGCCGCCCTTGACGGCGGCCGCGCCCGACGTGCCCGCCCCGTTACCCGCCCCGTTGCCCGAGGCAGGGGTCGCGCCGCCGCCGCCTCCGCCGCACGCGGTGAGCGCCAGCACGGCGGTCATGGTGACGCTCGCGAGCGCCGCCGATCTCCTCATGTCGCCTTCCTTCCGTTGGTTCCCGTGGTCGGGGTCCTGACCCAGACCCGCATTGCTTCGGGGCCGCGGTTGCCCCACAGGAAGTAGGGGACGAAGGTCACCGGCGATGTGCCGGTGGCCCCCGTCTCGGGGTGTGTCTGCTCCAGGGGCAGCTCGGGGTAGAGCTCGGCGGACGGCGGGGGAGCCGCGGCCGTCTCCACGCGCAGCACGACGGCCTCGTCGCGGCGCTCGATGTTCGCGCTAACAATGTCCGCGTGCCCGATCTCCGCGTGCCCGATCTCCGCGTGCCCGATCTCGGCGTGCCGGATCTCGGCGTGCCGGATCTCCGGTACGCCGACGAGCAGGTCGTCGACCGGGGTGGCCGGGCTGTCCTGCTGCTCGACGCAGTAGACCAGCGGGCCGCGGGCCAGGCTGACCGCGCCTCTGGTGGCGTCCAGATAGGGGTGCGAGCCGTGCGCCCTGACCGGCATCGGCAGGCCGAGCCGTACCTCGTCGCCCGCCGACCAGCGCCGCTCCAGCGTGATCCAGCCGTCGGCCGCCGCCGCGTCGCACGGCTCGCCGTTGACGGCCACCGTCACGTCCCGCGCCCAGCCGGGCGCCCGCAGCACCAGCGCGTACGGCCCGTCCGGCGCGCGCGAGACCGTGAGACGCACGTCGCCGTCCCACGGGTAGGCGCTCTCCATCGCCAGGTCCAGCTCCGCGCTCTCGATCACCGCCGAGGTGTAGTGCGCGACGATCAGGGCGCCGTCCCGCTGGGCCGCCACGTAGTCGGCGAGCTGAGCCATCCACCGCACGATGTTCGGCGGACAGCACGGGCAGCCGAACCAGGAGCGCCGCAGCGGCTCGCCGCCCGCCTCCGCCCCGCTGCGCTGCTCGTGGTCGGGGCGGCGCTGGAGCGGGTTGTCGTAGAAGAACGCCTTGCCGTCCGCCGACAGGCCCACGGCGTAGGCGTTGTAGAGGACGCGCTCGAACACGTCGAGGTATTTCGCGCCGCTGGTGGCCAGGAACATCCGCCACGCCCACTGCATGACGGCGATGGCGGCGCAGGTCTCGCTGTAGGAGCGCTCGGACGGCAGCTCGTACCGGTCGCCGATCGCCTCGTCGGAGTGCCGGCTGCCCAGGCCGCCGGTGATGTACAGCTTGGTCGCCACCATGTCGTCCCAGAGCCGCTCCAGCGCCTCGAACAGCGAGTCGTCGCCGCTCTCCAGGAACACGTCGGCCGCGCCCGCCGCCAGGTACGCCATCCGTACCGCGTGCCCGGTCACCGAGGGCAGCTCGCGGAAGGGCAGGTGGTCCTGGAAGTAGTCGCCGGGGAAGATGCTGTGCTTGAGCGCGCCCGTGCCCCTGCGGTCCACGAACTGCGCGGCCTGCCGCAGGTAGCCGCGCTCGCCGGTCTCCCGGTAGAGCTCGACCAGCGCCATCTCCACCTCGGGATGCCCGCAGACGCCCGTCTCCCCGAACCTGGACACCACCAGGTCGGCGAACCTGGCCGCGACCCGCAGCAGCCGGTCGTCGCCCATCCTGCGGTTCGCGGCGACGGCGGCCTGGATGAGGTGGCCCAGGTTGTACAGCTCGTGTCCCCAGGCCAGGTCCTCCCACGGCTTCTTGGCCGCGGCCGGGTCCTGGAAGAAGGAGTTGAGGTAGCCGTCCTCGGCCTGGACCTTTTCGAGGAGGCCGACGACCTCCTCGTAGAAGCCGCGCACCGCGTCGTCATCCGCGTCGCCGAGCTCGTACGCCAGCCCTTCGAGGGTCTTGTACAGGTCGGTGTCCAGGAACGGATAGCGGCCGCGGTACGGGGCTGGGTCCCGCTCCAAGAGGCGGCTCAGGTTGGCGACGTTGCCCGCCGCCCGGAGCTGCTCGATGGTGTGCGGGATCGTGGCCGCGCTGTTCCGGCGCTGCCAGTGATGGAGCAGCCCGCCGGTGATGTGCACCCTGGACAGCGGTCGCACGGCCCCGGCGGCAGTGCGTACGGCGCCGAACTGGGGCTTGACCTGCTTAGACGTCATGAACCTTCCCAGTAATGTGTGGCATTGTACTGAACCATAGGTGTCTGGGAGGTGTGTTGCCAAGGGTTGCGGACGTACTTTGAGAGAACGAAACAGGACCGAAACACCCGTCCCGGTTCTGTCGATCAAGCGGTCGTCACCCGTCGTGGCGCATGCGTCTGAGTACGCGGTACTCAGGCGTCCGCCGCGCTTCCGCGGTCCAATGGCGGTGACCATCGGAGCTCTGGAGGCGGCCATGAACGCCCAGCACGACCACCATCACCACCACCCGGAGACGTTCGACGTCCACGGCATGCTGCTGTTCGGGGACGGCCCGCTCTACTTCTCGCACCTGCCGATGTTCGAGCACCCGGCGCACCGCTTCCAGGTGCTCATGGAGGTCGGCTTCCGCGACGACGTGCTGGAGGTGCTGCGCGCCCACCGCAAGGACGGCGACATCCAGACGTTCGTGCCCGAGCGGTTCGACATCCTCGAGCTCGACCCGTCCGGCGGCGGGCCGGCCAGGACGTCGGTGGCCGGCACCGTCTTCCAGGGGCACTTCGAACGCGGCGGCACCCCCATCGCCGAGGACGTCACGGCGCGGATCGAGCGGGTGTCCCGCTTCACCAGGCTCGACCCCGGGCCGCGCCACGACGACGACCGCGCGCTGACCTACCTGTGCTTCGGGCGGGCCGGCGGGCTGCACCTCGCGCACGAGATCACCGCCCGCCCCGACTTCGACCAGGTGCTCTCGGTCCGGATCGTGCCGGGAACCGTCCGCCACGACCCCGGCGTGCTCGTGCCGGGCGACGTGCCGGCCACGAACTTCCCGGCGCCCGTGCCGGCGACGTTCGGCCGGGCGGACACGCCGGCGCGGCGGCTGGTGGCGGGCGACACGCTGGAGGGGGCCTTCTCGCCGGGAGTCACGCGTACCGGGCCGCACGGCTTCACCGCCCGGGTCGAGGTGCTCGGCGAGATCTACATGGAGACCGGCGACCTGGTGTGAACGCTCAGCAGGTCCTGAGCCCGTCGAAACGCTGCGGCCACTCCCACGTGAACTTGCTGTAGCGGCTGCGCGGCTCCTTGTACGTGCAGTAACCGTCCGGGCCGTTGGCCAGCCTGACGCGGAAGCTCACCCCCTTCTTGCAGTTGTTCCAGACCCACAGCTCGTCCTGGGCGCCGTCGTCGTCCAGCGTGTACGCCAGGCACGAAGGGGCCCGCCCGGCGGCGGCGGCCTGAGCGGGGGCGGCGATAGCGACCGTGGCGAGCCCGGCGGCGGCCAGCAGGGCGATGGTGGATGCGCGCATGTCGTGTGCTCCTCGTCTGTGTGTCGTTCCGGGTTTCAGCAGCTCACGAGCCCGTCGAAACGGCGCGGGAACCTCCACCACCAGTGGTGCGGGCTGCTGCTGGGCCGGTCGTAGGTGCACGGCAGGTCGGAGCCGTTGGCCAGCCTGACCTTGAAGCTCTGCGCGCCCTTGCAGGTGTTCCAGACGTACAGGTGGTCCGTGAAGCCCTTGTCGTTGAGCTTGTAGGTGAGGCAGGACGGGGCCGCCGCGCTCGCGGGGAGCGGGGCCAGGGTGAGCGCGGCGGCCGCGACGGCGCCGGAGGCGATGATCGTCCTGATGCGCATGGTTGTTCCTTTCTTCCGATCGGCCTGTGCCGATGACGGGAAGGTAGGTCCGGCGATGTTGAGTAACCGTTGAGTCTCCGTTGGGCATCGTGCTGACAAAAATTGAAATCTGTCAGACCAACTGACATACTCCTGGCATGAAGACTCTGGGAACCGGCGGACCGGTCGTCTCCGACCTCGGGCTCGGCTGCATGGGCATGTCCGACCTCTACGGACCGGCCGACGCCGCCGAGTCCGTCGCCACCATCCACGCCGCGCTCGACGCGGGCATCACGCTGCTCGACACCGGCGACTTCTACGGCATGGGCCACAACGAGCTGCTCATCCACGAGGCGCTCAAGTCCCGCTCGCGCGACGACGTGCGGATCAGCGTGAAGTTCGGCGCGCAGCGCGACTACGACGGCAACTGGCTCGGCACCGACGGGCGGCCCGCGGCCGTCAAGACCTCGCTCGCCTACACGCTGCGCCGCCTCGGCACCGACCACGTGGACGTCTACCGGATCGCGCGGGTCGATCCGGCCGTGCCGATCGAGGAGACCGTCGGGGCCATCGCCGAGGAGGTCGCCAAGGGCCACGTCAGGCACATCGGGCTGTCCGAGGCCGGGGCCGGGACCCTGCGGCGGGCCCACGCCGTCCACCCGATCGCCGACGTGCAGCTCGAATATTCGCTGCTGTCCAGGAGCATCGAGCGCGACATCCTGCCCGCCTGCCGCGAGCTGGGGATCGGCATCACCGCGTACGGGGTGCTGTCCAGAGGGCTGCTCAGCGGCCACTGGTCCAAGGACCGCGAGCTGCCCGCGGGCGACTTCAGGTCCTTCAGCCCGCGCTTCTCGGCCGAGAACCTCGCGCACAACCTGTCGCTGACGGCCGCGCTCGGCACCGTCGCCGAGGCCAAGGGCGTCACGGTCGCCCAGCTCGCCATCGCCTGGGTGCTGTCGCGGGGCACGGACATCGTCCCGCTCATCGGGGCGCGCCGGCGCGACCGGCTCACCGAGGCGCTGGGCGCGCTCGACGTGACGCTGACCGACGCGGAGCTGGCCGCGATCGAGGCCGCGGTGCCTCAGGGAGCGGCGGCGGGTGACCGCTACGACGACGCGCAAATGGCGCATCTCGATAGCGAACGCTGACCCCTGCCGGGTGCCGCGGCGCTAAGGTGGCGCGGTGCACATCGACGAGTGGCTCCAGGTGATCCCCGCCGGGTGGCTCTACGTGACGGTCGCGCTCGTGATCGGGTTCGAGAGCCTCGGCATCCCGCTGCCCGGAGAGATCATCCTGGTCAGCGCCGCGCTCCTCGCGGCCAAGGGCGTGGTGGACCCGGTCTGGGTCGGCGCCTGCGCGAGCGCGGGGGCCATCGTCGGCGACTCCGCCGGATACGCGATCGGGCGCAGGGGCGGCGCCCCCATGTTCGCCCGGCTCGGGCGGCGCTTCCCCAAGCACTTCGGGCCCCGGCACGTGGGCAAGGCCGAGGAGTACTTCCAGCGCTTCGGCGTGTGGGCCGTCTTCGTCGGGCGGTTCATCGCGTTGCTGCGCATCCTGGCCGGGCCGCTGGCCGGGGCGCTGCGCATGCCGTACTGGCGGTTCGCGGTGGCGAACGTGCTCGGCGGGATCGTGTGGGCGGGCGGCACCACCGCGGTGATCTTCTATCTCGGGCTCGTCGCCGAGAAGTGGCTGAAGGGCTTCTCCTGGGTCGCGCTCGTGGTGGCCGTGCTGTTCGGCGTGGCCACAACGCTCTATCTCAAACGCCGGGCCGCCTCAGCGCTCGATGAGGGTGACCTCAAGGGAGTAGTGGGAGGCCCGGTAGACATGTGAGCCGTGCTCGACGGCCCGGCCCTGGTCGTCGTACGTGGTGCGGATCATGGTGAGCAGCGGCGCGCCGCGGCGCTCGTCGAGCAGCTTGGCCTCGGCCGGCGTGGCGGCCCGCGCGCCGATGCGCTGGTTGGCCACCCGCATCCGCACACCCGCGCCGCGCAGCAGCTCGTACAGGCCGCGGCCCTCCAGGTCGGCGGCGGTGAGCTGGGCCAGGTTGAGCGGCAGCCAGTTGTGCAGCACCGCCAGCGGCTCGCCGGCCGCGAAGCGCAGGCGCTCCAGGTAGAGGGCCTGCGCGCCGGTCTCCATGCTGAGGATGCGGGCGACCTCCTCCTCGACCGGCCGCGACTCCAGCACCAGGACCTGCGTGGCCGGCTCCTGGCCCGACCTGCGCAGGTCGTCGTAGAGGCTGGTCAGCTCGACCGAACGCTTGACCTGGCCGTGCACCACCTGCGTGCCGACGCCGCGCTTGCGCACGAGCAGGCCCTTGTCCACGAGGTATTGGATGGCCTGGCGGATCGTGGGCCTGGACAGCCCCAGCTTGTCGGCCAGCAGGATCTCGTTGTCCAGGCGCGAGCCGGGCGCCAGGTCACCTCGCCGGATCGCCTCCGCGATCTGCTCGGCCACCTGGAAATAGAGCGGCACGGGGCTGGATCGATCCAGGTCGATGGCCAGGTTGGCGGTCATGCTGATCAGCTTAACCGAGGTCAGAATGTCCAGACAAATACGCGTCGCGGGTGCGGACCGCGCGCGCGAGCGGGCATGACGGTCCTGACGCGCGAGGACGCGCCGCCGCAGGAGACCCCCTGGAGGAGACATGACCCCTGAACGAGACGCGGCAGCCGGAGCGGGCGCGGACGTGGCGTTGCTGCTGGGCACCGCCGTCGAGGCCGCCAGGGCGGTCGGGCCCATGCTGCGCAAGGCCTTCAGGTCCCGTCCCGAGGTGACCACCAAGCGCGACTTCCACGACCCCGTCACGGAGCACGACCGGGCCGCAGAGGAGATCATCCGCGCGGTCATCGGCGACCGCGTGCCCGGCAGCGCGATCGTCGGCGAGGAGGGCGGGGCGACCGGCTCCGGCGACCTCGTCTGGTACGTCGACCCCATCGACGGCACCGCCAACTTCGCCACCGGGCTGCCGTTCTTCTGCGTGTCCATCGCCGCCGCCGTTCGGGGCGAGCTGGTGGCGGGCATCGTGTACGACCCCGTACGCGACGACGAGTTCACCGCCGCCGCCGAGGGCGCCTGGTGCAACGGCACCCCGATCCGCAGCGCGGGCGCCGCGCGCGACCGGGAGGCGATGCTGCTGTCGAGCTACCCGACGCCGCTCGACCTGGAGACGGACGGCGACCTGGCGCTGCGGCGCCACGGCCGCTTCCTGGAGTCCTTCTCCGCCGTGCGGCGGCCGGGCAGCGCGGCGCTCAAGCTCGCGCACGTGGCCGCCGGCTGGTCCGACGCCGCCTTCGGCACCCGCGCCAACCCGTGGGACGTGGCGGCGGGGGCGCTGCTGGTGCGCCGGGCGGGCGGCGTCTACCTGGGCGACCCGCTGGCCAAGGGGGACTATCTGGCGCACGTCGGCGGCTTCGACCTGGCCGCCTCCGCGCTGGCCGAGGTCGTGCCCCGCTGACGGACGCCACCGGGGTACGTGGCCGGCCCGGTCAGCGCCGATGGACGAGCGGGGGCAGGCCGGCCAGGGTGGTGATGCGGGGGAAGCCGGCCGGCGGCGGTTCGGCGCCGAGCCGGTCGAGCCAGACCGATCGCATGCCGGTCGGCGCCGGCCCCGTCACGTCCTTGTCCACGTCGTCCCCCACCAGCAGCACCTCCTGGGGCGCCAGCCCGAGCGCGGCGGCGGCCCCGGTGTAGGAGCCGGGCGACGGCTTGTAGTGGCCGCCCAGCACCTCGCCCGTCAGCACCGGCCCCAGCGCGCCGCCGAGCCCGATCGCGCGCAGCTTGGCCTCCTGCATCCGCTGCGCCCCGTTCGTCAGCACCCCGAACGCGAGCCCGCCGAGCGCCGCCAGCGCGCCGGCCACGTCCGGGTAGGCCGCCCACCCCTGCCGGTAGCGCTCGGCGAAATCGGCGTAGGCACCGTCGAGATCGCCCGGCTCGGGCACGGCCAGCTCCCGGCACAGCGCGCGCAGCCGGAGCCGCCGCTGCTCCTGCCAGGAGCACTCGCCCGCCTGCCACATCGCCAGGTACGGGATCTCCAGCCCGGCCCACAGCCCGGCCACCTCGCCCGCCCGCGCGTGGCCGGGGGAGTGCGCCGACATCCAGGCCGTGATCGCGGCGTCGGCGGCGCCCCGGTGGTCGAGCAGGGTGCCGTCCAGGTCGAACAGGACGCCCTTGATCACGACTGCGCCTCGACGGCGATGCGGGCGGCCGTCTCGCACGGCGGATAGCCGAGCGTGAGCCCGCGCACCGACAGCGGCGCCCGCGCGAAGCGGATCTCGGCGTCTTCGCTCAGGATGTAGTGCAGGGCGGGGGAGTGGCAGCGGTGCAGGTCGAGCGCCGCCGCCTCCGGCTCGGCCAGCTCGGGCGGCAGCGCCTCCAGATAGTCGGCGATCAGCGCGTCGAGGTCGAAGAGCTGCGCGTAACTCTCGGCCGTGCCCGCCACCACCCTGATCCGGTCGCCGTCCGCCCGCGCCTGGTAGACCAGCCCGGTGCCGCCGCTCTTGGCGAACCAGCGCAGCGCGTCGTCGGCGGGCAGCGTGAACGCCCCGTACGGCTTGCGCCCGTACAGCAGGGCCTCGGCGATCCACCGGTCGCACCACGACTCGTCGCGGTAGGGCGCGGGCGAACCCGGCTCGACGGTCAGGCCCTGAGCCAGCACCGGGTTCCAGGGTGAGACCATGGGGCTGGCGAAGCGGGGCATGCGCGGGCCGAGCCAGTGACTGAGCGCGTAGCCGTACCATACGGTGACGATCTCGACCTGCCGCTCGGAATGGCGGCGCTCATAGGCGCCGTTCATGATCTGGCCCCCGTCGGGGTGCCGCCACGGACCCGGGGGGACGCCTGCCGTGGGGACCGGAGGGGTCCGGTAGTCGGGATGCAGGATCCACGCCGCCACAGCCTCGCCCTTTCCGATCGGCGTATGCATAACGCGTCAGACCACTAGAGTGGCCATCGTGCATCACCCGTCACTCTGTTGCAATAGACCAGGTGTAACCGCTGGCTGTGGTCACCGAGCACAAATGACCCCTATATGCAGCTGAGTGTGGTGGCGGCACGGCTCTCCGCTCTGCGTGCCGCCTGTGGGTTGTCGATGAAGTCCGCCGCGCAGGCCGCCGGGCTCAACACCTCCACGATCTTCCGCATCGAGCACGGTCTCGTCGCGCCGCGCGAGTCCACCGTACGGATCCTGCTGGACCTGTACGGCGAGGGCGAGCACGCGCCGCGGCTGCTGTCGCTGCTGCGGGAGGAGCGCGTGCCCGGCTGGTACGACGCGCCGGACGTGCCGCTGGGGCTGTCGGAGTTCCTGGCGCTGGAACACCAGGCGCAGGTGATCTACACCTACGGCCCCGGGCAGGTGCCCCCGCTGCTGCAGACCCGCGCCTACGCCGAGTCCGCCGCCCGCGCCGCGCTCCAGCCCGGTGCGCCGTCCGAGCGGATCGGCCACGCGGCCGACCTGGTCGCGCGCCGGCAGGAAGGGCTCGACCGGCACGAGGGCCCGCACCTGTGGACCGTGCTCGACCGGCGGGCGATCCTCGACCCGCCCCTGGACCTGCCGGAAGACCGGCTCGCCCAGCACGACGCGCTCGCGCTGGCCGCCAAGCAGCCGCACATCGCGGTGCAGGTGGCCCGGCCGAACGCCGAGACCGGCTACCTGTACCAGGGGGCGCCGTTCACGCTGCTGCGCTTCCCGGAGAGCGGCCGGCCGGACGTGCTGGTGCTGCACCTGCTGCACGCCCCGGTGATCGTCCAGGACCGGCGGCGGATCGAGGAGCACCAGCAGGCGTTCGCGCGGCTGTCGCTGTCGGCGTTCCCCGTGGACGCCACCGCGGAGGTGCTGGACGGGATGCGCCCGCCCGATTGAGGGAGATTTCCGGCACCGGTTCGGGCGCAGCGCCGCCCCGGCTGGCAGGATGAACCTGGTCGATCGGGACGGAGGTCCCCAGGTGCCTGAAGACGACGGCCCGCTCGCGTCCCTCGGGGCCGCCAGCACCGCCCGCATGTACGACGCCGCGCAGGGCGGCAAGCAGAACTTCAGCGCCGACCGCGCGGCGCTGCGGGCGGCCGAGCGGCTCAGCGCCGACGCCGGGGGCGCGCTCGTCGCCCACCACCAGCACGTGCACCGGGTGGTGCGGCATCTGGCGGGCCGGGGAGTCGACCAGTTCGTCCTGTACGGGACCGGGCTGCCGAGCACCGGTCCGGCCCACGAGACCATCCACGAGGTGTTCCCGCTGGCCAGGGTGGTGTACGCGGAGAAGGACCCGTACATGCTGGCCCATGCCAGGGCGATCGCCGGCCGGAACGGCGACCGGGTCAGGATCGTCGGCTGCGACCTCGGCGACCCGGCGGAGGTGCTGGACGATCCGATGGTGCGGACGTTCGTGGACTGGTCCGAGCCGGTGGCGGTCGGCGTGCTGTCGGTGCACGAGATCCCCGTGGACGACGCCTCCTGGGTGGCGCGGCTGCGGCGGGCCATGGCGGCGGGCAGCCATCTGTGGCTGACCGCGCTCAGCATGGACGCCTACGAGACGTCCCTGCGCGCGAGCGTCGAGGCCGCCAACCGGGACCTGGGGCTGACCGTGCACTTCCGGGCGAGGGAGCAGGTGCTGGCCCTGTTCGACGGGCTGGAGCTGCTCGATCCCGGGCTGGTCTGGGCGCCGGAGTGGCGACCGGACGGGAACGAGGTGGACATCGTCCCGGAGCGCACCGCCTGGCTCACCGGCGTCGCCAGGGTGACGCCGTGACGCCGTGACGCCGGCCGGCGTCCAAGACAGCGGGGTCATTGCTCCTTGCGGTAGTCGCCGGCCCGCCGGACGTGGTCGATCATGATGCGTTCCGCGGCGTCGCCGTCACCGGCCTCCAGCGCGGCCAGGATGCCCTCGTGCGCCGCCAGCTGGGCCTTGGCCTGGGTGTCGTCCAGCCACAGGGACGCCGCGGCGGGCACGGGCAAGCTGTTGCGCACCGACCTGGCGTGCTCGCCCAGGAAGGCGGGCCCGCCGATGTCCACGATCCGCAGGTGGAAGCGCATGCTCTGCTCCCCGAGCAGCTCGTGCCTGCCCTGCTCGGCGTCCTCCCGCATCGAGGCGTGCAGCTCGCGCAGCCACACCAGGTCGGCGGCGGTGATCCGGTCCGCCGCCAGGCGCGCGCCCAGCCCCTCGACCACCGAGCGCAGCCCGTAGTACTCCGCCAGCGCCTCGTCGCCCAGGTCCACCACGGTCGCGCCGTGGTGCGCCTCGTAGCTGATCAGCCGGTCCTTCTCCAGCCTGCGCAGCGCCTCGCGCACAGGTGTGACCGACACCCCGAGCCGTTTGGCCACCTCCCCGGCGCGTAGGGCCGTGCCCCCGGGGATCCGTGTGCTACGGATCTCCTCCAGGAGCACGCTGTAGACGTACTCGGCCTTGCTCATGGGCGGCCGCGGCTCGCTGGTCGGCATGTCCTCAAGTGTCTCGCAAAATCGCAGTTGATCAGGCAAAAGCTTGACCTATGACATATTTCTTATAAGTTACATGTTCATGACGAGCCTCGCTGACCTGCGGGTCATCGACGCGGCGACGTTGTTCGCCGGTCCCTCCGCCGCGATGATGCTGGCCGACTTCGGCGCGGATGTGATCAAAATCGAGCATCCGCGCCGCGGCGACCCCTCGCGCGGGCACGGCGCCTCCGTGGACGGCGTCGGGCTGTGGTGGAAGACTCTGGCGCGCAACAAGCGCGCCGCGGCCGTGGACCTGTCGCGGGCCGAGGGGCAGGAGATCCTGCGCCGCATGGCCACGCGGTCCGACGTGCTGATCGAGAACTTCCGCCCCGGCACCCTCGAACGCTGGGACCTCGCGCCCGAAGACCTGATGGAGCTCAACCCGCGCCTGATCGTGGCGCGGATGACCGGGTTCGGGCAGTTCGGGCCGATGTCCAAGCAGCCCGGGTTCGGGACGCTGGCCGAGGCGATGAGCGGGTTCGCGGCCATGACGGGGCAGCCCGACGGGCCGCCCACGCTGCCGCCGCTGGCCCTCGCCGACGGGATCGCGGGCCTGGCCATGTCGTACGCGATCATGGTCGCCCTGCACGCCCGCGAGCAGACCGGCCGCGGGCAGGTCATCGACATGGCGATCATCGAGCCGATCCTGGGCCTGCTCGGGCCGCAGATGAGCGCGTACAAGGCCCTCGGGGTCGTGCCCAAGCGCACCGGGAACCGGTCGAGCAGCAACGCGCCGCGCAACACCTACCGCACCCGCGACGGCCGCTGGCTGGCCATCTCCACCAGCGCCCAGCCCATCGCCGAGCGGGTGGTCACCCTGGTGGGACGGCCTGACTTGGTCGAACAGCCGTGGTTCGCCAACGGTCACGGGCGCGTCCAGCACGTGGACGAGCTGGACGAGGCGGTCTCCTCCTGGATCGCCGAGCGGGACGCCGCGGAGGTGATCGCCCGCTTCGAGGAGGTGCACGCCGCCGTCGCGCCCATCTACGACGTCACCGACCTGGCCGAGGATCCGCAGTACGCGGCGCTGGAGACGTTCGTGGAGGTGCCGGACGAGGAGCTCGGCTCGGTCACCATGCAGAACGTGCTGTTCCGGATGTCGGAGACGCCCGGCGAGATCCGCTGGCCGGGGCGGCCGATCGGCAGGGACACCGACGAGGTGCTCGGGGAGCTCGACTACTCCGGCGAGCGGATCGCCGCGCTGCGCGAGGACGGGGTGATCGCGTGAACACCGGGTCCTGGCTGCCCGTGACGTGGCTGTATGTGCCCGGCGACCGCCCCGAACGGTTCGGCAAGGCCGTGGCGTCCGGCGCCGACGTGGTGATCATCGACCTGGAGGACGCGGTCGCGCCCGTGCGCAAGGACGAGGCCCGCGCCAACGCCGCCGCCTACCTGCGCGCCCGCCGCGAAGAAGGGTCTGGGGCGGTGCAGGTGCACGTCCGGGTCAACGACCTGGCCGGGCCGCGCGGGCTCGGCGACCTGGCCGCCGTCGGTGACCTGGCCGACGCCGTGCGGCTGCCCAAGGTCGAGTCGGCGGAGGTGCTCGACGCCGTCACCGGCGCGCCGGCGTACGCGCTGCTGGAGTCGGCCGCCGGGATCGTCGCGGCACGGGACATCGCCGCGCACCCGCGCGTCGCCGGCGTCGCGCTCGGCGAGCAGGACCTGGCCGCCGAGCTGTCCATCACCGACGAGAGCGCCATGAACCACCTCAGGCTCCAGGTCGTGCTCGCCGCCGCCGCGGCGGGCCTGCCGCCGGTGCCGATGTCGGTCTACCCGAACGTCAAGGACGAGGCCGGGCTCCTGGCCTCCTGCCGGGCGGGCCGGACGCTCGGCCTGTTCGGCAGGACCGCGATCCACCCCCGCCAGATCCCCGTGATCAGGCAGGCGTTCCGCCCGACGGAGGAGGAGACGGCCAGGGCCGCCGAGATCGTCGAGGCGGCGGAACAGGCCGAGCGGTCGGGGACCGGCGCGGTCGCGCTGCCCGACGGCCGGTTCGTGGACGCCCCCATCGTCACCAGGGCCCGCCGCACCATGGCACTCGCCCACCGTCTCACCGCTCCACCCGACAGACCCCAGCCCGCCTCCGACGTCTAGCCGCCGGTGCGCCGAACCACCCCCAGCCCTTCCCCCCATTGGAGGTCATCTCGCCATGGGAATCGCCGTCTGGGCGCTCGTCGCCTACATCGCCATCATCGTCATCTGGAACGGAGTACTGAAACGCAACATCGGTGAAGCGATGCTCATCGGTTTCGCCGGCGTGTGCCTCTTCGGCGGCGCCGACTTCCTGAGCCTCGCCTGGGCGGGCATCGCCGACGCGCTCGCCGAGGAGGTCGTGTTCGCCGCGCTGGCCTTCGTGTTCATGGGCTACCTGCTCACCAAACTGGGCCTCATCCAGGAGCAGGTCACCGTGCTCAACTCGGTCTTCGGCCGGCTGCGCGGCGGCGCGGGATACGTCTCGACCTCCGCGGCGGCCCTGCTCGGCGGCCCCGCCGGGTCGGGGTCCGGGATCGCCGCCTCCGTCGGCTCCGTGACCATCCCCTGGATGACCCGGTCCAACTGGCGGCCGGACCTGGCCGCCTCGCTGGTGGCCGGCAACGCGGGGCTCGGCATCTCGATCCCGCCGAGCTCGTCGATGTTCCTGCTGCTCGGCTCGGCCGCCGTGGCGCCCGTACTGACCGCCGACCAGCTCTTCGTGCCCGCGCTCGTCGGCGGCGTGTGGACGGTGGCCTACCGGTTCGTGGTGGTGTTCGTGTGGGTGCGCCGGCACGGCATCGCGGCCACCGACGCCGCCGACATCGTCCCGCTGCGCGCCGCGCTGCGCGCCGGATGGACCTCGCTCCTGGTGTACGCGGGCATCCTGATCCCGGTCCTGATGACCCTCGACTTCGGCGTGAAGCTGATGGAGTCGCGCGTCGGCGAGGCGGCCGACGACGTCAGCATCGTCGTGTGGATCCCGGTGCTCACGGTGCTGGCCACGTTCGCGGTCGCCTGGAAGCGGCTGCCGCGCACCGGGCGCGCCTGGAGCGAGCTGCTCGGCGACATGGCCCCCAGGTACGCGGTGATCGGCGCGACCCTGTTCTTCGCCTTCGCCGCCGCCGCCAGCCTGGGCGAGCTGGGCCTGGTCGACCAGCTCACCGCCATCATGCAGGCCCTCGACGCCCCGGCCGCCGTCATCGCGACCCTGGTCGGCCTGCTCATCGTCGTCATCGCCGCGCCGCTGACCGGCACCGCCACCATCGCCGCGGTCGGCGGCGTCGCCTTCAGCGCGCTGACCGCGGCAGGGGTCGCCCCCGCCGCCGCGGCCACCGCGATCATGATCTTCGCCTCGACCGAGGGCGCGTCCCCGCCCGGCGCCGCCCCGATCTACATCGCCAGCGGCATCGCCCAGGTGGACCCGGCCAGGACGTTCGGCCGGCTGATCATCTGGTTCGTCATCCCGACCCTGGTCATCGGCGTGCTGGTGGCGACCGGCCTGCTGCCGATCTGAGAGGAAGCCCATCATGAACACCGTCAAAAGCCTCATCATGGCGCTCTTCAAGGTCGGCGTCGTGCTGTTCCTCGCCCTCGGCGTCATCGTCGTCCTGGCCCAGGCCGTCGGCCTCGTCGCGGGGAACCCCGGCCTGGTCTCCGGCGCCGTGTCCGCGCTCGGCATGGCGATGACCGTGGCGGCCGGGGTGACCGGCCTGCTCGGCTTCCTGATGTCGTACCTGTTCCACTGGCAGGCCGGCGAGGACTGAGAGGCTAAGCCGAAGGGCTCCAGCGGGCGGAGAGCTCCTCGTCCGTGGTGGGCGGGCCCGGCAGGCCGCGGTGGGCGGGCGGCACCCGCAGCCCGTCCATCGCCAGCGCCAGGAAGCGGTGGCGCAGCTCCGAGGCCCGCTCCTCGCCGCCCAGCTTGATCGAGGCGATCTGCTCGAACAGCAGCGCGATGTCCGACACCGTCACGTCCGGCCGCAGGACGCCCGCCTCGACCGCCCGGCGGTGGACCTCCGTGGCCACGACCGCGGACCTGGCCGCGTCGTGGTACAGCTCCTCCGTCGGCTGGAACGTGCCCGCCAGCTTGATCGTCAGGGAGTTCGTGTCGGCGTCCACGATGCCGCGCAGGTATCCGGCGAACGCCTCCCACGGATCGCCGTCGTCGGCCAGCGCCCGCTCGGTGACCTCGATGTAGAGCTTGAGCCCGTCGCCGCAGAGCTTCTGCAAAAGGGCTTCCTTGCTGGGATAACGGCGATAGAGTGCGCTGATCCCGACGCCCGCCCGCTCGGCCACGGCCGCGATGGGGGCGCCCGGGTCGGCGGTGAAGACCGCCCGCGCCGCCTGCAGGATCAACTCGTCGTTGCGTGCGGCCTGTGCCTTGCGGCCGCTCATGGGTGCGCTCGTCATGACCCCACTATACGGGAACGTAAGATTCCGTTCTACTATCGCGGCCGTCGCGCCGTCGCGGCCCGAGCATAAGTCAGCATGTCTATACAAAGAGATGACATTGAGGTACAACAGGGCCAGCCCGTTGGTCTTGGAGGTGTCCTGTGAGACGTACCCCGATCGTGCTGGCCCTGTTGGGCGCGCTCGCCATAGCCGGTTGCTCCTCCTCAGGAGGGCAGAGCGCGCAGAGCGCCCAGCCGAGCACCGCCGCCGCCCCATCAGGCGGCGGCGCGAATTTCGCCGTCATCACCCACGGAGCGCCAGGCGACTCCTTCTGGGACGTGGTCAAGAACGGCGCGGAAGCCGCCGGCAAGCAGTACGGCGTGACGGTCACCTACCAGGGAGACGGAGATCCGGCCAAGCAGTCCCAGCTCATCGACCAGGCCGTCTCCGCGAAGGCGGACGGCATCGTCGTCTCCCTGGCCAACCCCGACGCGCTGAAGGAGGCCATCGGCAAGGCCGTCGCCGCGAAGATCCCCGTGGTGACGATCAACTCGGGGGCCGAGTCCTCCAAGGCGTTCGGCGCCATCACGCACGTCGGCCAGTCGGAGGACGTGGCCGGGCGCGGCGCGGGCGAGCAGCTCAAGGCCGCCGGCGTCACCAAGCTGCTGTGCGTCATCCACGAGGCCGGCAACGTGGGCCTCGACCAGCGCTGCAAGGGCGCGCAGGAGACGCTGGGCGGCACGGTCGAGCGGCTGCAGGTGGACGTGAGCAACCTGGCCGACGTCACCTCCAAGGTCACCGCCAAACTCCAGTCGGACAAGCAGGTCAACGGCGTGCTCGCGCTGAACCCGGCGATCGCCGTGGCCGCCAGGGACGCGATCAAGGACTCCGGGTCGCAGGCGAAGCTGGGCACGTTCGACCTGTCGGGTGACGTGGTGACCGCCATCAAGGACGGCGAGATCCTGTTCGCGGTGGACCAGCAGCAGTACCTGCAGGGCTACCTGCCGATCACCTTCCTCAACCTGTACAAGGCCAACCTCAACACCGTCGGCGGCGGGCTGCCCGTCAACACCGGCCCCGGTTTCGTGACCAAGGACAACGCCGAGCAGGTGGCCAAGCTGGCAGAAGCGGGCACGAGATGACGGTGGCGGCCGACGAACGGCTCGCCCAGGTGGGCCTGGCCCGGCGCCTGTTGATCAGGCCCGAGCTGGGCGCGGTGGTCGGGCTGATCGTGGTGTTCGCGTTCTTCGCCGCGCAGTCGCCGGTGTTCAGGTCGCCGGAAGGCATCGCCAACTGGCTGGACCCCGCCGCCACGCTCGGCATCATGGCCGTGGCGGTGGCCCTGCTGATGATCGGCGGCGAGTTCGACCTGTCGGCCGGGGTGCTCACCGGCACCAGCGGGCTCATCCTCGTCACCCTGGCCACCCGCTTCGGGTTCAGCGTCTGGCTGGCGATGCTCGTCGGCCTGGTCGTCGCGCTGGGCATCGGATTCTTCAACGGGATGATGGTGACCAGGACCCGGCTGCCCAGCTTCATCGTCACGCTGGGCACATTCCTCATGCTGCAGGGCGTGAACCTCGGCGTCACCAAGGCCATCACCGGTACCGTGCAGGTCAGCGGCCTGCGCCGGGCCCCCGGGTTCGAGGGCGCGAGCGCGATCTTCGCGGGCACGATCGAGATCGGCGGCACGTCGTTCCGGGTGGCGATCCTGTGGTGGATCGTGGTGACCGTGGTGGCCACCTGGGTGCTCATGCGCTCCAAGGCCGGCAACTGGATCTTCGCGGTGGGCGGCAACGAGCAGGCCGCCCGCGCGGTGGGGGTGCCCGCCGCCCGTACGAAGATCGCGCTGTTCATGACGACGGCCGTCGCGGCCTGGCTGGTGGGCTCGATCCTGGCGCTGCGCTACACCTCCGTGCAGGCCAACATCGGGATCGGCCAGGAGTTCATCTACATCATCGCCGCCGTGATCGGCGGCTGCCTGCTCACCGGCGGGTACGGCTCCGCCGTCGGCGCCGCCATCGGCGCGGTGATCTTCGGCATGGCGGACAAGGGCATCGTGTTCCTGGGCTGGGACGCCGACTGGTTCAAGTTCTTCCTCGGCGCGATGCTGCTGCTGGCGACGCTGGCCAACCGCCTGGTCAAGCGGTACGCCGAGGAGGTGAAGCATTGATACTCGAGACCCGTGGCATCGGCAAGACGTTCGGCTCGGTGCTGGCGCTGCGCGACGTGTCGATGCAGGTGGAGGCCGGCCGGGTCACCTGCGTGCTGGGCGACAACGGCGCGGGCAAGTCCACGCTGATCAAGATCCTGGCCGGGGTGCACCAGCACGACGCGGGCTCGTTCCTGGTGGACGGCGCGGAGGTGCGCTTCGGCAGCCCCCGTGACGCGCTCGACCGGGGCATCGCCACCGTCTACCAGGATCTGGCGATGATCCCGCTCATGTCGATCTGGCGGAACTTCTTCCTCGGCTCCGAGCCGCGTAAGGGCCTGGCCTTCGACGTGGGCAAGGCCAGGCGGGTGGCCCGCGAGGAGCTGCGCGCGATGGGCATCGACATCCGCGACGTGGACCAGCCGGTCGGCACGCTGTCCGGCGGCGAACGCCAGTCGGTGGCCATCGCCAGGGCCGTCTACTTCGGGGCCCGCGTCCTCATCCTCGACGAGCCCACCTCGGCGCTGGGGGTCAAGCAGGCGGGCGTCGTGCTGCGCTACATCGCCAGGGCCCGCGACCGGGGGCTCGGGGTGGTCTTCATCACCCACAACCCGCATCACGCCTATCCCGTCGGGGACCGGTTCCTGCTGCTCAAGCGGGGGACCAGCCTGGGCGAGTACGCCAAGGCCGACATCACGACCGAGGAGCTGACGACGCTCATGGCCGGCGGGGCGGAGCTGGAGGAGCTGACGCACGAGCTGAAACGGGAGTGAGCTTGGCGGGAATTTGACGGATTACGGCGATCGGCCGGACCTGGGGGGCGGGCACGTACCCCTTGAGGGGCGCCTTTGACGCCCTGGGCCGAGAGGCGGGGGATCGCCGTGATCACGATGAGCGCCGGGGCTCCACGTACGAGATCTACAAAGTAAAGGCGCTCGGGTGGAGCTGTGGCGCGGAAAGCCCCCGGGGCCGTTATTACGCCGCGACGAGCGCATTCCGGAGGCCCGTCGCGGGGCCTCCGGGCGCCGTCGCCCCGGGGCACGGTCATCGGAACGGGGCGGTCGGCACAGCCGGGCGGGGTGCGCAGGGCGGTGTGCACAGGAACGCCCCAGGGTGGCGGCCTTATGGTGCGGCAATACTTCGCGCCCCCCTCCGAGGAGCTTCCATGACCGCTGTCGACTCCAGGACGATGCCGATCGGCGCGGCGTTCGAGCGGATGCCGTTCACCCGCAGGCACGTGCTCATCGCGCTGGCGCTGTTCATCGCGTTCGTCATCGAGTCGTGGGAGCAGCTCGCGCTGGTCTACGTCTCCGGGGATCTGGGCACGAGGTTCGGGATCGACGAGGCGGGCGTCGGCGTGGTGCTGTCGGCGGTGGCCTTCGGCATGATCCCGGGCGTGCTGGTGTGGGGGCCGGTGGCCGACCGCATCGGGCGGCGGCCGACGGCGTTCTGGTCGCTGCTGGTGTACGGGGTGGTCGCGTTCGCGTCGGCGTTCGCCCCGAACATGGCGGTGCTGGTGGCGCTGCGGGTCGTCTCCGGGCTGGCGCTGGCCGGCGTGTACACGATCACGTTCCCGTTCTTCCTGGAGTTGCTGCCGACCAGGCATCGCGGCCGGGCGGCGGTCTACCTGTCGATCGGGTGGCCGATCGGGATGCTGGCCGCGATCGGCGCGTCGGTGACGCTGGGCGACCTGGGCTGGCACGTGGTGGTGATCGCCAGTGCGGTGGCGGGGCTGTGGGCGTTCGCGATCAGGGCGTGGGTGCCGGAGTCGCCGTACTGGCTGGCGGCGCGCGGCCGGCAGGAGGAGGCGCGGGCGGTGCTGCGCTCGCTGGGTAGCCCGGACGCCGGTGCCACGTTCACGGTGGCGAGCACGCGGATGGGGCGGCCGTTCGATCTGTTCCGGGGGCGGCTGGCGCTGATCACCGTCCTCATGCTGGTGCTGAACTTCGTCTTCAACTGGGGTTACTGGGGGCTGCAGACGTGGCTGCCGACGCTGCTGCAGGAGCGGGGCCTGACGTTGTCGGCCTCGCTCGGGTTCGCGGCGCTCAGCGCGCTGATGATGATCCCCGGGTACGTG
The DNA here is from genome assembly GCF_039539705.1 of Nonomuraea rosea. Classification (NCBI taxonomy): domain Bacteria; kingdom Bacillati; phylum Actinomycetota; class Actinomycetes; order Streptosporangiales; family Streptosporangiaceae; genus Nonomuraea; species Nonomuraea rosea. The sequence goes on along the minus strand of NZ_BAABDQ010000008.1, from coordinate 195,200 downwards.
AGCGCCTCCCTGCTGACCGGCCGCTTCGGCCGCAAGAAGGTGTTCCTGTTCTACGTCGTGGCGGCGGTGCTCGGCGGGATCTGGTTCGCCACCGCCGGCTCGTTGACCGGCCTGTACCTGGGCAACTTCGTCCTGTCCTTCTTCAGCCTCGGCGCGTGGGGGGTCTGGAACACCTGGAACGGCGAGCTCTACCCCACGGCCCTGCGCGGCACCGGCTATTCGTGGGCCACGGCCGCGCAGCTCGTGGCCACGACGGTGGCGCCGTCGGCGGTGGGCGCGCTGCTGGCGAACGCGACGGGCTTCACCGCCACCATGCTGATCATCAACGCGTTCATGGTGGCCACCGCGCTGCTGGCCGTGCCGCTGCCGGAGACGGAAGGACGCGAGCTGGAGTGATTCTCGGCGTCGCTCTCGGACGGCACGCGCCGGTGGTGGTGGCGGTGCGGGACGGCGTTCCCGAGTGGCCGGTGGCCAGGGCTGTCGCCCGTACGGCGGCGCGGGCCTGCGTGGCGGTGGACCTGGGCGGGGCGAGGACGGCCCCGGTGGCGGTGATCCGGGTGGGCGGGCCGTGCCCCGAGGTGCTCGGGCCGCTGGTCGGGCGGCCTTCGAGCGCGGGGGTGGCGACGATCGTCCGGGGCGGCCACAGCCTGACGGGCCGGCCGCTCGCGCCGCTGGACACGGAGGCGGTGCGCCGCTTCGCCGGGTCGTGCGGCCTGGTGGACTTCGCGGTGACGGCCACGGGGTCGCCGATGCTGGCCGATCACGAGCTGGCGGTGGCGGAGATCGTGGCGGCGGAGGTGCCGGGGGCCCGGATCACGTTGTCGTACGAGTTCGGGCGTCCTGGGTTGCGGGAGCGTGAGGACGACGCGATCCGCAACGCGGCGCTCGGCCCTGAGGCGGGGCGGATCGCGGACGAGGCGGCTCGGGAGTTGCCGGGGGTGCCGGTGTATTTCGCCAGGTCGGAGAGTGGGCTGGTGTCGGCGCATTATTTCCGGCGGTATCCGCTGACGTGTGACGCGGGCAGAACGGCGAGCTTGGCCAGGGGGTGGACGGCGTTCGGGGCGGGCGCCTCTGAACGGCCGGGCCTCGGCGGGTCGCCGGGCTCTGGTGGGTCGCCGGGTTCCGGTGGGTCGTCGGATTTCGGTGGGGAGGGGGTCTCCGATGAGGTGGCGGCTGCTTTCGGGGCGGCGCTCGGGCGGCCGGAGGCGCAGGTGGAGCGGATCGTGCAGGCGCGGGGGCGGGCCGAGCTGGACAGGGTGCTCCAGGACGTCAGGGACGAGGTGCTCACGAGGGTGGTCAGCGCGGGCGCGGCGCCCGGTTCGGCCAGGATCGCGGAGACCACGGTGAACCCGCTGTCGTACCTGCCGGACGGGTTGTATCGCGTGCGGGTGACGGCGGAGGGGGCCGTGCCGTGAGCCGGGTCATCGATGCCGCCGGGCTCGGCCGGTTCTCGGCGGGGTCGCGGTTGTACGCGACCGGGGCGGCGGAGTCCTCGTACAGCCTGACGTTCGCCTGGGCGGGGTCGGTGCTCGGCGAGGGCGTGGAGCTGGTGACGGCCGGGGAACTGGACGCGGGCACGCTGTGCGTCGCGATCACCCTGGTCGGCTCGACCACCGCGCTGGGTGAACAACTGCCGGTCGGGGATGAGCCGGTGCGGGCCGTACGGGCTCTGGAGCGCCGGCTGGGCGAGCGGGCCGGCGCCGTGGTGGCGCTGAACCTGGCGGCGGAGAACGCGCTCATCCCGCTCATCGCGGCAGCCGGGCTGGGGGTGCCGTTGGTGGACGGTGACGGGTCTGGGCGGGTGTTCCCGCTGGTGGAGCAGACGACGTACACGCTGGGTGGGGTGAGCGCGGCCCCGCTGGCGCTGGCGGGCGCGTCAGGTGAGGTGGTGGTGCTGGAGACGGCGGCCGATCGGGTGGAGGAGCTGGTGCGGCCGGTGGTGCTGTCGGTCGGCGGGTGGGCGGTGGCGGCGTGCTACCCGATGACGGCGGGCGACCTGGCCGGGGTGCTGGTGCCGGGCACGGTGAGCCTGTTGCTGCGGGCGGGTGAGCCGGGCGTGCCGAGGTCGGTGGCGGCGCCGTACGGTGTGCGGGCCCTGTGCTCGGGGCAGATCCTGGCCGTGGAGGGCAGCACCGGGCACGGCGCCGACCTGGCCCTGCCGTCGCTGCCGTCGAGCATCGTGGTGCAGGAGTCCGAGGGGTTGCGGCGGCTCGTACGGCTGGAGGCGCACAACGAGATCGTGCTGGCCCTGGCCGACGGCGCGCCGGTGGCGATGGCGCCGGACCAGATCTGCATGATCTCAACGGCGGACGGGATGGTCGTGGACGTCGACAAGGCGGAGCCGGGGCTGGAGGTGGAGGTCATGGTGGTGAAGGCCGCACCGGTGTGGCACACGGACAGGGGGCTGGCGTTGGGCGGGCTGAGCGCGTTCGGGATCCCGCTTTGAGCAGCGGGGTCCGGTCGCCGGGGTGGGAGGCGCCGGTCACGGTGGCCGAGCTGGTCAACGCCGGGCCGCTGGCCGGGGCCAGGATGTACGGCAGCGGGGAGAAGCCGGTGCGCCAGGTGCGGATCGTCGATGAGCTGTCGGTGTTCGGGTCGGTCACGCCGCACACGGCGGTGGTGCTGATCGGGACGGCGGCCAGCGGCGGGTGGGCGGTCGAGATGGCCATGCGCCGGGCCTGGGAGCAGGCGGCGGCCTGCGTGATCGCGCCGTCGAGCGGCCTGAGCGAGGGCTCGGGCGAGGTGCTGGCTGAGCGGCTCGGCGTCACGTTGATCTTCGTGGACGAAGATCCGCTGATCATCGCGGTCCGGGTCGCCTCGGTCGCCTCGCGCCCCGACGCCGCCCGCACGCAGCTCGTGGCCCGCTGCGCGACCCGCCTGGCGGAGGCCGGCACGTCGCCGCGCCGGGTGCTGGGGGTGCTGAACGCCGAACTGCCGGGGACGTCGGTGGCCTTCATCGACCGGTACGGCCGCCACTTGGCCGGCCGCCAGAGCGTCGTCAACCGCCCCGCAGCCGGCCCCGACCCCGGCGACCCTCCAGCCGCCCCCACCCCGGTCGAGAACCCCGAACCACCGACCGGCCCCGGCGAATCGTCGGTCCAAGGCACTGGGCCGTCGGTCCGGAGCACTGGATCACCGCTCCGGGGTGCTGTACCGCCGGTCGCGCATGGAGGGTCTTCAACTGAAAGCGGCGGCCCCACGACTGGGAGTGCTGGATTGGCGGCCGAGGGCGGCGAACCCTCGGCCGGGAGCGCTGAGTCGTCGGCCGGGGGCGGAGAGGCGCCGGTTGATGGTGGTGGATCCTCACCCCGAGGCGGTGGGTCGTCAGCCCGGGGTGGGGAAACGGCGACGCAGGGTGGTGGCTCGCCGGTTCAGGGTGGAGCGCGGGGCACTGGGCCGCGGTGGTCGGCTGAGGTGGAGGTGCTCGACCGGGACGGCGCGCCGCTGGGTGCGCTGGTGGCCGGTGGCTCGTCGCGTTCCCCGGGGTGGCCGTCGGTGGTGCGTACCGTGCTGGGGTTGGCGGTGGCTCCGCTGACCGCTTGGGTCGCACAGGAGCGGCTGCGGGCCTCCCGGGACTTCGCCATGCAGGCGGCCCTCGCGGAACGCCTTCTCGCCGACGCCGAGGCCGCAGCCACCACCTCCGCGCCCACTTCAGCCGGAACCCGTGCCGCAGCTTCAGGCGCGACCTCGACCACAACGTCAGCGGCGACGTCAGCCGCAGCCCCAGGCGAGACCCGTGGCGTCACCTCAGCGGGAACCCGTGGCGCGGTCTCACCGGCGACGTCAGCAGGGGGAACCCGCGGTGCAGCGTCACCGGCGACGTCAGCCGGGGCAACCCGTGGCGCGGCGTCACCGGCGACATCAGCCGGGACAACCCGTGGCACGGCCTCACCCACGAGCCGTCCCGCAACCTCTCCCACGACGCGGGCCGGGGCCTCAGCCGCGCCCCGAGCCGCGACCTCAGCCGCGACCCGGGCCGCTCGCTCAGCGGTGGCCGCTGCCGCGACCGAGTTGGAGGAGGAGGGCGGGCCCAGGACGGTTGCGATCGCGCTGGGCTGGACCGTGGAAGGCCCCATCACCGGCTACCACGTCCGGCCCTTGCCGGCGGTGGATGACACCCCACTGGCCCAGGCACTGATCACGGCCGCCGTCGGTGAGGTGCCGGTGTTGCCCAGGGGCGAGGGCTGGGCGGGCTGGTCGGCGCTGGAGCCCGGCAAACTGGCCCAGCGGCTGGAGCACTGCCTGGAGATGCTGCCGTGGCCCTGCGCGGCCGGGGTGGGAACGCCCGTGGACGATCTGGCGGCGGCGGGGGAGTCGTTGCTCGGTGCGGAGGCGGCCGCGTTCGTCGCAGGACCCGGTACGGTGGCCCGCGCCGACCAGATGGGCCCTGCCGAGCTGCTCGGAGCCCTCCCGGCAGGCGTGCTGCGCGCTCCTGCAGCCGTGGTGCTGCGGCCGTTGCTGGAGATCGACAAGGATGGGACGCTGCTGGAGACGCTGGCGGCGGTGCTGGACGAAGGCGGGGCGCTGAAGGCGGCCGATCGGCTCGGCGTCCACCGCAACACGATCACCACCCGGCTCGACCGGATCAAGTCCGTGGGCTTCAACCTGGACGACGCCGCGACCCGCCTGGCTCTCCAACTGGCGTGCCACGTGATGTTGCGCTGAGCCCACCCCCGTCTTCTGCCTGGGTGGGTAGCGGGCCGAGTTCGTGTGCTGCGGGCTGTGTGATGTTGCGTTCGGCTCGGCCGTGACATGCTCGTACCACGCGGAAGGAGGTATGCCCGTTGCCCGCGCCCCAGGACGGTCAGCCCGTACGAGGTGAGAGCAGACTGCTGGCGGTCAGCGACCTGCACGTCGCCTACCCCGAGAACCGAGCCATCCTGCAGGAGCTGAAACCGGCCACGCCCGGCGACTGGCTGCTGGTCGCCGGCGACGTCGCCGAACGCATGGCCGACATCACGTGGGCGCTGCGCCTGCTGGCCGCCCGCTTCGAACGCGTCATCTGGGTCCCGGGCAACCACGAGCTGTGGAGCCCGCACGGCGACGAGCCGGACCTGCGGGGGGTCGCCCGCTATGAGCATCTGGTGGGCATCTGCAGGGATCTGGGGATCCTCACCCCGGAGGACGCCTATCCCGTATGGGAGGGCTCGGGGGGACCTGTCAGGATCGTGCCGCTGTTCCTCCTCTACGACTACACGTTTCTGCCGCCCGGCCACCACACCAAGGACAGCGCTCTCGCCTACGCCCAAAGCACCGGAGTGGTCTGCACCGACGAATACCTGCTGCACCCCGACCCCTTTCCGAGCCGGGAGGCGTGGTGCCGGGCGAGGGTGGAGACGACCGAGCGGCGGCTGGCGGAGCTGGACGACGACGTGCCGCTGGTCTTCGTGAACCACTACCCCCTCGTACGCGAGCCGACCGACATCCTGCGCTACCCCGAGTTCGCCCAGTGGTGCGGTACGACGGCTACCAGGGACTGGCATCGGCGCCACCGGACAGCGGCGGTGATCTACGGGCACCTGCACATCCCGCGCGTCACCTGGTACGACGGCGTCCGCTTCGAGGAGGTGTCGCTCGGCTATCCCCGGGAGTGGCAGCCGAGGCCCGGCGGGCGCCGCCTGCTGCGGGACGTCCTGGTCGAGAGCGGGGATTAGCGCGGCGTCCAGGACGGTACCCGGACCATGGTGCGGCCCTCCGGACGGGGGCCGAGTCCTGGCGCGGGTTTCCAGAGGGGGCCGTGCGCTGACACGGGTCCCGGGCGGTGGCCGAACCCTGACACGGTGTCCCGGACAAGGGCCGTGCGCTGGCGCGGTGCCGGGCCGGGCCAGCGCGATGCCCCGGGCGGGACCGAGCGCTGGTGCGGTGCCGGGAAGGGGTGTGCGGGGCAGGGTCAGAAGGTTGTGGTCATGCCGCCGTCGACCGGGATGGTCTGCCCCGTGAGGTACGACGCGGCGTCGCTGGCCAGGAACGCCACCACGCCCGCCACCTCCTCGGGCCGGCCCCAGCGCCCCAGCGCGGTGCGCCGCTCCAGCCAGGACGCCCATTCCGGGTCGGCGGCCAGGTGGGCGTTCGCCTCGGTCGCGAACGTGCCGGGCGCCACCCCGTTCACCGTGATGGCGTGCCGTCCGAGCTCGGCCGCCAGGGCCCGGGTCAGGCCGTCGAGCCCGGCTTTGGCGACCGCGTAGCCGACGTCGCCGGCCCGGCCGAGCCTGCCGATCACGGAGGAGACGTTGATGATCCGGCCGGGCGCACCCCGCCGTACGAGATCGCCCGCCACCAGGCGGCTCAGCCCGAACGCGGAGACGAGGTCGACGTCGAGCAGCCGGGCCAGCTCGGCCGAGGTGAACTCGGCCATGCCCCGCCGATCCCGCTGACCCACGTTGTTGACCAGCACGTCCACGGCTCCGCCGCGCCCGGCCACCGCCTCCAGCGCCCGGGTGGCCGCGTCGAGGTCGGTCACGTCGAAGGCGGCGAACTCGACCTCCATCCGCTGGGCCAGCTCGGCGAGCTTGCCGGGGTCGCGGCCGTTGATCACCACCCTGGCGCCGGCTCCGGCCAGCGCGCGGGCCATCTCCAGCCCGAGCCCGCGCCCCGATCCGGTCACCAAGGCCGTACGTCCTCGCAGTGAGAAGCCCGGCATGGCGTCACCCTTTCCCACTGGAACAGTCGTTTCAGTTGAAGGATATCCGAACGCACGTCGATCGCCTCGTCGTCGCAGTGCGGCGTCGCTCGAAACCGCAAACAGTTCTTCGCGAACAACTATTTGCGAAGAACTGTTTGCGGTTTAGCCTCGGAGTATGACTCCACCCAGCGAGAGCGTGGTCGTCCTCGACGCCAAGGGCCTGCGCGCCCTGGCTCACCCCGTCCGGGTGCAGCTCGTGGACCTGCTGCGCAAGCACGGCCCGTCCACCGCCACCCGCCTGGCCGAGCGCCTCGGGGTGAACTCCGGCACCGCCAGCTACCACCTGCGCAGGCTCGGCGCGGCCGGGTTCGTGGAGGAGGACGTCGAACGCGGCAACGCACGGGAGCGCTGGTGGCGTTCGGTCCACCGGACCACCCGGCTCAACGACGTCGAGCTGGCCGATCGCGAGCCGGAGGCGGTGCTGGCGTACATGCAGTCCGTGGCCGCCCTCTACAACCTGCGCGTCCAGCAGGCCCTGAACGAGATGCAGACGACGCCGCGGGAGTGGCGGCGGGTGCTCGACCTCAGCTCCCAGGCGCTGCGGCTCACGCTGGAGGAGGCGCAGCGGCTGCGCGAGGAGATGGGCGCGGTCGTCGCCCGCTACCGGCGGGACTCGCCTGAGGAGGCGGCGCCCGACGACGCGGTGCGGGTGTATGTGATCACCGAGGTCCTGCCGGAGTTCGACGAGCCGGGGCCGGACGCGTCCGGAGAAGACGGGGTGCCGGGACCCGATGAGGGCGCGTCGTGACGCGGGAAGAGGCGCGCCGGTCCTTACGCCCGATCGCCGGAGTGCTGGCCACCATGGCCGTGTCGCACACCGCGACCCGCGTCTCCGCCATCGCCCTGCCCTGGTACGTCCTGGTGACCACCGGCAGCGCGGCCCAGACGGGGCTGGTGGCGTTCGCCGAGATGGCGCCGTACGTGCTGGTCAAAGCGCTGACCGGGCCGCTCGCCGACCGGGCGGGGCCGCGCCGGATCTCGTGGGTGACCGACGTCGTGAGCGCGGTCGCGGCGGCGGCCGTGGTCCTGCTGGACGCGTGGGGCCGGCTCCCGCTGGGCGCCCTGCTCGTTCTCGTCGCGGTGATCGGCGCGGCGCGCGGGCCGGGAGACCTGGCCAAGGAGATCATGGTCCCGGAGGCGGCCGAGCGCGGGCGGGTGCCGCTGGAGCGGGCCACCGGGCTGATGGGCGTGACGGAACGGCTGGCCCAGACCGTGGGACCGGCGGCGGGCGGCGCGGCGGTGGCGCTGCTCGGGCCGCTGACGAGCCTCGGCATCAGCGCCGCCTGTTTCGCGCTCGGCTCCTTGATCGTGGCATGGGCGCTGCCGCGCGGCATGGGACGCCGCGCGCCCGCGCCGGAGGGCGAGCGTGAGGCCGAGGGGTACTGGCGGCGCTTCAGCCAGGGGCTGGCGTTCCTGCGCGGCGAGCCGCTGCTGCTCACCGTGGTCGTCATGATCGGCGTCACCAACCTGCTCGACGCCGCCTTCAGCCAGGTGCTGCTGCCGGTGTGGGCGAAGGAGTCCGGCTGTGGGCCGGCCGTCGCCGGCCTGAACAGCAGCGTGATGGGGCTGACCGCGGTCGGCGGCAGCCTGGTCGCGGCGGCGGTGGCGCACCGGATGCGGCGCAGGCCGGTGTTCTTCCTGGCGTTCCTGCTCGCCGGGCCGCCGCGGTTCCTCGTCCTGGCGGTGGACGCGCCGGTGTGGGCGATGGTGGCGGTGTTCGCGGTGGCCGGGTTCGGCGGCGGGTTCCTCAACCCGATCCTGGGCGCGATCTCGTACGAGCGGGTGCCCCGGCACCTGCTGGGCCGGGTCAGCGCGCTGACGACCTCGCTGGCCTGGACCGGGATCCCGCTCGGCGGCCTGCTGGGCGGGGTGGCGGTGGCCGCCGCCGGGCTGACGCCGGTGCTGCTGGCGTGCGGGGCGGCCTACGGGCTCACCACGAACCTGACGGGGCTGCGGCCAGAATGGCGGGAGATGGACCGGCTGCGGGGGCGCGCTCAGCCGGTGGTCATGCCCCGGGCGAGGTCCTCGGCGGCGGCCGAGGGCGAGCGCCGCTCCGGCGGGCCGTAACCGCCGCCGCCGCCCGACTCGCAGCGCAGCACGTCGCCGGCCCGGACCGGCAGCGCGTTCGCCTTCAGCATCGCCCGCTCGCCCGGCGCCCCCGGGTTGAGCGTGACGCGCGGCGGGGCGCCGGCCGCGCCGCCCGCCAGCCCCCACGCCGGCGTGACCGACCGCTCGAACCACAGGGACAGCGAGGTGTCCCCGCAGAACTCGTACTCCCTGATCACCCCGTTCCCGCCGCGCCACTGCCCGGCCCCGCCGGTGTCCGGCCGGACCTCGTAGCGGGTGACGCGCACCGGGAACAGCGTCTCCAGGACCTCGATCGGCATGTCGCGGAGCGAGCCGTTGACGTTGTTGATCAGGCAGGTCTCGCCGTCCCCGCCCTCCCACGCGCCCCAGCCGCCGACGGTGGCCTCCTGGGAGACGTACAGCTTGCCGGTACGCGGATCCGTACCGGTGAACTGCACGATCATCGAGTCCCCGTACGAGGCCGCCGCCGCCTTCTCCGGCAGCACCGGGGCCAGCGCCCTGACCACCAGGTCGATGAGCAGCCCCAGATGCGAGTAGTAGTACTGGCACGCCGCGGGCGACTCGGCGGCCAGCATCGAGCCGGGCCGCGTCTGCACCGACAGCGGCCGGAACGAGCCCCCGTTCAGCGGCACGTCACCGGAGACGAGCAGCTTGTAGCCGACCCGGACGGCGGCCACGGCCTGCGCCGCGCCGCAGTTGACCGGCCCGAGCGCCTGGTCGGCGCAGTCGCGCAGGTCCACGTGCATCGACTCGCCCGACACCGCGACCCGCACGGTCACCGGCAGCGGCGTGTCCAGGTCGATGCCGTCGTTGTCCAGGAACCCGGACGCCTCGTAGACCCCGTCGGGAATGGCCGCGATGGCGGCGCGCTCCAGGCGCTCGGTCTGGTCGAAGATCTGGTCGCGGGCCGCCGTCACCGTGTCCAGGCCCCACCGGGAGACGATCTCCTTCAGCCGCCGCTGGCCCGTCATCGCGCAGCTCACCTGGGCGCGCATGTCGCCGAGCGTGGCGTGCGGGAAACGGACGTTGCGGGCGATCAGCTCGTGCAGGTCGCGGCACGGCTCGCCGCCCGCGTACACCTTCACCGGGCCCATCCGCAGGCCCTCCTGGAAGATCGACGTGGAGTCCATGGATCCGCCAGGGTCCTTGGAGCCGACGTCCAGCCAGTGCGCCCGCGACGCGGCGAACCCGGCCAGCTCCCCGTCCGCGAAGATCGGCCCGTAGACGGTGACGTCGTTGAGGTGGGTGCCGCCGATGTAGGAGTCGTTGAGCGCCCACACGTCGCCCTCCTGCCAGACCTCGCGCCCGTACAGGCGCTCGGTCTCGCGGGTGCACACCTCCAGGTTGCCCAGGAAGATCGGCAGCCCGGACGACTGGCCCAGCACGTTGTGCTCGCGGTCGAGGAGCGCGACCGCGCAGTCCTTGGCCTCGTAGATGACGGGGGTGTAGGAGCTGCGGATGAGGGTGGTGTTCATGTCCTCCGCCGCCTGCAGCAGCGCGCAGCGGATGATCTCCGTCGTCACGGGGTCGATCACTGGTCCACCTTCACGATGAGAAAGCCGTTGTCGTCCACGGTGGCCAGGCACCCGGGCGGGATGACCGTGGTCGCGGTCTCCTCGACCACGATCGCGGGCCCGGTGAGCTCGCCGTCGAGGCTGGAGCGGCGCAGCACCGGCGTGCTGTGCACCGCGCCGTCGAAGATCACATCCCGTACGTACGCCGCCTCCTCGCCGTGGGCCGGGAGGACCGCGGCGGCGCTGCGCGGGAACGAGCCGAACCCGGTGCTGCGCAGCATGACGAACTCCACCGGCGCCTCGGGCGTTGCGTGCCCGTAGCGGGAGGTGTGCGCCTCGGCGTACCGGGCCGCGATCGCCGGCAGGAAGCCGGGCCCGGCGGGCTCGGCCGCGTCGCGCAGCGGGATGGTGAGCGTGTAGTCCTGTCCCTCGTAGCGCATGTCCACGGCGTGCTCGACCCGGCGCCGCTCCTCGGGCACGCCCTGGCCGGAGAGCGCCTCCAGCGCCTCCCGCTCCAAAATCACGAGATTTCTGGACATGTCGTCGCCGTTGAGCGCCTCCTGCGGCCGGAAGTACGGATGCGTCAGATCCCTGCGCACGTCGGCCTCCAGCATCCCCCACGCCGAGAACGCCCCAGGGAAGCGCGGCACCACCACCTCGGAGATCCCCAGCTCACGGGCGATGAACACCGCGTGCATCGCCCCCGCGCCCCCGAACGCCACCAGCGCGAACTCCCTCGGCTCCACCCCGTGCTCCACGGTCAGCGTCCTGATCGCCTGCGCCATCTTGGCGTTGGCCACGTCGCAGATCCCCTCGGCGAGCTGCAGCGGGTCGAGCCGCAGCTCCTCGGCCAGGGTGGCGACCGCGGCGCCCGCCGCCTCCGCGTCCAGTGTCATCAGCCCGCCCGCGAACCACGCCGGGTCCACCCGCCCGAGCGCCACGTTGGCGTCGGTCACCGTGGCCCGCGTGCCGCCCCTGGCGTAGCAGGCCGGCCCGGGCACCGCTCCGGCGGACTCGGGCCCGACCCGCAGCGCGCCCGCCTCCGCGTACGCGATCGAGCCGCCGCCCGCGCCGATCGTGTGCAGGTTCACGATCGGCATCAGCACGGGATAGCCCTCGATGTGCGCCTCGGCGCTGACGTCGGGCCGCCCGTTCACCACGAGCGACACGTCGAAGGACGTGCCGCCCATGTCGATGCAGATCGCGTTGCCGCCGCGGCTGCCCAGCAGGCGGGTGGCCGCGACCCCGCCCATCGTGCCGCCGACCGGCCCCGACAGCAGCGTCTGCAGCGGCCTGCGCATCGCGTACGAGGCGTTCACCAGCCCGCCCGACGACTGCATGACGTGTACGGGCACCGCCAGGCCGCGCTCGGCGAACCGCCGCTCGATTCTGGCCAGATAACGCCGCACGACCGGCCCCGTGTACGCCTCCAGCACCGCCGAGGAGGTCCGCTCGTACTCGCGCCACTCCCGCGCCACCTCGTGCGACAGCACGACCAGCACGTCGTCGCCCAGCTCGGCGCGCAGGATCTCGCCGGCCCGCACCTCGTGCGCCGGATCGGCGAAGGAGAACAGCAGGCACACCGCCACCGCGTCGAAACCCTCGTCGCGCGCCCGCCGCGCGGCCCGCCGCACCGACTCCTCGTCGAGGGGGACGAGCTCCTGGCCCCGGTAGTCGAGCCGGCCGCCGATCTCCATCACGTCCTGGCGCGGCACCAGCGGCGTCGGCTTGCGGTAGCGCAGGTCGAACATGCGGTCCCGGTTGCCCCTGGCGATCTGGTAGACGTCCCGCCCGCCCCGGCCGGCCAGCAGCAGCACCCGGGCCCCCTTGCGCTCCAGCAGCGCGTTGAGCCCCTGGGTGGTCCCGTGCACGAAGAACGAGATGTCCGCGGGGTCCGCCATGACCCGGCCGAGCGCGGCGAACACCCCCTCGGCGAGATCTCCCGGCGTGGTGGGCGCCTTCGAGGCCGTCACGGCCCCGCTCCGCTCGTCATAGCAGACGACGTCGGTGAAGGTGCCCCCGATGTCCATGGCGACGCGATAGCTCATGCGCTGCACCGTACGCGGCATCGGCCGCGGCCCGCATGTGCGGGCCGCACAGAGCGACCCCCCGCCCAGTGCATGACGCAAGGACGGCTCAGCGGGGCGCTTCGGCCCGCTCGCCGGCCGCCACCGCCTCCCTGGGCAGCATCGCGGCCACCTCCCGCGCCAGGAAGGGATCGGCCTGGAACGCCTCCATGATCGCCAGCTTCAGCGCCGCGTGGCTGGGCTCGTCGTCCGGCTTGGCGTCGGCCACCCGGCCGATCACCAGCCTGGAGTAGGCGTCGCCGCGGCCGAAGACGCGCTGCAGGATGCGGGTGCCGCGGGCGACCTGGGTGTCGGCGGCCAATTCGCTGGTCTTGGCCAGGGCCGCGACGCCGTAGGCGCCGATCGCCGAGGTGACATAGGGCATGACGTCATTCACTGTGTCCATGAGAGCCTCCCTTAGGTCCTGATGGAATGACGAGATGGTAGCCCGCGGAGTTCCCGGGCCGAGGGCATACCCTGGCGAATGTGCCTGCGCCGTACCTGACCCTCACCTCCATCGTCGAGCACGAGACCGAGGCGCGGCGCTCGCGTTTCATCTGCGCCCTCGCGCCCGCGCGCACGGTGGAGGAGGCGCAGTCCTTCATCGGCGAGCGGCGCCAGAAGCATCCGGGCGCCGGCCACCACTGCACCGCCTACGTCATCGGGCAGCGCCTGCAGAAGGGCGACGACGACGGCGAGCCGGGCGGCACCGCGGGCACGCCGATGGTGCAGGCGCTGGTGGGCAGGGGCATCAACGACGTGGTGGCGGTGGTGACCCGCTATTTCGGCGGCACGCTGCTGGGCGCGGGCGGCCTGGTGCGTGCCTACGGCTCGGCCGTGACGGAGACCCTCGACCGGGCCGAGCCGGTCAGGATGGTCCCGGCCAAGCTGATCGTCGTCGCGGTCGCGCACGACCAGGCCGGCCGGGTGGAGAACGATCTGCGGGCCTCCCGCTACGCGGTGCGCGAGGTGACGTACGCGAGCGACGTCACCTTCGCCGTCGCGGTGGGCGAGGACGAGGTGGCGGCGTTCGCGGACTGGGTGGCCACGCTGACGGCCGGCCGGGCGCGCGTGGACGTCGGCGACGACCTGCACGTGCCCGGCTGACCGGCGCTCAGCCCTCCAGGGCGTACTGACGCGAACCTGACCGGCGCTCAGCCCTCCAGGGCCTCCCGACGCGGAACCTGGCCTGCGCCTCAGCCCTCCAGGGCGTACTGCATGACGCGGAACTTGGCCTGCGCCTCGGCCAGCTCGGCGGCCGGGTCGGAGTCGCCCATGATGCCGCCACCCGCGAACAGCCGCGCCCTGCGGCCCTCCACCAGCCCCGAGCGCAGCGCGATGCCCCACTCGCCGTCGCCGTGCGCGTCGATCCACCCCACCGGGCCCGCGTAGCCGGCCCGGTCCATGCCCTCCAGCTCGCGGATGACCTGGATCGCGGTCGGGGTCGGGGTGCCGCCGACGGCCGCCGTCGGGTGCATGGCCGCCACCACGTCCAGCACCGAGGCGCCGTCGGCCAGGCGCCCGCTGACGTGGCTGGCCAGGTGCTGCACGTTGGGCAGCACGAGCAGCTCGGGCTCGTCGGGCGTCTGCAGGGACGAGCACAGCGGGGCGAGGGTCTGGCGCACCGAGGCGATCGCGCACTCGTGCTCGTGCCGGTCCTTCTGCGAGGCGAACAGCGCGGCCCCGCGCGCGATGTCGTCGGCCGGGCCGGTGCCGCGGGCCGTCGTGCCGGCCAGCACCAGCGACTCGATCTCCTGCCCCGTACGCCGGATCAGCAGCTCGGGAGTCGCCCCGACCAGCCCCGCCACCGAGAACGTGTAGCACTCGGGATAGCGCTGGGCCAGCCGGCCGAGCAGCAGCCGCACGTCGATGGGGCGCTCGGCGGTGGCCACCAGGTCGCGCGCGAGCACGACCTTCTCCAGCTCGCCGTCGCGGATGCGCTGGGCGGCGCGGGCCACCACGTGCTCCCACTGAGGAGCGCTGAGGCTGCCGTCGCCGTAGCTGATGCGGCCCGGCTCACGGATGGGGGAGAACCTCTCCAGCGGCGCCTCGCCGATCGTGGTGAGCCAGGCGTGGCCGTCGCGGCGGGCCAGCACGGCCCGGGGGACGACGAGGACCGAGCCGTGGGCGTCCTCGTCGAAGGTGAAGCTGCCGAAGGCGACCGGGCCCGAGCCGGGGGTGCGGACGGCGTCGTCCACGGCGGCGTCGCCGAAGACGGTCGCCAGCCACTGGCGGGCCCACGCGAACCGGCCGGGACCTGGGGGCACGGCCACCCGGGCGGCCTGTCCCCAGCCGACGAGGCCCTCGCCGTTCTTGACCCAGGCGTAGGGAGCCGTCCTGGGCAGGGAGGCCAGCAGGTCACCGGGGTCGCCGACAAGGGTGGTGCGAACCGGCAGCGGGCGGGTTGTTCCGAGCGCGACACTCACTCAAGACACTCTATGCGGGAACTGAACACGTTCGACTCAGACCCCCGTGAATGCGAGGTTACGGTCAATGAACCCGGAAAAAACCGGACGCCATGGTTGTTTGGGTGCAACCTGATCGCCTGAGGTCTGTCAAGCTGCGATATGAAGTGGGTCCTGAAATGGCAGACCTTGCCGCAACGCCATAGTGGGCCCTTGATCGGCTCCCTACCTTGGGCACCATGATCGGTCGTCTGGGGCCCGTCCTCGCCGCAGTGGTTGTCCTTTCCGGTTCCGGTGCGGCGCACGCCGCCGCCGCTCAGCCCGTACCCGAGATCATGGCCGCGCTAGGAGACTCGATCTCCACCGGTTTCAACGCCTGCGGCTGGTACGTCTCCTGCACCTCGCGCTCGTGGTCCGCCGGCGACCACCGGGACGTGACCAGCCACTACCTCCGCCTGTCCCGCCTGTCGGGAACGCTCCAAAAACACAACCTCAACTTCGCCGTCCCCGGATCGACCAGCGCCGACCTGCTCGGCCAGGTGCGCAAGGCGGTGGCGGCGAAGGCCGACTACGTGACGATCCTCATCGGCGCCCTCGACGCGTGCGTGCGCACCGAGGAGGCGATGACCCCCGTGCAGGTCTACCGCAAGCGGCTGGACACGGCGCTCGCCGAGCTGCGGGCCGGGATGCCCCGCGCCAGGGTGCTCATCGCCAGCATCCCCGACCTGCGCAGGCTGTGGCAGGTCGGCAAGGGCAACCCGCTGGCCCGTACGTTCTGGACGGCCGGCCGCATCTGCCAGACCATGCTGGTCAACCCCAGCTCGACGAAGCGGGCCGACAACGAGCGCCGCGCCAGGGTGCGGGCGCGGGTGATGGCCTACAACCGGGCGGCCGCCGAGGCGTGCGCCGCGTACGGGCCCGCCTGCCGCACCGACGGGGGCGCGGTGTTCGCCTTCCCGTTCACCCTCGACCACGTCAGCAAGTGGGACTTCTTCCACCCCAACGCCGACGGCCAGCGGGTGCTGGCCGAGCAGACGTTCAAGCACGGCTTCGACTGGCTCGACCCGCGCTGACGGCGCCGCGCCGCCATCAACGGCCCAGTGCCGCCATCAACGGCGCAGTGCCGCCATCAGCGGGCGCAGTGCCCCCATCAGCGGCACTGCGTCGGCATCAGCGGCATTGCGCCAGCATCGCCTTCTTGTCGGCGGAGGTGACGGGCAGGTCGTACTTGACCGCGACCTGCGCGAACCGGGTGACGTAGGGCAGCGGATGCCGCGGCGCGGGGGCAGCCAGCTCGCCGGGCCGGAGGCGTCCTTCTCCTCGTTGGCGTCCCCGTCCACGGGCAGCAGGTTGAGCGGGTCGTTGGCGAAGTCGAGCCGCTTGGCCATCGCCCAGCGCGGCGCGCCCATCCGCCATCCGTAGTTGAGGGGCACAACGTGATCGACCTGCACCTCGTCGGCGTTGTCCTTGTGCCAGTGGATCACTCTGCCGGTGTAGGGATCGGTCAGCTCCATGGAGACGACCTCACAGCTCGACCCCGGCCGGTACTTCACCTCCTGCCCGTCGCGGGCCAGCAAGTCGTCCCTGGTACGGCAGCCGTTGCGCGCGTACGGCACACCGGTGGCGTCGTCGGCCCAGTTGGCCCCGTACCTGGCGCGGTCGTAGCCCGTGTTCGGGCCTAACCCCTTCACCCGCAGGCTCTTGATGAGGCCGCGGGCCTTGGCCTTGTCGGCATCCGAGATGATGGGGGCCAGACCCGGCAGTGTCCCGCTGACGTTGCCCAACGGGCTGGCAGCGGTGGCCGGCGGGGTCTTGGCGGTGCCGACGAAGGAGACGACGATGATGGCTCCGGCAAGGAAGGCGATCGCGTCCTTCGTGCTCAAGAAGTCCTCCGAGGGCTCCTGGTTGTCTAGAGAGATTCCCGGCATCGGCATTTCCGACACAGGGAGGATTGTGTGACTGATCGTCCCATCGGCCAGGACGGCGATCGACCCCGTGAGCCCCTGGCGCCCGTGCTCGCCGTGATCGCGGCCGGTGGCGCGCTCGGGGCGCTGGCCCGGCACGGCGCGCAGGCGGCGCTGCCCGCCGGTCCCGCGGACTTCCCGTGGGCGACGTTCTGGGTCAACGTGTCCGGCTGCCTGCTGATCGCCGTGCTCATGGTGGTGATCACGGAGGTGCGCCGGGCGCACCGGCTGGTGCGGCCGTTCCTCGGGGTGGGGGTGCTGGGCGGCTACACGACGTTCTCCACGTACGCGGTCGACGTCCAGCGGCTGGCCACGGCCGGCCGGGCGGTGACGGGGCTGCTCTACCTGGCCGGGACGCTGGTCGCGGCGCTGGCCGCGGTGGCCGCGGGCATGTGGCTGACCCGGCGGCTGACCAGGCGGCCGACCAGGCGGCTGGCGGGAGTGCGATGACGCTGCTGCTGATCGCGCTCGGCGCGGCCGTGGGGGCGCCGCTGCGCTACCTGGCCGACCGGGCGGTGCAGGCCAGGCACGGCACGGCGTTCCCGTGGGGGACGCTGTCGGTCAACGTCGGCGGATCGGCGCTGCTGGGGTTCCTGGCCGCGCTGCCCGCGGGCGACGCGGTGATGGCGCTGGCGGCCACCGGGTTCTGCGGGGCGCTGACGACGTACTCGACGTTCGGGTACGAGACGGTGCGGCTGCTGGAGGACGGGGCGCGCTTCCACGCGGCGGCCAACGCCGTGACGAGTGTGGTGGCCGGGCTGGGAGCCGCCTTCTGTGGCGCGATGCTGGCGCGGGCCCTGGCCTGAGGGTGTATCAGGCGGGCGGCGGTGCTCTCAGAGAGAGGTGACAGTCCCACGTCGAGCGCCTAAGAGGCGGCCATGATCACCGCGAGTAGCGCCATCGACAACCTTTTCACCCTGCAGAACCCGCTGGGCCCCATCGCCGTGTCCGACCGGGAGAAGACGCCGGTGCTGCGGGCGATCTACGACACCCGCGTCCAGCTGCACCTGCGCTCCACGGACAACCCGCCCACGTTCATCGTGGGGCGGCGCGGCTCGGGCAAGACCGCGCTGCTGCTCTCGCGCGAGTTCGACGCGCGCAACCTCGTGGTCAGGCTGAGCGCGCACGGTGTGTTCTCCCGGGTGCAGGCGGCCACCGAGCTGGTCGCCAAACCCCTGGTGCTCACCGTCGAAGGGGTGGCGCAGCTCTGGGAGATGCTCCTGTGGGCGCCGGTCATCGGCCGGCTGGCCACCGAGCGGTGCGAGGGCGACCCCGACCGGGCGTGGCAGATCCTGTGGGAGGAGACCGGCGAGCTGCGCGAGGAGAACGCCGGGCCGATGGGCCTGGACGACGCCGCGCTCGACCTCGTGACCACCCGGCTGATCGCCCACGTGAACTACTTCGACAACCTGGTCAGCCTGGAGAAGCTGGGCCGCGACTTCCGGCTGGCGCGCCGTCCGTGGAACGACGTGATCAACGCGGCCAAGGCCGTGCTCCAGGCGCGCGGGACACCGGTGTTCGTGCTGATCGACTCGCTGGAGAACATCGGGGACCACCTGGAGCGCATCCAGCGGGTGCTGCAGGGGCTCTTCCACCTGGTGGGCCAGCTCGGGCTGCGGACGGAGCGGGCCTACTTCCGCATCCAGTGCTGTTTCCCCAGCGAGCTGTGGCCGGCACTCGACCGCGTCTCGGCCAACCCGATCAAGGACTTCAGCGGGCGCATGGTCCTGCGCTGGGACTGGCGCGACCTGCTGCGGGCGGTGGGGACGCGGCTGCGCCCGTTCCTGGAGCAGCACTATCCCGACCTGGTGCGCGACGTGTCGCCGCACGAGCACGCCCGGCTGCTCGACCGGGTGGTCGTGCCCAACCTGCGCAGCCCGGCCGGCCTGGCGGAGAGCTCCGTCGCCTACGTGCTGCGCCACACCCAGCTGCTGCCGCGCCAGGTGCTGTACATCTTCAACGAGGCCCTGCACCGGGCGATCGCCGCCACCAAACGGCCCATCGTGCGCGGCGAGCACATCCTGGAGACGGTGGCCGAGGCCGAGGCCACGCTGTGCCCGGAGATCTTCTCGGCCTACAAGTTCCGCCATCCGAAGGCGCACGACGTGGCGCGCCGGCTGATCCCGTACCTGCCGTTCCGGTTCGACGACGGCTACCTGCACCAGATGTGCAACAGGGCCGCCATCAAGGCGGACTTCGGGCTGGACTACCGCGAGGTGCGGGAGATGTTCGCCGACGTGGGCATCGTCGGGCGGTACAAGGACGAGAGCGAGCGCTATCTGCGGGCGGAGTTCGCGTACTCGATGGAGGGCCAGATGAACCTCTCGCCCGAGGAGGAGTACTGCCTGCACCCGCTGTTCGTGCGCCAGTACAACTCGCGCGACTCGCTGCCGTCGGCGCAGCCGCGCAAGCCCGTCTACCCCTCGGGAACGCCGGAGCCGATATGACCGCGCACGCGTCCGGATACCGCTACCTGAGCGAGCCCACGGGGCTCGACCAGATCGGCATCGCCCTGGCCGGCGGCGGGGTGCGGGCCGCCTGCCTGGGGCTGGGCGCGCTGCAGGCGGCCGACGAGTCCGGGCTGCTCGGCCGTACCCGCTACGTCTCGGCCGTCTCCGGCGGCAGCTACACCGCCGCCGCGTTCATCGCGGCCAGGGCCGAGGCGCGGCGCGTGCCGCTGCCCGAGGGCTCGGCGCCGCCCTGGAGCAGGGGCTCGCCCGAGGAGGTGCACCTGCGCAGGAACCTGCGCTACCTCGGCGAGGACTGGTCGGACCTGTTCCTGTTCTGCGCCAGGTACACGCTGACGCTGCTGGTGAACCTCGTCCCGTTCGCCGCGGCGATCGTGCTGGCCGGATCGCTGCTGGGCGCGGTCTACCAGCTGGCGCACGTGCTGGCGGTGCAGGACGACGTGCTGTCCAGCCGGTACGCCGGCCAGCGCTGGGCGGCGGCGGCCATCGTGGCATTCGTGCTGGCGCTGGCCGAGACGCGGCTGCGCAGCAGGCAGGCCGAGCTGTACGTCCGGCGGGCCGCGCTGGCCCTCGTGGCCGGGCTGGCCCTGCCGGACGTCATCGCGCTCAGCACCCGGGTGCTGGACAGCCGCACGTTCGACATGTCCGCCACCACCCGCCTGGCGGGGCTGCTGGCGGTGGCGGCGGCGATCACGGTCTACCTGTTCAGGTCGCAGTGGGGGCTGTCGTTCAGCGTGCCGCGCCAGCTGCTGCGCCGCGCCCTGTGGCTGCTGTTCTCCGCGGCGATCAGCGCGGCCCTGCTGCTGCCGCTGCTGCTGGTCGCCGCCCAGGCCAGCCAGGCCGGTTACGCGGCGACGGGCCTGGTCGCGCTGGCGGCGGTGGCCCTGCTGCTGGTGTTCGCGATGACCGTGCACGCCAACAGCACCTCGCTGCACCGGCCGTACTCGCGGCGGCTCGACCGGGCGTACGTGGTGCGCACGGGGCTGGGCACGGGGACCGGCGAGGGCGCGCTGCGCCTGTCGCAGGTGCGGCTGAGCGACATGCACGCGGAGGGCCTGCCCCACCTGCTCGTGTGCGCGTCGGTGAACCTGCGCGAGGACGAGTCGGCCACGGGGGAGGGGTGCGCGTCGTTCGTGTTCTCCCCTGACTACGTCGGCGGCGTGGCGATCGGGCGGGCGCCCAGCTCGGCGCCGGCGACCGAGCTGGACGCCGCGACGATGGTGGCCACCTCGGGGGCGGCGGTCGCCCCGAACATGGGCCGCTTCACCAACCGCGCCACCCGGCTGGCGCTGGCCCTGATGAACCTCCGGCTCGGCCTGTGGCTGCCGAACCCGGTCCCGAACCGGTCGACGGGCCGGCTGGCGGCGCGCCTCGAGTCGCGGCTGGAACGCCGGGCGCCCCGCTGGGCGGTCGCCCGCTGGCACCGGCCAGGCCCGCTGACGACCTGGCGCGAGGCGCTGGGCAACCTGTCGGTACGGCACCGCAACGTGTTCGTCTCCGACGGCGGCCACTGGGACAACCTGGGCGTCGTCGAGCTCCTGCGACGGCGCTGCCGCACCGTCTTCGCCCTGGACGCCTCGGTGGACGAGCACCGCGTCGGCAACCTGCTGCGGGTGATCGCGCTGGCGCGCACCGAGCTGGGGGTCGAGTTCGAGGCCGACGGACGGCTGCTGACCTCGCACGAACCGGTGGAACGGATCCCCTTCCGCTACCCGGACGACACCCCCGACAGCCCCGCCAGCTACCTCGTCATCATGCGCACCCACGTGAGCGAGGAGATGCCGAGCGACCTGGTGGCGCTGGCCGCCGACCGGGCCGCCTTCCCGCGCCACTCGACGCTCAACCAGTTCCTGAGCGCCCGCGACGTGGACGCCTACGTGGCGCTCGGCCGCTGGCTGCTGGCCCGCGGGCTGGCGGCGGCCGACCTGCCGCCGGGCGCGCCCGGGGCCCGGGGAGCCCGGAACGGCGTTCGCGGAGTTAACGTGTAATTCTGTAAGCAGGTGTGTTCCTGTGCAGCAGAAGGAGTGCACGTGATGGCGGATCCCCTCGACGCCTACTCGCGCGTCGTCTCTTCCGTGGCGGCCGAGCTGCTGCCGAAAGTGGCCAGCGTGCGGGCCGGCCGCGGCAGCGGGGCCGCGGTGGTGTTCACCGCCGACGGGTTCCTGCTGACCAACGCGCACGTGGTCGGCTCAGCCCGGGGCGGCACGGTCGCCTTCGCCGACGGCAGCTCGGGTGACTTCATGGTGGTCGGCCGCGACCCGCTGTCCGACCTCGCGGTGATCAGGGCGCAGACGGCCACCCCCGAGCCCGCCGTGCTCGGTGACAGCGACGAGCTGGTGGTCGGGCAGCTCGTGGTCGCCGTGGGCAACCCGCTCGGCCTGACCGGGTCGGTGACCGCGGGCGTGGTGTCGGGGCTCGGCCGGTCGATGCCCGCCCGCAGCGGCTCGGCCGTACGGCTGATCGAGGACGTGATCCAGACCGACGCCGCGCTCAATCCCGGCAACTCCGGGGGAGCGCTGGCCGACTCGCACGCCCGGGTGGTCGGCATCAACACGGCCGTGGCCGGGATCGGCGTCGGGCTGGCCGTGCCGATGAACGGCACGACCCGCTCCATCATCGCCGCGCTGATCAGGGACGGCCGGGTCAGGCGGGCGTTCCTCGGGCTGGTGACCTCACCCGCGCCGCTGCCCGAGCAACTGCGGCGGCGCACCGGGCAGGACGGGGCGCTGCGCGTGGTGGAGGTGGTGCCGGGCTCGCCCGCGCACCGGGCCGGCCTGCGCGCGGGGGACCTGGTGCTCAGCGCGGGCCGCAGCCCGGTGGGGGACGCGCAGAGCCTGCAGCGGCTGATGTTCGCCGACGCTATCGGGCAGCCGCTGCCGATCACCGTCTACCGCAACGGCGCGCTCGTCGACGTCATCGCCGAGCCGGTGGAGCTCACGGGCTCTGGGGTCTGACCTCGGAGGGCTCCTGAGGTTCCGGCGCGACGGGCTCGGAGGGCTCGGGGGGCTGGGGGCGCTGGGGACGGACGTACGTGCCGTCGCGGCGGGCCAGCAGCTCGGCCAGCAACGCGTCCCACTTCTCCCCGATCACGTCCACGTCGTAGGTATGGGCGGTCTCCACCGCGCGGCCGGCCAGATCACGGCGCAGCTGCTCGTCCTCGATGACGCGGATGATCGAGGACGCGAGGTTGGCGTTCGTCCGCGGCTTGACCAGCAGCCCGTCGACCTCGTCCGTGATCATCTCCTTGGGGCCGTGCGGGCTGTTGAAGCTCACGATGGCCAGCCCCTTGGCCATCGCCTCCAGGATCGTCATCGGGAAGCCCTCGTGACGCGAGCTGAGCACGAAGATCGACGCCTTCTCCAGCTCGGCCCCCACGTCGGAGGTCGGCCCCGGCAGCTCGACCTTGCCCGTCAGCCCGGCCTCCACGATCTGCTGCGCGAGGTTCTCCTCCTGCGGGCCGGCGCCGAAGATGCGCAGCTTCCAGTCGGGATGCGCGGCCGCGACGGTCTCCCAGGCGGTGATGAGCCGGTGGAAGCCCTTGAGGCGGGTCAGCCTGCCGACCGCGACGACCACCTTCGCGTCGAGCTTGGCCACGTCGCCGGCCATCGGCGGCACGGCGTTGGGGATGCGGGTCAGCTTCTTCGGCTTCTTCGGCAGCGCCTCACGGTAGTCGCGCAGGTCGGCCTTGGTGAGGGTGACCAGGGCGTCGAGACGGCGGTAACGCCACTTGATCAGCTCCTGGATCGGCTCGGCCTGGGTGCGCAGCGCCACGTGCTCCTGCCCGATCGTGATGACGCTGGGCAGAGCCAGCTGGGCCACCGCCAGGTTCAGCCCCGGGCGGGTGGCGATCAGCACCCCGGTGTCGAGCGAGCGGATGTAGCGCGCCAGCTTCAGGTCGGTCCACAGGTTGAAGCGGTGGTACGCCGACTCCTCCTTGGGCATGATCTTGCTGGGCATCTTCGACAGCACGGCGCGCAACGGGTCGGCACTCGGATTGAGGCGGTCGTCCAGGAAGCGGAACTTCACGCGCGGGTCGACAGGGAAGAACGGCTCCTCGGCCTCCTTCAGGATGCTCACGATCTCGACGTCATGGTGCTCGGCCAGATACCCGGCCAGGTTGAACACGGTCCTGATCGTGCCGCCCATCCCGTTGGAGTGCAGTAACAGGATGCGTACCTGCTTCGTCGAGGGTGGCGGCGCCTTCTGTACCTTGCGCCGGTTGTACCCCCGATAGAGCCGGACCGCGGCCGACTTTCCCTTGCGTGCCAGTGCGCGCACCTGAGAAATCCCCTTAATCGCTTTCATCGCTGGAAGAAGTCACAACACAGGTGGCCGGTGATGAGGCGTGTCACCCCACCACCGGCCATTGTCTCGCTTCTGATGGAGTGCACCGTTCATCCCCTGTGCGCTATCCCCACCTATGATCATTAGACGCCTGAAAGACACCTAAGGTTGCATGCGCGGCCGATGCCGTGGATCAGGAGTATGCGGCGGCCGCTCGGCCAGCAGCTCAAGCGCGATGTCGATGGCCTTCTCCAGCTGCGTGTCGACGCCTCTGGCGTAATCCTGCGGGGTGATGTCGACCTCGATGTCGGGATCGGTGCCGTAGTTCTCCACCTGCCAGCCCACGTCGTCGAAGGCGAAGGAGAACTCCGGCTGCGTCGTCACCGTCCCGTCGGCGAGCTGGTGGCGCGGCCAGATGCCGATGACGCCGCCCCACGTGCGCTTGCCGACGAGCGGGCCCAGCCGCAGCAGCTTGAACGTGTGGCTGAAGATGTCGCCGTCGGAGCCCGCCCACTCGTTCGTGATGGCCACCAGCGGCCCGCGCGGCGTTTCCGGCGGGTACGGCTCGGGGTCGCCCCACCTCGGGTAGTCGTAGCCGAACCGGCGCCTGGACAGCTTCTCCAGCAGCAGCGCCGACACGTGCCCGCCGCCGTTGAAGCGCACGTCCACGATGAGCGCGTGCCGGTCGTACTCGGCCAGGAACCCCCGGTGGAACTCGCCGAACCCCTCCGTGCCCATGTCCGGCACGTGCAGGTAGCCGATCCGGCCGCCCGAGCGCTGGTGGCACTGGGCCCGGTTGAGGTTCACCCAGTCGCGGTAGCGGGCGGGCTGCTCGTCCGCGATGGCGCGCACGGTGACCGTGAAGATCCGCTCCTCGCGGCGCACGGTCAGCTCGACCTCCTCGCCGGCCTGGTTGACCAGGCGCTCGTTCGGGGTGGCGGCGCCCGTCGACGGCCCGCCGATGGGCGCGCCGTCGATGGCCAGGACCGCGTCTCCCGGACGGACGTCGACGCCGAGCCTGTTCAGCGGCGAGGTGGCCGCCGGATCCCACGGGTCGCCGGTGACGACGGCCCCGATGTGGTAGACGCCGTCGCGGTGATCCCAGTCCACGCCCAGCTTGCCCTGGCTGTAGTCGGGACCCGGCCGGTATTCGCCGCCGCTCTCGAAGGCGTGGCTCGTGGCCAGCTCGCCGTGCAGCTCCCACAGCAGGTCGGAGAACTCGCCCCGGGTCGTGACCCGCGCCACCAGCGGCTGGTAGCGGTCGTAGACGGCCGGCCAGTCCACGCCCGCCATGTCCTCGGTCCAGAAGTTCTCCCGCTGCAGCCGCCACGCCTCCCTGAACATCTGCCGCCACTCCGCCTCGGGGCAGACCGACACCTTGATCCGCGACAGGTCGATCCAGCCGCTCGCGCGCCCCGGCCCGTCGTCGTCGCCCGGCGCCTCGCCCGCCTTGACCACGCGCAGCCGGTCGCCCGCGCGGTAGAGCAGCGTCTTGTGGTCGCGGCCCAGCTCGAAGCTCGTGACGCCGTCGGCGAACGTCTCGCCGGCGCCCTTGGTGAAGTCGAACAGGTGCAGCATGTTCTCGCCTTCGAGCGGGCTGGTCAGGATCAGGGCCTTGCCCTTGAGCCCGGCCACCTGCTCGTAGCGGCCCTCGGGCAGCGGGAAGGCGGTGACGCGGCCGGTCAGCCCGTCCACGTCCACGCGCAGCGGCTCCGGCTCCTCCTCGTCGTCCTCGTCCTTGTCCTCCAGCGGGCGCGGCCTGGGCACGAACGGGTCGGGCGCGTCGGCGCGCAACGCGACCGCGTACGGGCGGGTGCCCAGCGGGAAGCCCAGGTCGAACTGGAGCTGGTCGTAGACGGGGGAGAAGACCCGCTGGCCGATGAAGTAGAGGTAGCGGCCCTCCGGGTCGAACGCCGGCATCGAGTCCTTGAGCACCGGCTCGGTGGCCTGCACCGTACGGCCCGACTCCGGATGGTGCAGCATGATCGCGCTGGTCTGGGCGTTGAGCGGGCTCGCGTAGGCCAGCCACTGCCCGTCGTGCGACCAGGCCGGATCCTCCGGCGGGCCGTGCCGGTTCGCCTCCACCAGCGTCGCCTGCCCGGTGTCCAGGTCGAGCAGGTGCAGCTCGTGGCGGTGGTTGACGACGGCCACCCGGTCGTGCGCGGGGTCGGGCACCAGCTCGTTGATCCGCCCCAGCCGGGCCGCCTCCGTCCCCGGGCCGCCCTCGCCGCCTTCGAGGATCACCAGCCGCTCCTCGTCGGAGTCGTCGCTGGCCGCCGCGATCAGCCGCGCGCCGTCGTTGAGCCAGGTCAGGAACCGGTAGCGGACGCCGTCCTGCACCCCGTACTGGCGTACGGGGCCCTCCCAGCCGGCCATCGCGTACGCCTTGCCGCGGGCGGTGACGGCCAGCGCGCTGCCGTCGGGGCTGAGCGTGGCGCTGTCGAGGTAGTCGGCCGCCTCGACGAACCTGCGGTTGCGCTGCGTCCTGGAGCTGGCCAGCCGCACCTCCAGCTTGCGCGCCCGCTCGCCGGGGTCGAGCAGGTACAGGTCCGCGCCCGCGTGGTAGACCAGCCGCTGCCCGTCGCTCGACAGGTTGCGCGTGTAGTAGTCCTCGTGGTGGGTGTGCTTGCGCAGGTCCTGGCCGTCGGGGGCGCACGAGTAGACGTTGCCGACGCCCTCGTGATCGGAGATGAAGCACACCCGGTCGCCGCTCCAGCAGGGCGAGGCCAGGTTCCCCGGCAGCCGGATCAGCCGCCTGAACTCGCCGTCGCCCCGCGGGTCGATCCACAGGTCGCCGACCGTCCCGCCGCGGTAGCGCTTCCACCGCGCCGGGTCGGCGGTGTTGCGGCCGAGCACGATCATGCCGTCGGGGCCGTGCGCGATCGAGTTCGCGGGCCCGTACGGGAGCCGCTCGGGCACCCCGCCCGGCGTCACCCGGTGCAGCCATTTGCGGCCCTCGAACGGCTGGGACTGGTCGCTGGCGTACAGGATGCGCCCTTCGGGGTCCCAGCCGGAGACCGTGCAGCGCGCGCCGTGGAAGGTCACCCGGCGGGCCGCGCCGCCGGCGGACGGCATGACGTACACCTCTTCAGGGCCCTCCTCGCTCCCGACGAACGCGAGCTGGTCGCCGTGCGGTGAGATGCGCGGGTAGCCCGCCTCGGCGAGGCCGGCGGTCAGGCGGAAGGCCCGGCCGCCCTGGGCCGAGACCATCCACAGGTCATCCTCGGCGGCGAAGACGACGACGTCCTGGAAGACGGCGGGAAATCGCAGGTAAGCCGACATTCAGGCAGCTCCACAATCGATCGGACGGCCGGGGAGTGCGGCCCTCGGCCGTCCGATCATGTCACCCGGCCGGGCAGCGCCCGGCTGCCCGGCCATCGAACGGGGTTATCCCTCGTCCGTCGTCGTCTTGCGGCCCTCGCGCTTGATCTCCTTGGCCTGCCGGTTGCTCTTGATCGACTGCTTCTTCGACTTGCCCGACTTCGTGCTGGGTTTCTTGTTGGAGTCAGCCATCGAAAATCCCCCCGAAACGGATGAGATGCACCTGATTAGTGCACCAAGCCCGTTACTACCCATCCACGCAGAAAAATCGACATACCGCCTATCGAGTGGGCCGGTCCCCGGACGGCTCGGACCACCACACGCCCTCGCCGTGCGACAGACCGGGCAGCCGCCGCTCGAACTCCTGCAGCCCCCCGGCCGGGAGCTCGCCCTCGATCGCCCACGTGTCGTCGCGCCTGACGGTGTCGCGCAGCTCGCCGCCCAGCGCCGCCAGGGCGGCCGCCACCTCGCTGAACGTCTCCAGCGGCACCTCCAGCTCGAAGCGGTGGCACGGCTCGTACACGGTGGTGCCCGCCTGGCGCAGCGCGCTCATGAGCACGAGCGGCGTGCGCCCGCGGAAGTCGCCCGCGACGGTCGTGGGGGCCGAGTAGCCGGTCCTGGTCAGCGTGACCACGACGTCGGTGACCGGCCAGCCGCGCGGGCCGGCGCCCAGTGCCAGGCGTACGCTCTCCTCGATCGCCCGGTGGTAGGCCAGCGGCAGCGAGCCGAGATCCACCCCCAGCCGGTAGCGCACGCCCGAGCCGGGGGCGGCCGGCTCGACCCGCAGGCCGACGGTGGCCATGAAGTCGTTGCGGTCCTGGCGCTGGATCTCCTCGACCGCTTCGCCGGTGCCCGACGGGCGCTCGAAGTAGACCGGGCGGCTCGGCTCGAACTCCGCCTCGACGCCGAAGTCCCTGGCCAGGGTCTCGCCGATGACCTCCTTCTGCACCTCCCCGTACAGCAGGACCGACGTCTCGCCGCCGGGCAGCGTGCGGGTGCCGATCAGCGGGTCCTGCTCGGCCAGCGCGAGCAGCGCGGCGTGCAGGCGGGGCTCCTGGCCGGGGACGCGGGGGCGTACGACGGTCTCCAGGCCGGGCGGGGTGAAGTGGGCCCGGTCCGCGGGCCCCGGCTCGCCGAGGTGGTCGCCGACGCGGATGCCGGGCACGCCCCAGACCTTCACGATGTCGCCCGCCAGCGCCTCCCGCTGCCGCGGGGCGCCGACGACGGCCAGCGCGGTCAGCCGGCCTTCGTAGTTCTGACCGGCGCCGTCCCGCCCGCTCCTGCGGAAGGTCAGGTGCTCGCGGGCGCGCAGCTCGCCCGCCCGCATCCGCAGATAAGCCACCTTCTCGCCGGACGGGGCCCGCTCGATCGCGAACACAGTCCCCCGCAACCCCTCGGGCGCGGGGGAGTGGGCGCCGGGCTCGGGCGCAGGACGGTGGGCGCCGGGCTCGGGGGCGGGGCGGTGGACGGCGGGCAGCAGGCTGAACGCGTCCAGCAGTTCGGCCACCCCTTGCCCGGTCACCGCCGAGCCGAACAGCACCGGATAGGCCTCGCCGGCCGCGCACTGCCGCACCAGCGCGGCGTGCGTCTGCCCGAAGCCGGGCTCCTTGCCGTCCACGAGCAGCTCCAGCAGCCCGTCGTCCCGCTCGGCCAGCACCTCGGCCGCCTCCTGCACGGAGGCGACCGCCCGGGTGCGGGCCGCGCGCCCGCCGATGCCGTCCACGGTGTTCAGAGCCACGCTGTACGGCGACAGCCGCCGCCGGACGTCGGCGAGCAGCTCCCGCTCCCTGGCTCCGGCCCGGTCGATCTTGTTCACGAAGATCAGGGTGGGCAGCCGCAACCTGTGCAGGGTCTTCATCAGGACCCGGGTGTGCGGCTGGACGCCCTCGACGGCCGACAGCACCAGCACGGCGCCGTCGAGCACGCCGAGCGCGCGCTCCACCTCGGCCACGAAGTCGGCGTGGCCGGGTGTGTCCACCAGGTTGACCCGCAGGTCGCCCAGGGTGAAGGCGGCGACGGCCGAGCGGATGGTGATGCCGCGACGGCGTTCGATCTCACCGCTGTCTGTCTGTGTGCTGCCCGCGTCGACGCTGCCGAGCCGGTCGATCACGCCGGTCTCGAACAGCAGCCGCTCAGTGAGGCTGGTCTTGCCCGCGTCTACGTGCGCGAGGATGCCGATGTTCAGGATGTGCATGAGTGGAGGAGCCCTCGAGAACTCTCGTGCCAATGGGGCGCTGGGAGATTCCGAGGCGGCGCCGCATCTCATGCTCCTGATCGTCGTGCTGACTGGTGCGCGGTCATCCTGCCACCGCGGGAGCAGCAAGGGCCAGCCATTTTCCGCACCCCCGCAACCCGCACCCCCGCAACCCGCACCCCCGCAACCCGCACCCCCGCAACCCGCACCCCCGCAGGCCGCGCCCCGTCCGGCATCCCGCACGACGCCCGGGAACGGGACGAACGCGCGCATACGCCGGCGACGGGTGCGCGGCGCGGAGAACCGGCGACCACCCGGACGCACCGGGTGCCGGAGGGTGGTGGCGCGGAGCGGGGACCGGTCGGCCAGTCGGATGGACCGGTGCCCGTGGGCGGGGGTGCGGCGCAAAGACCCGCACCCGGTGCTGAAGGGCGGTGGTGCGGTGCGGAGGATCGGTCGGCCAGCCCACGCCCCGGGTGCTGGCGGGTGGGATGGGTCAGATGAGGCGGAGTTGTTCTGGGGCGGCGGTGGCGGGCTCGTTGCCGGCCCCCGGGGCGCGGCGGGGTGGGAGGCGGCGGGCCATGGCCGGGGTGGCGCGGCCGACGCCGTGGCGCCGGGCCAGCTCGCTGACCTGGCCGCAGACCCGCTGCTGGTAGGACTTCGGCGCGTAGGCGCCCCGGCCGTAGAGCTCCAGGTAGCGCGGCACCAGCCGGGGGTGCTCGCGCGACAGCCAGTCAAGCCACCACTCGCGAGCCCCCGGCCGCAGGTGCAGCACGATCGGGACGACATGGGTGGCGCCCGACTGGGCGATCTCCTTGACCGTGGCCTCGAGCTGGGCGGGGGAGTCGGTGAGGTAGGGCAGGATCGGCGCCATCAGCACACCGCAGGCGACCCCGTTGTCGTTGAGCGTCGCGCAGACCTCCAGCCGCCTGCGCGGCGCGGGCGTGCCGGCCTCGACCGCCCGCCACACCTCCTGGTCGAGGAACCCGACCGACACGTTGGCGCCCACCTCGGCCACGTCGGCGGCCTCCGTCAGCAGGTCGAGGTCGCGCAGGATCAGGGTGCCCTTGGTGAGGATCGAGAACGGGTTGGCCGCGTCGCGTAGCGCCGAGATGATGCCGCGCATCAGCCGGTAGCGGCCCTCGGCGCGCTGGTAGCAGTCGACGTTGGTGCCCATCGCCACGTGGTGGCCGCCCCAGCGCGGCGCGGCCAGCTCCTTGCGGGCCAGCTCGGCGGCGTTGACCTTGACCACGATCTTGGAGTCGAAGTCCGCTCCGGCATCCAAATCTAGATATTCGTGCGTTTTTCGGGCAAAACAGTAAATACAGCGGTGACCACACCCGCGATACGGGTTGATCGTGTACTCGAACGGCACCCGGCTGGCCCCAGGAACCCGGTTGATGATGGATCTGGCCTGGATTTCGTAGAAGGTCATCCCCTTGAACTCAGGGGTGTCGAACGTGCGGGTGACCGCGCCGCGGGCGAACAGCGGCGCGGCCGGATCGGCCTGGCCGGCCCCGGCCAGACGCAGGTTGTCCCAGCGCATTCCATGATTAGAACAAAAGTTCGAGCTTGATCGCAAACCGAAAAGAGGTTGCAATTAGCTGGTCAGCCCGGGGCTAATGATCTTCAGGGTTGGGCAGAAAGACGCCACAGAGCTTGCGTGCGGGAGGTGCGCCTATGGCCTGGTCGCAGGACGAGGAGCGGATGCTGGCCCAGATTGAGCAGCACCTCGTCGACGACGATCCGCGACTCGTCGCACGACTGGAGTCGTTCAACGAGCGGGTTCGTCGCAGCGAGGCGCGGTCCAGCGGGCCGGACGGCGACAGCCCGAGACGCCGCCCACGCCGCTCGACCGTCATCATCCTGATCAGCTGGCTGCTCATCGCCACGCTGGTCGCCACACTTCTGATCATGGTTCTCCGTCACGAGGCCGCAGCCGCCCTGGCTCTGGCCGCCTCCTTCTGATCCGCCGGCCGGTCCGCCCCTCGTCTTGGGGGCGGCCCTTAAGCGTGTAACCACGCTTAAGGGCGGCACTTGAGCGTGCAGCCACGCTTGTGGGCGGCACTTGCAGTGTGCAACCAACGGGCCTCACGGATGTGTCCACGCCCTGCGCAGGCTCTCGTAGCCGAGCACGACGATTCCCTCCCGCAGGAGGAGCTCACGAGCCTCCGGTGAGGTGAGGAACGCGTAGTCGCTCCAGCGCACCGGCCACCCGTCCGGATCCGCCGCCCGCGCCCGCGCGTCCCCGAGCCCGGGGTGCACGGCCCACTCGCTCAGCCCCGCCGGCAGCTCGCGCAGCAACCTCGCGTACTCCGCCGCCTTGCCGTCGAGGTCCAGCCTGAAGCTGTCCAGGAAGTCGTGCTCCACGACCGGCAGGCCGCGCGCCCGCAGCCGCTCGCGCGCCGGGTCGAGCCAGGCCCGCACGGCCAGGCCGTACTCGCCGGCCAGTGACATCGTCAGGTCGAAGACGTCGTCGCGCCCGCCGTCGGCCAGGCAGTGCCAGTCCAGGTGGGTGGGCGAGAGCCCGGCGTCCGTCACGGCGGTGATCTGGGCGCGGAACTCGGTCTCCACCTCGTCGAGCCGGGCCGCGGCGAGCAGCTCGGGGATGCGGCCGGCCGTGAAGAGCTCGCCCGACTCGTCGAGCAGCGAGCCCACGCGCTCCTTCGGGGCCAGCGGCCCCCAGCGGTGGCCGGGCGAGTCGCGTACGAGGGTGAGATGGATGCCGAAAGGCAGCTCGGGCCGGTCGCGCAGCAGCTCCATGGCGTGCCCCGCCCCAGGGCACGGCGTCATCAGGCTGCACGAGGCGGCGATCCCCTCCTCGATCGAGCGGACGACCGCCTCGTTGACGGCGTCGTACATGCCGAAGTCGTCGGCGTTCACCAGCAGCAGCCGCGTGCCGGGCGGGTGTCCCAGGAGTTCGTTCACCCGCTCAGCGTGCCGGGGCGGCAGGGCAGAGCCAACAGGTTAACGTCAGTGCAGGCCGCGCTTGCCGGGGGCCCAGAACGGCTTGATCTTGATCGACGTACGCGGCCAGTTGCGCTCGCGTACGAGATGATCCCGGATCAGCCGGCAGGTCCTGGCCTCGCCGGCCAGGTAGGCGGCCCCCGCGTTGCCCGGCAGGTCCAGTGCGGCGACCGCGTCCAGCAGCGTCTTCGACGACGCGGCGGGCGCGCCGCGCCGGTGCGCCCGGCGCAGCTCGTGCGGGCCCTGCATGGGCGGATCGTGCTCGGCCGACTCGCTCTCCAGCACCCCGTGCACCTCCGCGCCGGGCCCGAGGCCGCGCAGCATCGGCCCGAACGCCACGCTCGCCGTCTCGTCCCCGGCGAACAGGTGGAACGGCGCCTCGTCGCGGACGAAGAAGTCGCCCTGCGGCCACCAGAACGTCACCGCGTCCCCGGGCGCCGCCTCCCTGGCCCACCGCAGCCCGATGCCGTCCCCGTCCCCCGGAGGGCCGTACAGGTGCGCCCGCAGCTCCAGCGCCCGCGCGTCGCGGTCGAAATCCCAGATCGTGTACGTGCGCAGCGTGTCGGCCGGCCGCAGCACCCCGCGCACCGACAGCGGATCGTTGATCTGGACCCTGATGTGCTGGCCCGCCCGGTACGGGAACCCGATCGGGGCACCGGTCACCAGCCGGATCCGCCGCATCGAGGGCGTGACGAGCCCGGCGTCGGTGACCTTCGCCTCCATGACGTATTTGGCGAACGCGCTCGCCAGCGGATTGCGCGGCATTCAGCACTCCTTAGAGCAAGTAGATTTCCTTAGAGCCATTAAAGAAACATAGATACCCTAGGATGTCAACGGACGATCCGGCGAAAGAGGTGGGCGATGGCCGCGCAGGGCTCCGGCAGACGGGCGAGGGTCCGGCAGGCGACGCTGACGGAGATCCGCGCGGCCGCGCGCAGGCTGCTGATCGAGCAGGGCTCGGCCGCCGTGACGATCAACGCCGTGGCCAGGGAGATGGGGATGAGCGGCCCGGCGCTCTACCACTACTTCGCCGGACACGAGGAGCTGGTCACGGCGGTGACGGTCGACTTCTTCCGCGAGCTGACGGCGGCGATGGCGGCGGCCCGCGACGCCTGCCCGCCCGGCGACCACGGCCGCAGGCTGCTGGCGACGTGCCGGGCGATGCGGAACTGGGCGATCGCGCACCGGGCGGAGTTCGGGTGGATGTTCGCCAGCCCGGTCAGCGGCGCACCGGAGCCCGGCTCCGCGCGTGACGCGGCCGGGCACGCCTTCGGCGAGGTCTTCTTCGAGGAGATGGCCGAGCTGTGGCGGACCAGGCCGTTCCCGCTGCCCGATCCGGAGCGGCTCGATCCGGCCATCAGGGAGCAGTTGCGCGGCTACACGGCCACGCACGCGCCCGGGGTGCCGGTGGAGGCCGTGCACGTCTTCATGACGTGCTGGATCAGGCTGTACGGGCTGCTGTGCATGGAGGTGCTCAACCAGCTCGACTTCGCGTACTCGGACCTGGGACCGGTGTTCGAGGAGTGCCTGCGCGAGCTCGCGCCCATGCTCGGCATCGACTACGACGCCGCGACCCCCGAGATCGCGGCGCCGTGATCGAGGCAGGAAGCAGCCGTCAGGTGGTGGCCAGGGCCACGGTCGGGGACAGGCGGGCGGCCCGCATGGCCGGATAGATCCCCGCGGCCGTGCCGATGAGCAGGGTGGCGGCGATCGCACCGCCCAGCGCCCACGGCGGCACCACCGGCGGCCAGCCGCGCGACAGGGCGTACGCGGTCGTGGCCAGCGCGCCGAGCACGGCCCCCGCCACTCCGCCGAGCGCCGACAGCAGCAGCGACTCCGACAGGAACTGCACGCGCACCTGCCCCCGCGTGGCCCCGAGCGAGCGGCGCAGGCCGATCTCCTTGCGGCGCTCCAGCACCGAGATGACCATCGTGTTGGCCACCCCGACGCCGCCCACGAGCAGCGCCACCGCGCCCAGCCCGAGCAGCAGGCCGGTGAACGCGCCCGCCGCGGCGGCCTTGGCGGCCAGCGCGTCCGACGGCCTGCTGACCGTGACCTCCTCCGGGTTCTCCGGGTTGACCGTGCGCGGCAGCACCTCACGGATCGACTCCACCGTCTCGTCGGACGAGCGCTCGTAGATGGTCGTCGGATAGCCGTCGAACCCGAGCAGCTTCCGCGCCGCCGGGAACCCGACCAGGGCCGAGCGCTCGATCTCCGGCGAGAGCGGCATCGGGCCGAGGATCCCGATGACCGTGAACCACCGGCCCCCCATCCACACCTGCACCCCGGTCCTCGTCAGGCCGAGGCGCTCGGCCGCCACCGAGCCCAGCACGACGGCCGGCTGCTCGGCGGTGGCCGCGTTCAGCCAGGCCCCCTTGGTCACCGCGCCTTCCAGGGTGGCCAGCAGGCCGGTGCTGGCCGCCTGCACCGCGATGCCGCCGCTGACGGCTCCGGGGATGTGGTTGTTACGCCGTACGGTCGCCTCGACGCCGCCCGTGGCCGCGGCCGTGCGCACCGGGCGGATGCGCTCGACCATGGCCAGCGCGCCGGTGGGCAGCTTGGCCTCCTCCCCGAACATGGTCTGGCCGGGGGAGACGGTCAGCAGGTTCGTGCCGAGCCGGTCGAGCTGGCGCAGGAGCTGCTCGCGCGAGGAGGCCGAGATCCCGATCACGGCGATCATCGTGGCGATGCCGATGGCGATGCCGAGCGCCGACAGGATCACCCGGGCGGGACGGGCGCGCAGCCCGGCGGCGCCCACCCGCAGCACGTCGCCGGGGCTCAGCCGGCCGGGCGACAGAGGCGCGCCGCGCCCTGCCGGGGTCATCGCCCGGCTCCCTTCAGCAGCGCGACCGGGCCCAGGTGGTCGTGTTCGTGGCCGTCGACGATCAGGCCGTCGCGCAGGCGTACCTGGCGGGAACACCAGCCGGCGATCTCGGCGTCGTGCGTGATGACGGCGACGGTGGTGCCGGAGTCGTGCAGGTCGGCCAGCACGCGCAGGACGTCGGCGCCGGCGGTGGAGTCCAGGTTGCCCGTCGGCTCGTCGGCCAGCAGCAGCGGCGGGTCCCCCGCGACCGCGCGGGCGACCGCCACCCGCTGCTGCTCGCCGCCGGACAGCTCGGACGGCTTGTGCCGCATCCGGTGCCCGAGCCCGACCCGTTCCAGGGCGGTGGCGGCGCGTTCGCGGCGGACGCGGCGGTTCGTGCCGGTGTAGAGCAGGCCGTCGGCCACGTTGTCCAGGGCGCTGACCCCCGGGGCCAGGTGGAACTGCTGGAAGACGAACCCGAGGTGGCGCGAGCGCAACGCGGACAGCTCGCGGTCGGACAGCGCCGCGACGTCGTGTCCGGCGACGCGCACGACGCCGGTGGTCGGGCGGTCGAGCGTGCCGATCATGTGCAGCATGGTCGACTTGCCCGACCCGGACGGCCCGAC
This sequence comes from Nonomuraea rosea, assembly GCF_039539705.1. Classification (NCBI taxonomy): domain Bacteria; kingdom Bacillati; phylum Actinomycetota; class Actinomycetes; order Streptosporangiales; family Streptosporangiaceae; genus Nonomuraea; species Nonomuraea rosea. The sequence continues at coordinate 159,818 of NZ_BAABDQ010000008.1, read as the reverse complement.
GATGGCCAGCAGGTCGCCGCGGACGATGGTGAGGTCCACTCCCCGGAGCGCGTGCACGGGCCCTGAGTAGGTCTTCGTCACCTCGTACAGCTCCACGATTGGATCGGGTGCGGGGCCGGTCATGACGCGGGCACCCCGACCTTCATGCCCTCGGTCAGCCCCGCGCCCTCGATCTCGACCAGCCCGCCGCCGAACGCCCCCGTCTCCACCGCGACGATCCGCGTCCCGCCGCTCTCGGCCACCTCGACGCCGAAGCCGCCCTCGCGCAGGGCCAGCAGCGCCTCCACGGGCACGGCCAGCACGTTCTCGTGCCGTTCGCTCTGCATCTCCACCTCGACCGGCGCCTGGTCCAGCCGGGTCTTGGGCTGCTTGGCCAGCGTGATGTCCACGTCGACGGTGGTGCTCGTGTCCTGCTCCTGCCCGGACGACTCCGCGACCGTGCCGACGGAGGTGATCCTGCCGTCCGCCCGCTCGCCCCCGGGCAGTGTCACGGCGACCTTGGCGCCCTTGCGGGCCAGCGACTGGTCGCCGGTGTCGAGGTCCACGTGCACGAGACGGCGGATGCCGCTCACGGTGAGCGCCTGCCCGCCGGGGGCGGTCCTGCCGCCGACGGCGACCTTGGCGTCGGTCACGCGGACGGCGGCGGGCTGGAAGGTCACCTGGGCGGCGTCCACCTGCCCGGTCTCCGGCAGCCCCCGGTCGTCCTGCCACTCCTTGACGGCCTGCTGGGTGGCGTAGCTGAAGTGGTCGTCCACGGTCAGGTAGTCGCCGTGGCCGAGCGCCTTGAGGTTGCGTTCGAGCTGCTCGACGTCGGGTCCGTCGGACATGCCGGACCGGAGCGTACGGTACAGCGGCAGCCTGCCGTACATGAGCACGAGCGGTTTGCGGTCCACCTTGAGCAGCGGCCGGCCGCGGCGGATCACCGCACCCTCGTCCGCGACCCACGTCACGGTGCCGGAGGTGCCGGAGGCGATCTGGCGTTCCCCCGCGTACGTGAGCGAGCCGTCCACCGTCTTGGTCTCCATCAGATCCTGCCGGACGATGTCCGCGGTGGCCGGGGGGAGCGGCGGCTGGGACGGGGCGGCGGCGCCGGTGACGCCGTCGTTCAGCACAGCGACGGCGGTCCACGTGACGGCGGCGGCCAGCACGGTGCCGCCGCTCAGCACCAGGCCCTTCCTCACTGCCCGGCTCCGGCCGTGGACTTGGGCTTGCCGAGGCCGGGCGCGAACTCCTCGCACGCCTTACGCGCGGCGTCGCCCTTCTCCTTCGAGCCCTTCATCTCGATGCGCAGCGCCTCGCCCGGCTTGGGGTCCTTCATGTCGATGCCGTGCTCGCGCATGCACTGCGCGAACTTCACCATCCGGTCGTAGTCCTGCTGGCTGGGCGTGGGCCGGTCGCCCACGACGGACTCCATGATGTGCCGGCACTGCTCGTGGGCCTGCTCCGCCTTCTTCTTGTCCGTCCCCTGGGGGATCATCAGCTCGATCCGGCCGCCCTTGGGGTCGGGCATGTCGATGCCGTGCTCGCGCATGCACTGCGCGAACTTCAGCGCCGCCTCGTCCATGCGCATCCCCGCCGACGGGGAGGCGGATCCTGGGGTGGAGGCCGCGGGCGACGCCGGGCCCCCGGCCGCGCTGACCACGCCGTCGTCCGGGGCCGCGACGCCGCCGCACGCGGCCAGCGCCGGGAACAGGGCCAGCACGAGGATGACGCCGGCCGGTAGCAACCGTAGGTTCATGAGTTCTCGCTCCTCCGCGCCGCGGGTCCTTCGCCCGGCGGCGCGGCCTTACTTCAGCCCACCGGGTGCTAAAACCGGATAAGCCCTTACTCGCGGCTAACACGGGTTCGGTCACGCTCGTGGCCAGAGGAAAGGGGCCGTCGATGCGGGTGCTTGTCGTGGAGGACGAGGAACGGCTGGCCGACGCCATCGCGCACGGCCTCAGGCTGCACGCGATCGCCGTGGACGTGGCCTACGACGGGCAGGACGCCCTCGACATGGCCGGGTACGTCGGCTACGACGTCGTGGTGCTCGACCGCGACCTGCCGGAGGTGCACGGCGACGACGTGTGCAGGCGGCTGCGCGAGAGCGGCGCGGGCAGCCGGGTGCTCATGCTGACCGCGGCCGGGCAGATCCGCGACAAGATCGACGGGCTGACCCTGGGCGCGGACGACTACCTGGTCAAGCCGTTCGCGTTCGCGGAGCTGGTGGCCAGGATCAGGGCGCTGGCCCGCCGCTCGGCCCGCGCGGCGGCCCCGGCGCTCGAACGGGCCGGGATCACGCTCGACCCGGACCGCCGCACGGTCAGCAGGGACGGGCGGCGGGTGCTGCTCAACCGCAAGGAGTTCGACGTGCTGCACGAGCTGCTCAACGCGGGCGGGGAGCTGGTCACCTCCGGCGAGCTGCGCAGGACCGTGTGGGACGAGTACGCCGACGCGAGCACGGGCGCGCTGCGCGTCACGATGACGTCGTTGCGCAGGAAACTCGGCGTGCCGCCGGCGATCCAGAACGTGCCGGGCAAGGGGTACCGGCTTTGACCGTCCAGGAACGGATGGAGCGGGGCCGCCTCTGGTGGAACAGCAGGCGGCTGCGGCTGCGGCTGACGATCCTGTTCGGCGTGCTGTTCTTCGCGGCCGGCACGATCCTGCTCTGGCTCACCTACCTGTTCACCGCGCAGGCGATGAACCAGCAGTTCGCCGGCGGGCTGGCCAAGGTCAAGGCCCTGCCGCCGGGCGTGGCGCCGCAGCCGGGCCCGGCGGCCGGCGACGTCGTGTTCCAGGCCGACGTCGAGCAGCGGGCCGACAGCGTGCTCGGCGACATGGTGCGCTCGTCCATGCTCGTCCTCGTCCTGGTCGGCGCCGTCGCGCTGGTGCTCGGGTACGTCGTCGCCGACCGGGCGCTGCGCCCGCTGGACCGGGTGACCGAAACGGCGCAGCGCCTGTCGGAGAGCACCCTGCACCAGCGGATCGGGCTGCGCGGGCCGCCCGACGAGGTCAGGCGGCTGGCCGACACCTTCGACGCGATGCTGGACCGGCTGAACCGGGTGTTCGACGCGCAGCGGCGCTTCATCGCCAACGCCTCGCGCGAGCTGCGCACGCCCCTGGCCATCAGCCGCACGGTGCTGGAGGTGTCGCTGGAGGAGCCGGCCGCCTCGCCCGACCTCAAGGCGCTGGCCAGGGCGCTGCTCGGCACCAACGCCCGCTACGAACGGCTCATCGAGGGCCTGCTGCTGCTCGCCCAGTCGGAGCAGGAGCTCACCGTGCGCAAGCCGGTGGACCTGGAGCAGGTCGTGCGGACCGTGCTGGAGCAGATCGACCTCCAGTCCCGCAAACGGCCCATCACGCTGCACCAGGACCTGCGCCCGGCGCTCGTCGAAGGGGACCCGCTGTTCCTGGAGCGGTGCGTGTTCAACCTGCTGGAGAACGCGATCAAGCACAACGTGCGCGACGGCGAGGTCTGGCTCACCCTGCGCAGGGAGCGGGGTGGCGCGGTGATCACGGTCCGGAACACCGGGCCGCTGGTGCCGCCGTACGAGGTGGACGACCTGTTCGAGCCGTTCAGCCGGATGCAGGCCGACCGGGTGCGCTCGTTCAAGGGGGCGGGGCTCGGGCTGTCGATCGTGCGCGCCATCGTGCGCGCGCACGGCGGCCAGGTCGAGGCGGTGGCGCCGGAGCAGGGCGGCCTCCACGTCACGGTACGGCTCCCGCACGGGCCCCGCTGAGCCCCGCCACCTTCGGATCTTCGCGAGCGGGCGTGAGATCCTGGAGGCGTGATGTCGCCGATCGACGTGCTGCGCGAGCAGATCATCGCCCATCTGGCCGCCTTCGACCGCAGGGAGGTGCCGCCGGCCGGCGGGGTGCGCCGGGCCGCCGTCACCGTGTGCGTCCTGGAGGACGCCGACCGGGTCCCGTACACCGTCGTGATCAGGCGGGCCGCCCGCGGCCGCAACCCCGGCCAGTGGGCGCTGCCCGGCGGGCGGCTGGACGACGGCGAGCAGCCGGTCGAGGCCGCGCTGCGGGAGCTGGCCGAGGAGACGGGCCTGACCGGGGTCGAGGTCGTGGGGCTGCTCGACGACTTCGTCACCGACTCCGGGTTCGTGATCACGCCGGTGGTGGCCTTCGGCGGCAGGCAGGAGCCGGTGGCCGACCCGCACGAGGTGGCCTCGGTGCACGCGGTGCCGCTGGAGTGGTTCCTGGCGCCCGGGGTTCCGCGCTGGCAGGGGGAGCTGCTGCAGATGCCGCTGGGCCCGTCCATCGTGATCCACGCGCCGACGGGGGCGATTTTGTGGCAGTTCGCGGAGGTCGCCCTGCGTGGTCGTGAGCAGCGGGTCTTCGACGTCGTCCAGCCCCACTGGACCAGATCATGACCGATTCTTTGGGTCGGATGGAATATGCGCCACCGGATGTCCGTTAGCATCGAAAGGCCGATGTGGTCTGTGTCCCCCGGGCCGCAAATTACCGCCTTCACGGAATACCGTTCGGCTGGAGCCGTGTTGTGCATCTCGCCGAGGAGGCGACCGCCACATCGGCCTTAAAGCTTCGCGCAGCTGTTTACAGGCGCCCCGCACACCCGCGGGGCGCCTGCTTTATGGTGGGGTGGCCGACCAGGCCGATGATCCAGGCCCGATGATCCAGGAGAGCTCGTTGCTTTACGAAGTGGTCAAGTTCGCCGCCGCGCCGATCGCCCACGCGATGTGCCGGCCGCACATCACCGGCGCGGCGCACGTGCCGAGGAGCGGGCCCGCGATCCTGGCCGCCAACCACCTGTCGGTGCTCGACTCGTTCCTGCTGCCGGCGCTGTTGCCGAGGCACGTGACGTTCACCGCCAAGAACGAGTATTTCGAGGGCAACCCCGTCTCGGGGTTCTTCATGCGGCTGGGTGGCAGCCTGCCCATCGACCGCGAGAGCGCGCACGCCGCGCAGGCCATGCTCGACGCCGCCGCCGGCCTGCTGGAGCAGGGGGAGCTGTTCGGCATCCACCCCGAGGGCACCCGCTCGCCCGACGGCCGCCTCTACCGCGGCAAGATCGGCGTGGCCTGGCTGGCGCTCAAGACGGGCGCCCCGGTGCTGCCCGTGGCGCTCAGCGGCACCGAGAAGGTGCTGCCGCTCGGCTCCAAGGTGCCGAGGCCCGCGCGGATCGGCATCGCGATCGGCGCGCCCCTGCGGTTCGAGGGCGATCACACCAAGGCGGCCGACCGTCGGCGGGTCACCGACGACATCATGTCGGCCATCCAGCGGTTGTCCGGCCAGGAATACGTGCCGACCTACGCGTCGAGTTTCAAGGCTTCCAATGGAATGTCCTGATTCGCCGCCGCTATGCTCTGACACCTGTCGTCGAGGACCAGGGGGCTGATCAGTGACGCGGGGCCGTACCATCGCAATCGTGTCCGGTGTCACCGTGCTCGCGGTGGGGGCCGCGGCCGGTGGCGCCTACTACGTGCTGCACACGAGGGGCACGCCCGCCGAGACCGCGCAGCGCTTCGCCGCCGCGTGGCAGGCGGGGGACAAGGCCGCGATGGCGGCGCAGCTGGCCACACCCCAGCAGCTCAGCGCGTACGACCAGCAGCGCACCGGGCTCGCGGTGGAGTCCGCGGCGATCAAGCTCGGCAAGATCACCGAGCGGGACGACCGGGCCAGCGCCCCCTACACCGCCACCCTGACCATGAAGAACGTCGGCACGTGGTCCTATGAGGGCCAGATCGACCTCAAGGTGGCCGACCGCGCGTGGAAGGTCGACTGGACGCCCAAGACGCTGCACCCGTCGCTGACCGAGGGCGCGCAGTTCGCGCTCAAGACGAACTGGCCGGACCGCGCGAAGATCACCGACGCCGACGGCGAGCGCATCGACACCGGCACCGCCGGCGGCTCCGTGCAGCAGCTCGTCGGCTACCTCGACAAGGCGACCAAGAAGGACGTCGCCAAGCTCGGCTCCTCCTACAAGGTCGGCCAGGCGGTCGGGCGGGGCGGGCTGCAGGAGGCGATGCAGAAGCGGCTGGCCGGCACGCCCGCCACCGAGATCCAGCTCGGCGGCAAGACGCTCGGGACCATCGACGGCAAGGACGGCGAGCCCGTGGAGACCACGCTCGACCCGAGCGTGCAGGCCGCCGCGGTCGGGGCGGTCAAGGACATGGAGAAGCCCACCTCGATGGTGGCGATCAAGCCTTCGACGGGCGAGATCCTGGCCGTGGTCAACAACAAGGGCGGCTTCAACCGGGCGCTGGACGGCCGCTACCCGCCCGGCTCGACGTTCAAGGCCGTCACGGCGATCGGGCTGCTCGCGGCCGGGATGTCGCCGGAGGACCAGGTGACGTGCCCGAAGAACGTCAACATCGGCGGGCTGCCGATCCGCAACTCCGACGAGGAGGCGTTCGGGGCGCTGTCGTTCCTCGACTCCTTCGCCCACTCGTGCAACACCACGTTCGCGCCGCTGGCCGAGCAGAAGCTGGGCGCGGCCAAGCTGCTGGAGGCGGCCGAGGAGGTCGGCTTCAACCAGCCGCTCAACATCGGGGTGCCCGCCACCAAGGCCAGCTTCCCCAAGGCCGAGTCGGACGCCGAGCTGGCCGCGGAGTCGTTCGGGCAGGCCAGGATCACGGCCAGCCCGCTGTCGATGGCCTCGGTGGCCGCCGCGATCGCCGACGGGACGTGGCGCCCGCCGACACTGGTGCCCTCGATGAAGCAGAAGGCCAAAGAACGTGAGCTGCCCGGCGGCGTGAAGTCCAAGCTGCACTCGATGATGTCGGCCGTGGTGACCAAGGGCACCGCCAAGGCGGCGGGGCTGCCGGCGGGGACGTACGGCAAGACCGGCACGGCCGAGTACGGCACCGGCGAGAAGCTCGACACCCATGCCTGGTTCATGGGCTTCAAGGGCGACGTGGCGTTCGCGGTGGTCGTCGAAGGCGGCGGCGGAGGCGGCAAGGTGGCGGCTCCGGTCGCGGCGACGTTCCTCAAGGGGCTGTGACCCGTCTTCACGGGGCAGTGACCTCGGGAAACCGGTGGCCGCAGGTCCGGTGACGGGGCGCCTCGGCTGGGCACAGACCAGGTGTGGCGCGGATCGGTGGCGAAGAGTACGAAGTGCGGCAGGCGACGATGCGGCGCCTGGCCGCGCAGGCGGGGTTCCGTGGTGTCGTGGCCTGGTCGAGAGGCGGGTCGGGGCAGGATCACTACGCCGACGTCTACCACCTCACGGGCTTCTACCAGCATCAGCCCTTCGTCCCCGACCTGCCGGGGCGCTGGCGGGCGCAGGGGCACGCGGCCGTGGTGCTGCCGGTCGACGGCCCCGCCCTGTTGCTGACGGGCGATGGAACGGTCCAGGAGCCTCGCCCCACCGCACACCTGCGCGCCGCGCCCGACCTCGTGGACGCGCTCGCCGAGCAGCTCAGGGCCGTGATCCCGCCGGGCAGGGTCGGCCTGATCGGCTGCGAGGCGATGGCCGCGCCGTGGTGGTGCCGGCTGCGCTCGGTGCTGCCGGGGCACGAGCTGGTCGGCGCGGACGACCTGGGCTGGGCGGCGCGCCGGATCAAGAGCCCGGCCGAGCTCGGCCTCATGCGCGCCGCGGGAGCGCTCGGCGTCCGCGCGGTGACGGCCGCCAAGCGCGCCGCCACGCCGGGGGCCACCGAGGCCGAGGTGGCGGCGGCCGCGGTCGCGGAGATCGTCCGGGCCGGCGGCGCCTACTACGGCATGGGCATCTCCTCCGGCGCCGAGTCGCACACGTTCGCCGCCTCGGGCCCCGCCCCCTACTCCGGCCGCGAGCTGTCCGCGGGCGATCTGCTCAGGATCGACCTGTACGGGTCGGTGCACGGCTACCTGTTCGACCTGGCTCGCACCTGGGTCGTGGGCGCCGAGCCGACGACGGAGCAGCGGCGGCTGCTCGACGCGGTCCGGGAGAGCGTGCAGGCCGGGATCGAGCTGCTGCGGCCGGGGCGGCAGGTCGGCCAGGTGGCGCGGCGGTGCCAGGAGGTGTTCGAGCGCTCGGCGTTCGTGGCCCATCACGGGATGCCCGCCTCGCAGCTGGGCGGGGCGTGGGGGCACGGGCTCGGGCTGTCGTTCGAGCCGCCGTGGGTGGCCGCGGACGGGCGGCACGCGGGCGAGGTGATCGAGGCGGGGATGTGCCTGGCGCTCGAACGCAGGATCGCGATGCCCGCCGTGGGCGGCGCCAACTACGAGGACGACGTCATCGTCACCGACTCAGGGCCCGAGGTCATCACCCCCGAACCTGGATGAACGACGCAAAATCCGTTGCATCCCTGATATCCGGCCAAGCAGGATCATGGCCGGGTATCGGCACGGAGGAGAAGACCATGAACGAGATCCTGCTCGATGCGATCCGCCACAACAACTGGGCCACCAAGCGGCTCATCCAGTTCTGCCGCGACCAGGAATTCTCGGCGGAGGATCTGCGGGTGCGCGGGGCCGGCACCTTCGGCGGCATCCTGGAGACGCTCCAGCACATCGTCGACTGCGACGAAAGCTACGCGCGGCGCCTGGCCGGGACCGGACCCTGGCGGGCGGACGGCGAAGCCGATCTGGGGACCCTGCTGATCCGGGCGTCAGAGGTCGAGCAGGTGTGGGAAGAGGTGCTGGCCAAGCCGATCGACGTCGAACGCGTGGTCATCGTGGACGAGGGCACGCGCGAGGTCCGCGCCGGCATCTTCCTGGCTCAGGCGCTCAACCACGCCAACCACCATCGTGAGCAGGTCTGCGCCATCCTGACGGGCTTCGGCATCCAGCCGCCGGACATCCAGGCCTGGGAGTACGCCTGGGACACAGAGCGGATCTGGGACCGGGCCTGAACCGGGATGAATACCGGCAGAGATGCGGTTATCGACCTTGGGCCCCGATAGAGGCCGTCCACGGGAGGCGCAGGTCAGCGCCGCAGAGGAAAGAAGGCGTTCCGCATGTCAGCGCAGGGCAACGCGGCCCGGCTCATCGTGCAGGCTCTGGAGGCCGAGGGCGTCGAATACGTTTTCGGCATCCCCGGTGAGGAGAACATCCATTTCGTCGACGCGCTCAACGACTCCTCCATCCGCTACGTGCTCGTACGGCACGAGCAGGGCGCGGCGTTCATGGCCGAGATCTACGGCAGGCTGACCGGCAAGGCGGGCGTGGCGTCGGCGACGCTCGGGCCCGGCGCGATCAACCTGATGCTCGGCGTGGCCGACGCCAACACCAACAGCACCCCGGTGGTGGCGATCACCGCCCAGGTCGGGCTCGACCGCATCTACAAGGAGTCGCACCAGGTGGTGGACCTGGTGTCGCTGTTCAGGCCGATCACCAAGTGGGCGGAGCTGGCCCCCTCGCCGCAGGCGCTGCCCGAGCTGATCCGCAAGGCGTTCAAGACCGCGCAGACCGAGCGGCCCGGCGCCGTCTACCTCGCCATCCCCGAGGACGTCGAGTCCGCGCCGGTCCCCGGCGACCTGCGCCCGCTGCCCGTGAACGTGGTGCGCACCCAGGACCCCTCACCCGCCCAGATCGCCCGCGCGGCCGACGTGCTGGCCACCGCCCGCAGGCCGATCGTGCTGGCCGGCCACGGTGCCGCCAGGGCGAGGGCCTCGGACGCGCTGGTGCGCTTCTCCGAACGGCTCGGGCTGCCGGTGGCGACCACGTTCAACGGCAAGGGCGTCTTCCCCGACGACCACCGGCACGCGCTGGGCGCGGTGGGCTTCATGCGGCACGACTACGTGAACTTCGGGTTCGACGAGGCCGACGTGCTGATCAGCGTCGGGTACGAGCTGCAGGAGTTCGACCCCGTCAAGATCAACCCGATGCGGGACAAGAAGATCATCCACATTCACCAGTTCCCCGCCGAGGTGGACGACCACTACCCGGTGGCGGTCGGCGTCCAGGGGGACATCTCGCGCTCGCTGCATGCGCTCGCCGACGCCGTGCACCGCAGGTTCGAGATCAACGGCACCGGTGAGAAGATCCGGCGCATGGTACGGGAGGAGCTGGCGCAGGGGCGTTCGGAGGACGGGTTCCCGCTGTCGCCGCGCCGGGTGGTGGCCGACATCCGCGAGGCCATGGGCCGCGAGGACATCGTGCTGGCCGACACGGGCGCGGTGAAGATGTGGATGGCCCGCATGTATCCGACGTACGAGCCGAACACGATGCTGGTCTCCAACGGGCTGTCGTCCATGGGCTTCTCCGTGCCGGGCGCGCTGGCCGCCAAGCTGGCCTTCCCCCGGCGGCGGGTGCTGGCGGCGACGGGCGACGGGGCGTTCCTGATGAACTCGCAGGAGCTGGAGACCGCCGTGCGCGAGCGGGTCCCGTTCGTGGTGCTGGTGTGGGTGGACGACGCGTACGGGCTGATCGAGTGGAAGATGGACCTGGAGCTCGGGCGCGACTCCAACGTCGCCTTCGGCAACCCCGACTTCGTGACGTACGCGGAGAGCTTCGGGGCGCGCGGCTACCGGATCACGAGCGCGGACGAGCTGCTGCCGACGCTGCGCAAGGCGCTGGCCGACGACGTCGTGTCGGTGATCGCGGTGCCGGTCGACTACGCGGCGAACCTGGAGCTGACCGACAAGCTGGGCGAGCTCACCGGCCCCTTCTGAGGTCCGCGCGGACAGGGCTGCGGCGTCGTAAGATCGTCCGGGTGAGCCTGCCTGCCGTACCTGATCTGGCGGCGCTGCCGGTCGAGCCGGCCCGCGACCCCTACCACGTCTACCTCGACTCGCTCACCAGCCCCGAGTCGCGGCGCACCATGCGCGGCTGCCTCGACCGGCTGGCCCGGCTGCTCACCGGCGACGAGGGCGTCACGGGCGCGGGCCAGCCATGGCATCTGCTGCGCTACGAGCACACCGTCCGGATCAGGACCATGCTCACCGATCAGGGCTGGTCGGCGGCCTACGTCAACAAGCATCTGGTGGCGCTGCGGCGGGTGCTGAAGGAGGCGTGGCGGCTCGGCCAGACCAGCGCCGAGGACTTCGCCCGCGCCTCCGACCTGGCCCCCGTACGCCAGACCCGGCTGCCGACGGGGCACCACGTGCCGCCTGAGGTGGTCGGCGCGGCCCTGTCGGCCTGCGACGACTCGGCGGCGGGGGTGCGCGACGCGGCGCTGATCGCCGTTCTCTACTCCACCGGGTGCCGCCGCGCCGAGATCGGCGGGCTGGCGCTGGCCGACTACGATCCGGGCGCGCGCTCGCTGCGGGTGCGGGGCAAGCGGGACAAGGAGCGGCTGGTCTACCTGACGACGGACGCGATCGGGCTGGTCGAGCGGTGGCTGGCGATCCGCGGGGCCGCTCCCGGGGCGATGTTCAGCCCGATCAGCAAGGCCGGGCGGCTGCGGCTGCGCGACGGGCGGCCCGCCGGGCTCACGGGGCAGGGCATCGCGGACATCCTGGCGCGCCGGCTGGGCGAGGCGGGCGCGTCGCGGCGTACGGCGCATGACTTCCGCCGTACGTTCATCGGCGAGCTGCTGGACGCGGGGGTGGACCTGGCGACGGCGCAGGCCCTGGTGGGGCACTCGTCGCCGGCCACCACGGCCCGCTACGACCGCCGCCCGGAACGGACGCGCCGCGAGGCCGTGGACCGCCTCCGCCTCCCGGCCGCCCGCCCCCTGGCCTGACCGCGTCCCGCGGCCCGCCGGCCTTTCGAGCGGCCGGCCTTTCGAGCGGCCGGCCTTTCGAGCGGCCGGCCTTTCGAGCGGCCGGCCGCTCGGGCGGCCGGCCTTTCGGGCGGTCAGCCCGCCGGCCTTTCGCTTGGTCAGCCCGCCAGGCGGGGCACGATGCCGGTGCTGTGCAGCCGTTCGCGGGCCGCCGCGATCGCCTCCGTGGTGGTGGTGAACACCTGCCCGGCCCGGTTGAGCCGGGCGACGACCCCGAGCGCCTCCAGCGGCTGGTGGTGGCCGTCGGGGATGCCGGAGACGTACACCATGACGCCCCGGCGTTCGAGGCGTTCGATGGCCTCGCCGAGCACCAGCGCGCCGCTGGCGTCGATGGTGGTGACGCGGGACATGCGCAGCACGACCACGGACACGTCGGTCACCTCCGACATCTCCCGCAGGAAGCGGTGCGACGCGGCGAAGAACAGCGGCCCGGCCAGCCGGTAGGTGACGATGTGCTCGGCGAGCAGGGCGTGCTCGTCCTCGGTGTGATGCGGCTGCAGGTCGTGGCGGAGCGGCTCGGCGTCGAGGCGTACGTTGCGCGCCATGGCCCGCAGCGCCATCGCCCCCGCCACCACCAGCCCCAGGATGACGGCCAGCACCGTGTCGAGCATCAGGGTCGCGACGGCGGTCAGCACGAGGACCACGGCATCGCCCCTGGTGGACCGGAACATGGCCCGGACCGCGTCCACCTCCACCATCCGCACGGAGGTGGCCAGCAGCACCCCGGCCAGCGCCGCGAGCGGGATCCTGGAGACGAGCCCGGCGGCGGTGTACACGATCAGGGCCAGGATTCCCGCGTGGGCCAGCGACGCCAGCCGGGACCGCGCCCCGGAGCGGACGTTCACGGCGGTGCGCACGAGGGCGCCCGTGCCCGGCATGCCGCCGAACAACGGGGTGACGAGGTTGGCCAGGCCCTGGCCGAACAGCTCCCTGTCGGGGTCGTGCCGCCGTCCGCCGCCCATGCCGTCCGCCACGGAGGCGGACAGCAGCGACTCCAGCGCGGCCAGCGCGGCCACCGCGACGGCGGGCGCGAACAGCGACGGCACCACGCTCAGGTCCAGGAACCCCAGCGACGGCGCGGGCAGCCCGGCGGGCAGCTCGCCGATCCTGGCCAGCGGAAGCGCGGCCAGCTCGGCGACGACGGTGGCGAGGGCCACGGCGACCAGCGAGAACGGCACGGTCGGCCGCACGCTGGCGCCCAGCAGCAGCAGCGCGGCCACGACCAGGGTGACGGACATGGCCCACCAGTGCGGTCTGGCCAGGAAGTCCAGGACGGCGTGCCAGGCCACGACGGCGACCTTGTCGCTCGGCCTGGCGTCCACGCCGAGCGCGTGCGGAACCTGCTGCAGCCCGATCACGCACGCGATGCCGACGGTGAAGCCCGCCACCACCGGGGCCGGCACCAGGGCCATGTAGCGGCCGGCGCGGGCCAGGGCCAGCGCCATCAGCAGCAGGCCGGCCAGCACGCCGACGGTGAGCACGCCGGTGGCGCCGTGGGCGCCCATGATCGGCATTAGCACGACGGTCATCGCGCCGCTGGTGCCCGACACCTGCAGCGCGGACCCGCCGAACACCGCCGCGATCGACCCGGCGACCACGGCCGTGGCCAGGCCCGACGCGGCGCCGAGCCCTGAGGAGATGCCGAACGCGAGCGCGAGCGGCAGCGCGACGACCGCCACCGTGAGCCCGGCGAGGAGGTCCTGACGGGGGTGGCGGCGCATCGCGGCCAGCGCGGCGCGTTCGGGCAGCAGGGAACGCACGTGTCCCCAGCCTGAGCCCAGCAGGCGGATCACAGCCCGCAACCTTGCGACTCGTATGAGTAACCGCACATGTACGTGAAAGGGCCGCGCACCATCACTCCCTCTAGGTAAAGACAACCCCGCCTTGTCCCAAATTGCATAAATTTGCAATTGGTGAAGAGGTGATCAGGATATCAAGGAACCGCTCTCACCTGGTGAAACAGCGACGTTCTCGCAATATTGACGGGGCGTGAAAGGGGGTGCTTGTTCGCGGAGCGAGGTGGAAGAAGGCGCCGGCGGATCAGAGGCGGGCGGCATCGCGAAAGCGTGCTCAGCGGATCAGGGGCGGGCCAGCATCGCGAAAGCGTGCTCGGCGGCCCGCACCGCCTCCGGCTCGACCTCCGCCAGCGGCCGTCCCTCGGCCAGCGGCAGCCAGTTGCGGTGGGCCAGCACCCGCTGCGTGGCCAGCACCTGCCCGGCCAGCAGGCTCGCGGTCAGGTCGTCGGTCGTCTCCGCGAGCGCCTCGGCGAGCGCCTCCTCGTCGCGCGACATGTACTGGAACACCCGCGCCGCCAGGCTCGGCGTGCCGAACACCATCCGGTGGTAGGCCACCACCTCGGGGTGGGCGTTGAGCCCTGTGACGGGATCGTGCCTGGCCAGCCCATCGAGGAAGTGCCGGCGCAGCGCCTCCAGCGGTGACTCGCCCGCCGCCCGCTCGCGCACCACGCGGGCCGCCTCGCCCTGATGGTCCGCTATGCGGTGCACCACCAGGTCTTCCTTGGCCGGGAAATACTTGAACAGCGTCGGCTTCGACACCCCCGCCGCCGCCGCGATCTCCGTGACGGGCACCTGATCGAAGCCACGCTCCAGAAAGAGCGCGATGGCCGCGGCCGAGATGGCGTCGTGCACGCGCTGCCGCTGGAGCTGCCGTAGTCCCGTCATGACCACACACTAGCAAAGTGTTAACCTGGTTAATATCTTAACCGAGTTAACGATTTTGGGGGGTGTGATGGGAACGCTCGACGACGAGCTCCGGTACGTCGAACGCTGCACGGCCGGTCTGCGCAGGATGCTCGACGGCGCCAGGAACAACGTGATCGTCGGTGAGACGGTGGCCGGCGACCGCTACAGCGCAGAGCGGCTGGGCCGCCACCTCAAGAGCCTGGCCAAGGAGCTGAGCGAGGCGCCGGACGGGCCGCCGTTCTTCGGCCGGCTCGACTTCGGTCAGGCCTCGGCCGAGCACCCGGGCCGCGCGTACCACATCGGCAGGCGGCACATCGTCGGCGAGCACGGCGGCCCGCCCGTGGTGATCGACTGGCGCGCGCCCGTCGCGCGGGCGTTCTACCGGGCCAGCGCGCGCGACCCGCAGGGCATCGAGGTACGCCGCCGGTTCGGCTGGTCGGGCAGCACGCTGACCGGGTTCGAGGACGAACGGCTCGGGCAGGGCGAGGAGGGCGAGAGCAAGATCCTCGCGGCCGAGATCGAACGCCCCCGCGTGGGCCCCATGCGCGACATCGTCGCCACGATCCAGCCCGAGCAGGACGACCTCGTACGCGCCGAGCTGGACACCTCGATCTGCGTGCAGGGCGCGCCCGGCACCGGCAAGACCGCCGTCGGCCTGCACCGGGCCGCCTACCTGCTCTACGCGCACCGCCGGCGCCTCGAACGCTCCGGCGTCCTGGTCCTCGGGCCGAACCGGGCCTTCCTCGGCTACATCTCCGCCGTCCTGCCCACGCTCGGCGAGGTGGACGTCGAGCAGACCACGCTGGAGCGGCTGCTGGCCACGGTCCCCGTCACCGCCTCCGACAGCACGGAGGCCGCGATGGTCAAGCACGACGCCCGCATGGCGGAGGCCCTGCGCAGGGCCCTGTACGGGCGGATCAGGAAGCCGGTCGAGCCCGTCGCGGTGGCCGACGGCTCCACCCGCTGGCGCGTCGGCGAGGACGAGCTGCGGCGCATCGTGGACGACACCCGGCGCGAGGCGCTCCCGTACGGCGTGGGGCGGGAACGGGTGCGGGCCCGCGTCGTGGCCGCGATCCAGCGCCAGGCCGAGGCCAGGGGGCACACGGCGAACGCGGCATGGACCCGCAGGACCGGCCGTGCCGTCACCCCGGCGCTGGACGCCGTCTGGCCCGCCGTCAAGCCGGAGGAGGTGCTATACGAGGTCCTTCTGGGTGAGCCCGGCCCGGCCGACCAGGTGCTGAGCGCGGCCGAGCGCGCGGCGATCACCTGGACCAGGCCGCCGCGCAGCGTCAAGAGCGCCAGGTGGAGCGCCGCCGACCTGGTCCTGCTCGACGAGGTCGCCGGCCTGATCGAGCGCCCTCGCGGCTATGGCCACGTCATCGTGGACGAGGCCCAGGACCTGTCGCCCATGGAGTGCCGGGCCGTGGCCAGGCGCAGCGAGCACGGCTCGCTCACCGTGCTCGGCGATCTCGCCCAGGGCACCACCCCGTGGGCGGCGACGTCGTGGGCGGAGCGCATGGAGCTGCTCGGCAAGCCGGACGGGCAGGTCATCGCCCTGACGACCGGCTTCCGCGTCCCGGCCGCGGTGGTCGAGCTGGCCAACACCCTGCTGGCGGCGCTCCTGGTGGAGGTGCCGGCGACGCGCTCGTACCGGAAGGACGGCAGGCTGCGCGTGGACGGGGTGGCCGAGCTGGAGAAGGGGGTGGTCGCGGCGGTGCGCGAGGCGCTCACGTTCGAGGGATCGATCGGGGTGATCGCCGCCGACGGCGACGTGGAGGCGCTCACGTCCGCACTCTGGAACGACGGCCTGAACGTGGGCGGTGGCGTCGGCGGGGGCACCGGCGGAGGCAGCGGTGAGGGCGTCGGCGAGCGGCTGACCGTGCTGCCCGCCTCACTGGCCAAGGGCCTGGAGTACGACCATGTGATCGTGGCCGAGCCCGCCGCCATCGCCGAGTCCGAGCGGCGCGGGCTGAACCGCCTGTATGTCGCCCTCACCCGGGCCGTCTCCCGGCTCGACGTGGTGCACGCCAGACCCCTGCCGCCGGAGCTTTCTCATCCAGCAGAAGCCGCCTGAAATGGGCAGATGTCAGGGTTCGTTCGCTCGACAGGATCACGCCGGGGGTGTGTGATGTGGTTCTCGTCTCGAGAGGAGCCCGTCAGTGACCTCTTCGCAGGACCCGCCTCAAGGCGACGACCCGCGCGCCGGGGAGGGCCAGTGGTCGCAGCCGCCACCCTATTCCCAGCCGGTGCAGGGGCCGCGGGCGAGCGACCAGGTTCTGTCGATCATCGGGTTCGCCTGCGCCGTGGTGGCCACGCTGTTCGTCCCGGTCCTGTTCGGCCTGGCGGGCATCGTGCTCGGCATCGTCGGCCACACCCGCGGCGAGCCGCTGGGCAAGTGGGCCGCCGTCGCGGCCGGCACAGGCATGATCATCGGTACGGTCCTCAGCCTGCTCCTGGTCCCCGCGTGACGTCCCGCCGGGCCCCCGGCCACTGACGATCAGGCACCGTCCCGGCCGCCCCTGACGGTCAGGTGCCGCCCTGGCTGAGGGTCAGGCACCGTCCCGGCCATCGCTGACGCGTCAGGCGTCGTCCTGGCCGGCCACGCGGATGACCGGCTCGTGGCGCACCGGGAAGTTGACCGAGGAAGCGATGAAGCAGGCCGCGTGCGCGTCCTCGTGCAGCTTGAGCGCGGTCTCGGCCATCTCCTGCGCGGTCACGGTGACCTCCGGCCGCAGCACCACCTCGGTGAAATGGCCGCCGTCAGCGGTCTCGGCCATCGTGCCGACGGCGCGGTCGATGTACCCGGTGACCACGACGCCCGACACGGCGCACTTGTGCAGATACGACAGCATGTGACACTGCGAGAGCGCGCCGACCAGCAGTTGCTCGGGGTTCCAGCGGGACGGGTCGCCGCGGAAGCTGGGGTCCGAGCTGCCCTGGATCGGCGGCGGGCCCTCGGCGGCCAGCTCGTGGTCGCGGGCGTAGGCGTTGTAGCGGCTGGTGCCGGTGCCCTGATTGCCGGTCCAGGTGACGACCGTCGGATAGGTGTGCTGGCGGGTCATACGCGTTCTTCCTTGCTGTGTGTGGTGGAACGGGTGTCGAGAACGTGCGCGCGGGCGATGGCGGCCGCCTCCTCGGCGCGGCCGCCCTCGATCGCGGCCAGCAGCGACTCGTGCTGGCCCGAGACGTGCGCGGACCGTGCCGGCGGCGTGAGGGAGCGCAGCGTGGACACCTGGATCTGGTCCCAGATCCGCTCCAGCGTGCGCAACGCCATCGCGTTGCCCGCCAGCTCCGCGATCAGCCGGTGGAAGCGGCGGTTGAGCCGTACGGCCTCGGCCAGCCGGCCCTCGGCGGTCACGGCCGCCGTCTCATCGGCGAGGTCGCGGAGCGCGACGAGGTCGGCGGGCGCGATGCGGCCGGCACGCTGCCGGACGGCGGCCAGCTCGGCCGTGAGCGCCTCCAGCGCCGCCCGCACCTGGTACGCCTCGTCCAGATCGTCCCGCTCCAGCGCCACGACGACCACACCGCGTCCGGCGGGCCGGACGAGCCCATCGGCCGCCAGCGCCCGCAGCGCCTCGCGCACGGGGGTCCGGCTCATCTCCAGGGTCGCCGCGGCCTCCATCTCGGTGAGCCGCGCGCCCGGCGGATAGGTGCCGTCGAGGATCAGCTCCCGCAACCGGCTGCACGCCACATCGGTCTGCACGCCGCCACTCTACGGCTTTGCATGCAATGTATGCAAAGCCGGATCCCATGGCTTGGACCTGGGCGCCGGCTCACCCCAGGCGTGCCACCCCTTCGAGCAGCCGGTCCACGTCGGAGCGGTCGTTGTAGTGGACCAGTCCCGCGCGCACCGCGCCGCCCGAGTCGCGGATGCCGAGGGCGCCGGTCAGCTCCCAGGCGTAGTTGTGGCCGTTCCAGACGTTCACGCCGAGCCCGGCGAGGTGCTCGGCCACCTGGCGCGGGGTGCGGCCGGAGACGTTGAAGTAGGCGGTGGCCGTGCGCCTGGCGGGCTTGCCGTACACCGTGACGTGCGGCAGCGTCTCCAACCCCTCGATCAGCGCCCCGAACAGCTCCAGCTCGTGCCCCTCCGCCGCGGCCATCGAGGCCAGCAGGCGTTCGCGGCGGGAGCCATCGCCCGGGACCATGGCGGCCAGGTGGTCCACCGCCGCCGTCACCCCGGCCAGATCGGCGAAGGCCGCCGTCCCCGTCTCGAACCGCTCGGGCACCGTGGCGGGCGAGGAGGCCAGTTTGTCCGGGGCGAGCCTCTCCAGCAGGGCCGGGTCGGCCACGACGGCGCCGATGTGCGGGCCCGACCACTTGTACGCGCTGGTGGCGTAGAAGTCGGCGCCCAGCGCCCGCATGTCCACCGGGCCGTGCGGGGTGGCGTGCACGCCGTCCACGTACATCAGCGCGCCCGCCCGATGCGCCAGCTCGGCGATGGCGGGCACGTCGGGGCGGGTGCCGAGAATGTTGCTCGCCGCCGTCACCGCCACCAGCCGGGTACGCTCGCCGATCAGGTCCGCGTACTGCTCGACCGGGAGCTCCCCGGTGACCGGGTCCACCTCCGCCCAGCGGACGGTGGCGCCGATCTGGGTCCAGGGGCGGACGTTCGCGTCGTGGTCGAGCCTGGACAGGACCACCTCGTCACCGGGTCCCGCGATCGCCCTGGCCAGCCGGTAGGTCAGCGTGGTCATGTTCGGGCCGAGTATCACGCCGTCCGGGTGGCCGCCGACCAGGTCGGCCACGGCCGCGCGGCAGCCGGCCACGATGGCGTCGGAGCGGTGGCTGGCGGGGAAGGCGCCGCCGACGTTGCCGATGCCGGTCCGGTAGGCGGCGGAGATAGCGTCGATCACCGATTGCGGGGTCTGCGTGCCCGCCGCACCGTCGAGGTAGGCGAAGCCGTCGGCCAGGGCGGGGTATGAAGCACGTACTGAGGCGAGGGGGAATGTCGGGGAAGGCATGATATGTAGATGCTCAGCCTCAGAGACCTCAACCGGGCCACTTTGGCCCGTCAGCATCTGCTCGCCCGGCATGAAGGGGATGTGGCGGACGTCGTACGGCGGCTGGCCGGGCTGCAGGCACAGGAGCCCCGGCCGCCGTACCTGGGGGTGTGGACCCGGCTGGCGGGGTTCGAGCGGGACGACCTGCACGCCGCGCTGCACGCGCGCACCCTGGTCAGGGCCACCATGTGGCGGGCCACGCTGCATCTGGTGACGGCGGAGGACTTCGCCGCGTTCCGGCCGCTGCTGCGGCCGGTGCTGGCCGCCGCCGCGCGCCGGTTCGAGGGGATCGACTTCGACGCGGTCGTGGCCGCCGCCGACCGGCTGCTCGCGGCGGGGCCGATGACGTTCAACGAGCTGCGGCCGCGGCTGCTGGAGGAGTTCCCCGGGGCGTACGACCGGGCGCTCGGGTACGCCGTGCGCATGCTCACGCCGCTCGTCATGGCGCCGACCGAGGACCGGTGGAGCTTTCCGCGCGAGCCGTCGTTCGGGCTGCCCGGCATCGGCCTGGACCCCGCGCCCGCGATGGAGCCGCTGATCGAGCGCTATCTCACCGCGTTCGGCCCGGCCACCCCCGCCGACGTGCAGACCTGGTCGGGGCTGAGCGGCCTGCGGCCCGTCATGAAGGCCATGGACCTGGAACGGGTCACCGACTTCGCCGGGCGCGAGCTCTTCGACCTGCCGGACGCTCCCCGGCCGGGCGGTGACGTGCCCGCGCCCGTACGGTTCCTGCCGGACTTCGACACGCTGATCCTGGGGCATGCCGATCGGACGCGCGTGCTGGCCGAGGAGTTCAAGGGGCGGGTCGCCACCAAGAACCTGCGGGTGAAGGCGGTTTACCTGATCGACGGGTTCGCGGCGGGGACGTGGCAGATCAAGCGCACGGCCAAGCGGGCCACGCTGCTGATCAGCCCGTTCACCTCGACCTCTTTGGACGTCCTTGAGGAGGAAGGGCTCCGGCTGCTGGCCTTCGCCGAGCCGGACGCCCCCGCCGCCTCTCTTGAAGTGGCGGACGGAGTCTGATTGGTTCGGGGCGGAGGTGTCACCTATGCCCCAGTTGACCGCTCTTGACGCGCAATTCCTCCATTTCGAGACCGCCACGAACATCGCCAACATCGCCGGCCTCGCCATCCTCGACGGCGACCTCAACCGCGCCGACCTGCAGGCACTGCTCGAACAGCGGCTCCCCTACGTGCCCGCGCTGCGGCGCAAGCTGGCTCCCGTGCCGCTCGGGCTGGACCATCCGTACTGGATGCAGGAGGACGATCTCGACCTCGACTACCACGTACGCGAGATCGGGCTCCCGCCGCCCGGCGACGACCGGCAGCTCGCCGACCAGATCTCGCGGCTGCACGCCCGGCGGCTCGACCGCCGGCGGCCGCTGTGGGAGATCTACCTGATCCACGGGCTGACCGGCGGGCGGATGGGTCTCTACACCAAGATCCATCATGCGGCCGTGGACGGGATCGGGGGCGCGGATGTGCTGGCCGCGCTGCTCGACACCAGCCCGGAGCCCGTACGGCCACTCACCGTTCTGCCCGATGCCGCCCTGCCCGAACGGGACGCGCCGCCGCCCGGGGCCGCCGAGATGCTGGTGCGGGGGCTGGCCAGGCTCGCCGGCAACCCCGCCTATGCCGTACGGTTCGCGGCCAGGGCCCTCCCGCACCTGGA
Source organism: Nonomuraea rosea (assembly GCF_039539705.1). NCBI lineage: Bacteria > Bacillati > Actinomycetota > Actinomycetes > Streptosporangiales > Streptosporangiaceae > Nonomuraea > Nonomuraea rosea. The sequence continues at coordinate 138,846 of NZ_BAABDQ010000008.1, read as the reverse complement.
CGAGATCCCCGTCGTGTCCTGGATCCCGGGCAGCGGATTCGTCTCCGGGCTCGCCCGCAAGCTGGCCGGCACCGGGGAGGCGCCCGAGCTGCCCGCCCTGCCCGCGCCCAAGACGCCGTTCAGCGGGCCCGTCTCCGAGCATCGGCGCTTCGCGTTCGTGTCGCTGCCGCTGGAGGAGATCAAGCAGGTGCGCAAGGCGTTCGGGGTCACGGTGAACGACGTGGTCATGACCGTGTGCGCGGGCGCGCTGCGCAGGTGGCTGGCCGTGCACGGCGGGATCCCGCGCCAGCCGCTGGTGGCGGGCGTGCCGTTCTCGCTGCGGGCGGTCGGGGTGGAGGGCGCAGGCAACCAGGTGGCGATCATGACGGCGCCGCTCGCCGTGCACATCGACGACCCCGTCGCCCGGCTGCACCAGGTGCAGCACGCCATGCAGCGGATCAAGGACAGGTTCGCGCTGGCGCCCGCGCGGTGGCTGCGCGAGTTCAGCGAGTCGATGCCCGCCGCGCTCATGGGGCTCGCCTCGCGTTCGGCGTTCGGGCTCGTCGGCCAGACCGCGCCGCCGATCAACGTGGCCATCTCGAACGTGCCCGGACCCCAGTTCCCCCTGTACGTGTGCGGGGCCCGGCTGCTGACCCACTACCCGGTGTCGGTCATCACCGACGTGAGCGGCGGGATCAACATCACCGCCTTCTCCTACGACGGCTCGCTCGACATCGGGGTCATCACGGACAGGGAGATGGTGCCGGACGCCTGGGAGCTGACCGTCCATCTCCAGGATGCGCTCGACGAGCTGCGGAATGCGGAAGCCTCCTTGCCGCAATAGTTTCTACGCTGGGCGTATGATCCTGAATCGCCGGGTGCTCAACCGCACCACGCTTGAGCGCCAGCTCCTGCTGAGCCGCGCCACGATGTCGCCCGCGCAGGCCGTCGAGCGGCTGGTCGCGGTGCAGGGGCAGGAGGTCGACGCGCCGTACATCGGGCTGTGGTCGCGCCTGGCCGCCTTCACCCAGGACGACCTGGCCGCGCTCCTGTACGGCAAGCAGGTCGTACGGGGGTCGCTGCTGCGCGGGACCCAGCATCTGACGCTGGCCGACGACTACGTGTGGATCCGGCCGCTGGTGCAGGTGATCCTCTCCCGATCCAGGCAGGCGGCGTTCGGGCGGCTGATGCGGGAGGTGGATCTGGGAGAGTTCGCGGGGCTGGTGCGGGAGCATCTGGCCGGGCGTACGCTGACCCGGCCGCAGCTGCGGGACCTGCTGCTGAAGCGGTGGCCCGAGGTGGACCCGGTGGCGCTGGGCTTCTCGGCGCAGGCGCTGGTGCCGGTGGTGCACACGCCGCCCAACGGGATCTGGGGGAGAGGTGGGGCCACTCCGTTCACGCTGGCTGAGGAGTGGCTGGGGCGGGCACTGGAGTACGGGGCGGCTATGGGGGCGGCTACGGCGGCGGTGGAGCGACTGGTGGTGCGGTATCTGGCGGCTTTCGGGCCGGCGAGCGTCATGGACGTGCAGATGTGGTCGGGGTTGACGCGGTTGCGGGAGGTCGTGGAAACGATGCCCTTTTTACAGAAATATCAGGACATCGACGGTCGCGTCCTTTACGACCTGCCGGATGCTCCGCTCGCCGCAGCGGACGTGCCGGCTCCCGTACGGTTCCTGCCCTGGTTCGACAACCTCATCGTCGCCTTCGCCGACCGCAGCCGGATGATGACCGCCGAGCAGCGCAAGGCGGTGTGCGTGGGCGCGGTCATCTACCCCACGTTCCTCGTCGACGGAACTGTCGGTGGCATGTGGGACCTTAAGGCTGGCGTGCTGACGGTCGAGCCCTTCCATCCGCTGTCCGACGAGGTGATGGAGGAGCTGGCCGCCGAGGGGGCGCGCCTGATGGCCTTCGCCGGTTTCGAGAAAGGGAGCATCGAATGGCGACCGCCCAGGAGCTCTACGACGACCTGGTAACGGAGCACCTCACCCGGCCGGAGGTGAGCATGGGCCGGATGTTCCACGCTGAGGGCCTCCGGGTGCGGGGCAAGGTCTACGCGTTCTTCTCCAGGGACCGGGACCGGGTGGTCCTCAAGCTGCCGGCCTCCCGAGCCCGGGAGCTCGTGGGGGAGGGGACGGCCGAGGTGATGGTGATGGGGGCGCGGCGGATGCGGGAGTGGGTGGCGTTGCGGGAGCCGGACGAGACGGTGTGGCGCCGCCTCCTCACCGAAGCCTCCACGTACGTCGAGTCCTTGACCCGCTGACCGCAGCCCCCGGATCCGCGCACGCGGCGGAGCCGGACCGCTGGGCGGCATGTGCGCCAGGATGCCGGTGCCACACGAGGGCGGCGGGCGTTCTTTGTGAGCGCACCGGCTTCGTGAGCGCGCCGGCTATCTCCTTGTCGCTCTGGCCCGCCAAGACGCGGGTCCGCAGGCCCCTGAAGGGTCGCCGGTCCGCCGTCGCGAGCTGGGCGGTCAGTGCTCCGGCGGGCCGGCTCGCTCCCGGGATTGTCGGTGGGCCGGGTTACGGTCAGTGGGTGGAGTTGGCGGCCAGGGGTGGGAAGGCGTTCCGGGAGCCGGAGAGATGGGCATCGTCAGGGGCGGCGGCTATGCGTTCGATGGTTGTGGCGGGCCGATCGACGGGTGCGGTCGACAGGTATGGGGCGTGGTTGACGGGATGCCAGGGCGTGGTGGGCGGGGTTGGTGGCTGGTGCGGTGGGTTCGGAGGTGAGCTGCGTGGCGAGAGTGTCTTCGCGGCGGTCGTGGACGGCGTGCCGGACGGCGAGGGGCGGGCTGCCGGCGATCATCCGGGCGACGTACGGTCCGGTGAGGCCCATGGCCAGCTCGCGCTGCGTCGCCGCGAATGCCCCATGGCGGTCGGAAGCGGGATCTTTTTTGCGGGAAAAGTAGTTGGTCGCGGTGATCCCGGACACCCGCGCTGCGGCGGCGATGTGGGCAATCGTCGTCCGGTCGAGGGGCGCGTTGCAGGAACAGTTGGGTAGCTTGGTGGGAGACGACCTGCCTGGTCTGCCGCTACTTCTGGCCCCTCTACCCCAAGGTGTCGATGCTCATAGCCGCAATCATCCACACATTTTTAGGCTTGACCTAAATTTAGGCGCCGTCCATCCAACGCGAGCGAGGAGAGTGTTTTGTCCCAAGCAGCAGAGGTTCTCGAACTGGACGACAGCGTCGCCGACGGTGGCACGGCCGTCGGCGCCGATTCGGTGAAGACATACCTGAAGGCGATCGGCCGGGTGCCGCTGCTTACCGCTGAGCAGGAGATCGAGCTGGCCAAGCGCATCGAGGCGGGCCTGTTCGCCAGCGAGCGGCTGGACAGCGAGCCCAACCTGCCCGCCCAGCTCCGCGCCGATCTGGAGTGGATCGTGGACGACGGCCTGCGTGCCAAGCGCCGCATGCTGGAGGCCAACCTGCGGCTCGTCGTGTCCATCGCCAAGCGCTACACCGGTCGCGGCATGCTCTTCCTGGACCTGATCCAGGAGGGGAACCTGGGCCTGATCCGGACGATCGAGAAGTTCGACTACCGGCTCGGCTACAAGTTCTCCACGTACGCGACGTGGTGGATCAAGCAGGCCATCACCAGGGCCATGGCCGACCAGGCCCGTACGATCCGCATCCCCGTGCACATGGTGGAGCTGATCAACAAGGTGGCCAGGGCGCAGCGCCGCCTGCAGAGCGAGCTCGGCCGCGAGCCCACGCCGGAGGAGATCGCCAAGGAGAGCGAGCTCGAGGCGGACCGGGTCGTCGAGATCCAGGGCTACGGACGAGAGCCGATCTCCCTGCACACGCCGCTGGGCGAGGAGGGCGACAGCGAGTTCGGCGACCTCATCGAGGACACCGAGGCCATCTCACCCGCGGAAGCGGTCTCGTTCACCCTGCTCCAGCAGCAGCTGCACGCCCTGCTCGACCAGCTCTCGGAGCGCGAGGCGGGCGTGATCACGATGCGTTACGGCCTGGCCGACGGCAAGCCGATGACGCTCGACGAGATCGGGCGCATCTACGGGGTCACCCGCGAGCGCATCAGGCAGATCGAGGCCAAGACGATGTCCAAGCTCCGTCACCCGTCGCGTGCCCTGGCGCTGCGTGACTATCTGAGCTGACAGGCCCAGCCCGAATCCCGGGTCCCGGGGTGACGGGTTCGAGTCAGCGGGCTGGCGTGTCGCGACGACGATCGCGGGACGACCAGAAAGGCTGCGCAAACGGAAACTCAAGACTGTCGCCACAGCCCCTTTGCGGGCACGCAGGGTGACCTAGATTCCAACATGTGAAACGCTCCCGCTCGAGCCTCGTCCACCAGGCGACCTACGCGTTCAAGAACCCTGACAAGATCGTCCCCCATCTGCGGCGGCTGGCCCGCGACACGTGGTTCAGGCTGCGTACGCGTGATCATGTCGCCTATTACCGCGCCGTCATGAAGTCCGACACCGCGCGCGACCCCGAGGGCGCGGTCGGCTCCCACACGCACAGACGGTGGCTGACGCTGGGGCGGATGCAGTTCGACTACCTGGTCGAGCACGGGTTGAAGCCGGAATGCCGCATGCTGGAGATCGGCTGCGGGAACCTGCGCGCCGGTCACCTGTTCATCGACTACCTGCACACCGGCAACTACTACGGGCTCGACATCTCGCCCGACATCCTCATGGCGGCCCAGGACACGATCGTCCAGCACGGGCTGGGGGACAAGCTGCCGTACCTGACTCCCGTACGAGATCTGCGTTTCGCGTTCCTGCCCGACGCGCACTTCGACGTGGTGCACGCGCACAGCGTGTTCTCGCATTCGCCGCTGGAGGTCATCGACGAGTGCCTCGCGCACGTGGGGCGGGTGATGAAGGCGGGCGCGTGGTTCGACTTCACCTTCGACAGGACCGAGGGCCAGGAGCACCAGGTGCTGCGGGAGGACTTCTACTACCGCACCGAGACCCTCATCGCGCTGGCCGGCAAGCACGGGCTGCGGGCGACGTTCATGGAGGACTGGGAACGGCTGCCGCACAAGCAGTCGAAGATCCGGGTCACCAAGCCCCACTCGATGTGACACGCAGGGCACCACGCGTTAGATGAGGCTCGACGTCACAGCTGGGCCAGGCGTTCCATGAGGCTCGGGGCCGGGGCGGACGATTCCGCGCCGGTCGCGGGCGTACCGCAGCGGGCCGTTACGACCGGGTGGTGCCCGGCGCTCTCATTTGGCGGCGGTGCTCCAGAACTCCTCCAGTCGCGCCGCGCCCGCCGCCGGATCCTGCAGCAGCCACCAGTGGCCGAGCCCCGGCAGCTCGGCCAGCGCCGCGCCGGCCCTGGCCGCGGTCGCCTGACACAGCTCCAGCCGCATGAACGGGTCCCCGGACGGGGCCAGGATCAGCCCGGGAGCCGGGATGCCGGTGAACGCGGGGGACCACTCCGCGGCGACGTCCACCGCCGAGCGGTAGAGGGCCAGGATGCTCTCCGCCATGGTGCCGTCCATGGCGGCCGCCATCTCCAGGGCGTGCTCATGCGGCACGCCGAAGCCCTCGTACGCCTCCGCCTGCCGCTCGACCGGCGCGGATCGCTGCTGGGTGAAGAACTCCTCGCCCGCGCCGGGCGTCTGCCAGATCTTGGCCAGGTCGTGCCACTGGAAGTCCGGGTGGCCGAGGGTCGCCGCGTCGCTGACCCAGGTGCGTACGAGCTCCGGGCGGGTGCTGACCAGCCGCACCACCAGGCCGCCGCCCCAGTCGTGCCCGACCAGGTCGACCGGGTCCCCGCCCATGGACTCCAGCTCGCCGATCAGCCAGGCCACGTACTCCTCCTTCGTGGAGGTGAACCCGTCCGGCCTGGGGGCGCCGAAGCCGGGCAGCCGGAGGGCGCGCACGTCCTGGCGGTGCAGGGCCGCGCGGATCGGGTCCCAGACCTCAGAGGTCTCCGGGACGCCGTGAACCAGGACTGCGGTCATGATGGGCTCCTCTCCCGTGGCCCGCCGCGCGGGTGTCCCGGCCGGCGGTCATCCTGCCTTGACCGTACGCCCCGGGCCGGCGGTCCTCTTGCTTCGACGGTACGCCCGGGGTGGCGGGAGGGGCTGGCGGATAACGGACTGCAAGCGGGAAGAGGCGTGGCTTAATGTGTGGGGCGTGAGAGATGTCCGGCTGCTGCCCAAAGCCCACCTGCACGTTCACCTGGAGAGCACCGTACGCCCCGAGACCGTTCGTGAGCTGGGAGGGCCGCCCGCGCACGAGGGGGTGTTCGCGAACTTCAGGGAGTTCGCCGAGCAGCGGGCCCTGGTACGCGAGCTGCTGCGCACCCCCGAGCACTTCCGGCGGATCGCGGTGGAGCTCTGCGAGGACGAGGCCGCCCAGGGCACCCGCTACGTGGAGGTGACCTTCACCGCCGCCTCCCACGGCGAGCGGCTGGGGGCGCCCGAGATGCCGCTGGAGGCGGTGCTGGACGGGCTGGCCGAGGGCGCGGCCAGGTACGGGATCGAGTGCCGGGTGCTGCTCGACCACTCCAGGCGGCGCTCTGTGGAGCGGCTCTGGCGTACGTTCAAGCTGGCCGCCCGCTACGACGGTGTGATCGGCTTCGGGCTGGCCGGAGACGAGAGTTACCCGCTGGCGCCGTTCGCGGAGGTGTTCGAGGCGGTCAGGGACACCGGGCTGCACCTGGTGCACCACGCGGGCGAGGCGGCCGGGGCGGCGAGCATCCGCGAGGCGCTGGACCTCGGGCGCACCGAGCGGCTCGGGCACGGCATCCGGGTGCTCGACGACGACGCGCTGGTGGCGGAGGTGCGTGCGCGCGGGATCCCATTGGAGGTCTGCCCCACCTCCAACGTCCTGCTCGGGCTGGTGCCCTCGCTCGCCGAGCATCCGCTGCCCCGGCTGCGGGCGGCGGGGCTGGCGGTCACGATCAACACCGATGGGGAGACCGCGCTGGCCGACGAGTACGTACGGCTGCGGCAGGTCTTCGGGTACGGGGACGACGAACTGGCGGAGCTGGCGCGGGCCTCGATCGACGCGTCCTTCGCTCCCGAGGCGCTCAAGGCGGAGCTCAGGGCCGGGGTGGAGGGCTGGCTCGGGACGCCTGCGGCCGGTTGAGTGAGCACGGACGGTACGGACGGTTCGCCGGGGCTCGTGCCTGAGCCCGTTCTGGAGTCTGTTCTGGGGCGGCCGGGGGGAGTGGTCGTGCGGTGCCGGAGCGCGCCGGTCACCGGGAGCAGCGGGGCGGCCACCGGCGCCGTGACCCGGTTGACCGGGGTGGCGGCGTGCGACGGCGCCGAGGTGGCGTTCCGCGTGGTGCGCAAGGAGTTCCGGCCCGTGCGGACCGGGCGGCACGCCCCGTACGCGGACGATCCCCGGCACTGGGCGTACTGGCGGCGGGAGCCGCTGGCGTACGCGAGCGGCCTGCTGCCGTACGGGACGGAGCTGACCGCGCCCCGGTGTCACGGCGTCGTGGATGACGTGGTCTACCTGGCCGACGTCAGCGGTTCGCCCGGATCGCCGCGCGTGGCGGCACGCAGGCTCGGAGCCTGGCAGGCGGGTGCGGCCGTCCCCGGCGTGCCGTGGCTGGCGGGGCACCAGCTCGCCCAGCGGCTGGCGGTCGGCGAGTGGACGCCGGTGGACGCGGACCCGCGCGTCGCCGGGCTCTGGCGGCGGCAGGAGGAGCTCCTGAACGCGCTGGCCCGGCTGCCGGTGGTCCTGACGCACGGCGACTTCTCCCCGGGGAACCTGGTCGCCTCCGAGGGCAGGACCGTGGTGCTCGACTGGGCGACGCTCGGCGCGGGGCCCGTGGGGGCGGATCTGGCGGCGCTGGCGCTCGGCACGCTGGCCGATCCGGTTCCGGACTATCTGGCCGGGGCGGCGGGGCGGTTCCGGAGGGACGATGTCGAGCTGGGGTATCGCGCGACCGTCGCGTTGACGGGGGCGGGGCGGGTGCACTGGATGCTGTCGCGCGGGATGCGGCTGCCCGAGGGATATGAGGAGTTCGTCCTGTCCCAGGCTCCGTGACGCTGGTGGCGAAAAGGGTCGCCGGGGGTGGGCGCGGTGCGGGTCAATGGTGTGGTGAAAGCTGCTTACGACGACATCGCCGACTGGTACGAGCAGGAGTTCCTGCCCAGTGACGACACCGATCGGCTGGGCATCAGGCGGGCGCTGCGCGGGCTGCTGGGGCCCGGGCGCGGGCCGTGCCTGGAGATCGGGTGCGGCACGGGCGCGTACGCGGGGCTGGTCGGGGAGCTCGGGCGTACCCCTGTGGGGGTCGACCTCTCCGCCGGGATGCTGCGGTATGCGCGGGAGCGGCTGCCGGTGGCCCAGGCCGACGCCGGGCGGCTGCCGTTCCGTGACGGCAGTCTGCCGGCGGTCGTCTCGGTCATGGTTCACACCGACATGCCCGCTTATCCGGCCGTTCTGGGGGAGGTGGCCAGGGTGCTGGCGTCCGGCGGGGTGTTCGTGCACGTGGGGGTGCACCCGTGTTTCGTCGGCGGGTTCGCCGACTGGAGCGATCAGGCGGGGATCGTGATCCGGCCCGGCTACCTCGACCGGCACTGGACGAAGGCGTCGTGGACTGATCGGGGGCTGCGCGACAAGGTCGGGGCGAGCCACTGGCCGCTGCACGAGCTGCTCGGCGGCTTCGTGGGGGCCGGGCTCGGGCTGGAGGAGTTCGGCGAGGGCGGGGCGCCCGTGCCGCTCACGCTGGCGGTCAAGGCCAGAAAGCGGTGAGCCGGCCTGCGCGTCTTGGGCCAGAAAGTGGTGAGCGGATGCGGATCGTCCCTGTTTCGGCGCTCATGGCAGTGGAAGGCAGGACACCCAGTGGATGGACCGCGACCACCGCCCCACACCCGCCAGAACGCGGAAGTGGATGCTCCCCGTCGGGATCGCCCGACGAGGCGTCGCCGGCAGATGATCGCGGCGGCGAAGGGCCATGAAGGCTCGCTGCTCTCCCTGACCGCTGGGCCAGGGAGAAGCAGCGGCGGCCCGGCGGGTTACCCGCGGGCGATCTGGATCACCGCCGCGCCCAGCGGCTCCAGCGTGACCTCCCCGGACACCGGCCGGCCGGTGAGCAGGTCCGTCCCCTCCCCTCCGACGGGGACGGACGCGCTCTGCTCGCCGCTGTGGTTGAGCAGGAACACGTACTCGTGCGACGCGTCCCCCCGCACCGAGCACTCCACGTGGGCGGGCACGCCCTCGAAGCGGTTCCCGACCCCGGCGGCCGCCACCGCCTCCAGCACCACGGCGTCGAACGCCGGCTGCTCCAGCAGCGTGGCGACGTAGACGACCCGCCCGGCGCCGTACCGGTTCTCGACCACGGCGGCCCGCCCTTCGAGCAGCCCGTCGGCATAGGTGGCCAGCGCGGTCCCGGTCTCCAGGTGCAGGTCGTCGCGCCACCAGGTGGAGGTGGCGGTGCGGCCGTCGGCGAAGCGCACGCCGAACTCCTCGTGCGGCCTGGCCGGCCAGTACTCGTCGATCTTGGCACCGATGAGCTCGCGGAACGCCCCCGGGTAGCCGTCGGGCCGGACCCGGTTGTCGCCGTCGACCACGCCGGAGAAGAACGACATGATCACGGTCCCGCCGTCGCGGGCGAACGCGCGGATCCGCTCGGCCCCCTCGTCGTCGATCAGGTACGCGTTCGGCACCACCAGCACCTTGTACGCGTCCAGCGACGAGCCGTAGGACACGACGTCCACGGGGTAGTGCCGCTCCCACAGCGGCGTGTAGTGCCGCATCACCGTGTCGGTGTAGCTGAAGTCGCTGCGCGGGATGCCGAACGTCTCCTCCAGCCCCCACCAGCCGTTCCAGTCGAACAGCACGGCGATCTCCGCGCGCGAGGTCGTCCCGGCGACGGGCGCGAGCAACCCCACCTCGCGCCCGAGATCCACGATCTCCTTGAACGTCCGCGAGTCCGGACCCGAGTGCGGCAGCATCGCCGAGTGGAACCGCTCCTGGCCGCCCCTGCTGGCCCGCCACTGGAAGAACATCACCGAGTCGGCCGCCCGCGACAGCGCCTGCAGCGACCCGAGCCGCATGCGTCCCGGCTCCTTGACGATGTTGAGCTGCCACTGGCTGACCGCGCTGCTCGACTGCTCCATGAGCATCCACGGCTGACCGCCCTTGAGCGAGCGGAACAGGTCGTAGTTGAACGCCGCGGACACGTGCGAGTCGGCGTCGGCCGGGTTCGGGTAGATGTCGAGCGCGGCCGCGTCCTCCTCGCCCGCCCACTTCCAGTAGTCGGCGTGGCGGAAGAAACGCATGAAGTTCGTCATGACCGGGATGTCGTCACGGAAGGAGCGGACGATGTCCCGCTCGGCGAGATAGCACTCCAGCAGCGCGTCGGAGTTGAAGCGCTTGAAGTCGAGCCGGCGGGAGGGGTTCATCCAGGTGCGCGGGATGTTCGGCACCTCGATCTGGTCCCAGCCGGTGTACGTCTGGCCCCAGAACCGCGTCGTCCACGCCTCGTTCAGCGCGTCGAGGGAGCCGTACTTGCGCTGCAGCCAGCGCCGGAAGTTGATCGAGGCCGCCTCGTTGTACGCGGTCGGCCCGTACTCGTTGCTGATGTGCCACATCGCCAGCGCCGGGTGGAAGGAATAGCGCTCGGCCAGTTTGGTGGTGATGTTCGCCGCGTACTCGCGGTAGACGGGCGACGAGGGGTCGTACTGCAGCCGGTTGCCGAAGCCGAACGGGTGCCCGTCCTCCCTGATGGGGAACACCTCGGGGTGCAGGTGGGTGAGCCAGACGGGCGGGGCCGCGGTCGGGGTGGCCAGGTTGACGCTGATGCCGTTCTCGTGGAGGAGGTCCATGACCTCGTCCAGCCAGCCGAACTCGTAGGTGCCGGGCTCCGGCTCCAGCGAGGCCCACGCGAAAACGCCGAGTGAGACGGTGTTCACGCCGGCCTCGCGCATGAGCCGGACGTCCTCCCGCCAGACGGCGGGATCCCATTGCTCGGGGTTGTAGTCGCCGCCGAAGGCGAGGCCGCCGACGCGGGCGCGGAAATCGTCCATGCGAGTCATGTCAAAGCTCCCGTGGTAATACTTCTGCAGGATGACGAGCGGGATGGTCCCGGCGAAAAACCGGTGATCACAACACGAATGAGGCCGGGGCTACCGTGGCGGCAGCGGCTCGGCCGAGACGGTGGTCAGCCGCCGTTCGGCGCCGGTCAGCTCGTGCACCGGGCCGGTCAGCAGCACGGTGCGCTCCGCGACCACGTCCGCGACCGAGCGGCGTACGGACACGGCCACCTCGCCGGGCTCGACGACGCGCCGCCCGTTCCTGCCGGTGAAGGCCAGCAGCCGGATCGGCACGTCGAAGTCCACCTTGGCGCCCGCGCCCGGCGCCAGCTCGACGCGGGCGTACCCGACGAGCTGGGCGACGGGCCTGGTCACCGAGGCGATCCGGTCGGAGGCGTACACCTGGACCACCTCCGCGCCGGCCCGCTCCCCGGTGTTGCGCACGACCACGGAGCAGCGGATCGACTCCGCGGTGCCGGCCGTCCGCGCCACAGACCAGTCCTCGTAGGCGAAGCTCGTGTAGCTCAGCCCGTGGCCGAAGCTCAGCACGGGGGCCGGGTCGACGTTGCTGACCGAGCCGGCCCCGCCCAGCCTGGGGTGCAGGTAGCTGTAGGGCTGGCCGGCGTTCGAGCGCGGCATGCTCATGGGGAGCCGGCCCGAGGGGTTCACGGCGCCGCTGAGCACGCGGGCGATCGCCCCCGCGCCCTCCTCGCCGGGGAAGTACGCCTGGACGACGGCGGATGCGCGGCCGACGATCTCCGGCACCGCGTACGCGCGGCCGGTCATCAGCACCACCACGACCGGCGTGCCCGTGGCGATGACCGCGTCGGCGAGCTCCTGCTGCGCGCCGGGCAGATCGAGGACCTCCGCGTCGCAGCCCTCGCCGGAGGTGCCGCGCCCGAACAGCCCCGACCGGTCCCCGAGCACCACGATCGCGACGTCGGACCCGGCGGCCAGGCGGGCGGCGGCGGCGATCCCCGAGCGATCGCCGTCGTCCACCCCCGTGCCCCGTTCCGTGCTGATCACGGCGCCGGGCAGCTCCTCCCGGAGTGCCTCCAGGAGCGTGGGCGCGGCGATGCCCGGCTCGATTCCGGCGAAGTGCGGCAGGACGTGGTTGACGAAGGAGTAGCAGCCGAACAGGGCCGCGACGTCGTCCGCGTTCGGCCCGACGACGGCGACGCGGCGGCCGGCGGCGTCGCCGAGCGGGAGCAGGCCGTCGTTCGTCAGCAGGACGACCGACTCCTCGGCCAGCCGCCGCGCGATCTGCCGTGACTCGGCGTCGTCGAGGTCCACGGGGCCGGACGCCTCCGGCTCGTAGTCGTCGTCGAGCAGGCCGAGCCGCGCCTTCTGGAGCAGCACGCGGCGCAGCGCCCGATCGACGAGCGCCACGTCGATCCGCCCGCTGGTCACGGCCTGCTTCAGGGGCTCCAGGTAGGTGACCCCGGTGGGCAGCTCGACGTCGATGCCGGCGGTGAGCGCCTGCACGGCCGCGTCCTCGGCGTCGGAGGCCACCGCGTGCAGGGTGTGCAGGAAGGCGACGGCGAAGTAGTCGGCGACGACCGTGCCGTCGAAACCCCACTCGTCGCGCAGAATCCTGGTCAGGTACGTGGGGTCGGCGGCGATCGGGACGCCGTCGATCTCGGCGTAGGAGTTCATGACCGAGCCCGCCCGCGCGTCCCTGACGGCGACCTCGAACGGGAACAGCAGCGTGTCCGCCACCTCGCGCGCCCCCGCGTGCACCGGGGCCAGGTTGCGGCCGGCGCGCGAGTTGGAGTAGCCGACGAAATGCTTCAGGGTGGCGATCACCCCGGTGGACTGCAGGCCGCGCACGTAGGCGGCGCCGATGGTCGCGACCTCGTACGGGTCTTCCGAGATGCATTCCTCGACCCGGCCCCACCGCTGGTCGCGGATCACGTCGAGCACGGGGGCCAGGCCCTGGTGCACGCCGAGCGCGCGCATGCTCGCCCCGATCCGCCGGCCCATCAGCTCCACGAGGCCGGCGTCGAACGAGGCGCCCCACGCGGGTGGCACGGGATACGTCGTGGCCTGCCAGGCGGCGAGCCCGGTCAGGCACTCCTCGTGGGCGAGCGCGGGGATGCCGAGCCTGGTGTGGTCGCGCAGCCAGCGCTGCCGTGCGGCCAGGGTCGCGCTCGCCTGCTCCGGGTCCACCGGGCGGGTGCCGTAATGGCGGGTGATCTGGCCCAGGCCGTCACGGGCGAACGCCTCGAACGCGACCTCCTCGCCCTGCATCGAATCCTGCAGCGGCGCGACGACGCCCTCGTCGCGATTGACGTTCAGCCACACGCCCACGAGCTGGGCGAGCTTCTCGTCGAGCGACATGCCGGCCAGGACGGCCTCGGCCCGGCGCTCCGCGCCCCCCTGCTCAACACCTGCGGTCATGCATCCTCGTTCGTCTCGACCGTTGATAGCGCTAACAGAGGCAACCGATCAGAAAGTTTCTGGCATACTTTCCGAAAAGTTACCGTGACATTGCTGGGGAGTTACGCTAGGCTCCTGCCCGTAGTCATGTCAACAGTCCCCGTCTGACGACCGCGTTCCCGTGATTGACGCAGGTCAGCGGCTGATCGTGTTTCGCGCGGTTTTCCGAAAGTCCCAACTCGCGGGTGCCGGCCGGATGGCGGCACCACGGCAACGGGAGGTCCTGTGCCTCGAGCCACGCTGGCCGACGTCGCCGCGGCCGCCGGAGTGTCGGTGCCGACGGTCTCCAAGGTCCTGAGCGGGAAGAAGCACGTCTCCGCCGCGACCAGGGACAAGGTCCTCGAAGCCGTCAGGGCCTTCGGGTACGAAGCCCCGCGCCCGCCGAGCACTCCCCGGGTCGGCATCGTCGACCTGCTCATCGACGGGCTCGGCTCGCCGTGGGCGCAGGTGCTCATCAGGGGCGCCGAGAAGGCGGCGGCCCGATGGGGCTACTCGCTGGTCGTGAGCTCCTCCGCGCGGCCCGACTTCGACCTGCGCCGCTGGATCGGCATGGTGCGCAAGCGCAACACCGACGGCATCGTGCTGGTGCTCTCCAGGGCCGACCAGAACGAGATCGCCGCGATCACTGAGCTGCTGCACGTCCCCCTGGTGCTGCTCGACCCGGTCGGGCAGCGCGATCCGCGCATCTCCACCGTCGGCGCCACCAACTGGCTGGGCGGCGTCATGGCCACCACCCACCTGCTCGAATCGGGGCACACGCGGATCGGGTTCATCGGCGGGCCGCTCGACGTGCAGTGCACGCTCGACCGGTACGAGGGCTATCTGGCCGCGCACCGGACGTTCGGCATCGACCCCGACCCCGAGCTCACCCGCTACGGGGACTTCCTCGTCGGGGGCGGCAAGACGCACGGGGCCGACCTGCTCGCCCGCGACGACCGGCCCACCGCCATCTTCGCCGGAAACGACCTGCTGGCGGCGGGCGTCTACCAGGCGGCCACGGAGCGCGGCATCCGCGTGCCCGAGGAGCTGTCCGTCATCGGGTTCGACGACTCCCCGCTGTGCGAGATGCTCTCCCCGCCCCTCACCACGGTCCGGCAGCCGCTCGACGACATGGCCAACGAGGCGGTCCGGCTCCTCTCGGAGGAGCTGACGCACCCCAGGGGGGCGGCGGGCACCCGGATAGAGCTCGCCACGACGCTCGTGGTCAGGAGCAGCACCGCGATTCTCCCGTGACCGCTTTACCCTCCGTTCACGATCGGCAGGGGCTTCTTGGGGAATTTCCGGCCTGCCTTCGGCATTGATACGAGGACTGGCGTGCCTGTCTCCGCCGGCCGCGACCGTATGGGCGGATTCGCCCCGCGGACCGGACGGGCGGGTTTCGACGCCGGGCCCAAGACGGCAGAACGCTCGTCGATCCCTGGGCGATCACCCGTGTTCCACGGGGATGCGGATATCGCTTTACCTAACGAGGTAGATCTTTGTCCGTTTCATGGGGATTGATTTGCTTTTGTCCGGTTTAGGGCTTAATGTAGTAAGCGTTACCGGCGAATGGCCTGGCCCCACCAGGGTCCGCCACCGGTGACCGAATCCCGGTTTCTCCGGATTCTCCCGCGCTCCACGTGGTGTCTGACGCGGCGTGTCTGTACGGCATGCCGGTGTGGCGTGACGCCCGGCCACGTTCGTCCAGCGAGCGCAAAGTTCCTCGTTCCCTCACAAAGGACCGACTTTCTTCATGTCCGCTCGCCTGCGTTCCATCGCTATGCTCACCGCCACCGTACTCAGTGCTCTGACCGTCGGCGCGACCACGGCGCACGCCGACGATGACACCGCGACCGGCCGTCAGGCCATGCTCAAGGGTTCGACCACCGCGTCCTACTTCTGGGACGACTCCTCCGGCCGCGCCGGGGACACGGGTCTGCCCGCTGCCGGCAAGCCCATGCAGAAGGGTCTCGTCGCCAGCCCGAGCTGGCCGCTGATGACCGAGGGCTACGTCGTCTACAAGGGCAAGAAGATGCCGTTCTTCGTCGGTGACCGCGGTCCCGGCGACCCCTCCAGCCGTGGCGTCATGCTCGACCTGGACGCCAAGACCTTCGCCGACCTGACCGGCGGCACGTTCAACCCCAGCACGCTGGGCGTCGACGGCGCCGGCGGCGAGGGCCACATCAAGGTCGACTACGTCGTCACGAAGTGGGGCGACGGGGTCGGCAAGAAGAACGCCCCCGTGGCCTTCTCCTCGGGCGCCTGGTCCGAGAAGGACGCCAGGCCCGCCACTCCGGCCCAGAACACCGCCGAGTTCGTCCAGCCGGTGTCGGTCAAGAACGCGGCCGGCTGATCCGGCCGAGGTGAAACAGGGCGCTCCCGCACCGGGGGCGCCCTTTCGCATGCCCGTCCTTGTATCGTTACACGCCATCGATGGGGAGAACGTGGACGAGGGTCCGGCGCCCGTTCCCCGGATGATCGCGAACCGGGGCGTTCCCGTCCTGCGATAGAGAGAGTGTGGGACCGTTCACCTTCCGGCGCAGGCGCGAAGCCCCAGACGCCGGCCCAGACGCTGACGCCGGTGGGGGCGTCGATGCTGACAGCACCGACGCCCAGCTTCTCCTCGCCGTCGCCGCGCAGAGCACCACCGCGCTGCGCCTGCTCCATCAGCGGCACGCCCCCTGGCTCCGAGCCCGGCTGGCCCGCCGCTGCGCCGACCCGGATGCCGTGGACGACGCGCTGCAGGACACGTTCGTGGCCGTGTGGCGGTCGGCGGGGCGGTTCGAGGGCGCCGATGCGGCGGGCTGGCTGTGGACGATCGCCATCCGGCGGCTGATCTCGGCGCTGCGCGGGCGCGGCTCCCGCTGGATCGGCCGGCCGGACCACTCAGAGACCGAGCTGGACGCCGGGGTGGTCGGGTCGGCCGAGGACGTCGTCCTGCTCGGCGTCGAGCACGGCGACCTCGGCACCGCACTGACCAGGCTCTCCCCGGAGCTGCGGGCCGTCATCGAGGCCACCGCGCTGGACGGCCTCACCACCAAGGAGGCCGCGCGCCTCCTCGGGATCCCTGAAGGCACGGTCAAGTCCCGCGCGATGCGGGCCAGGGCCCGGTTGCGCGAGGAGCTGTCTTGACCGGCTGGCACATCTCCGACGACCTGCGTGAACGCTATCTGACCGGGACCCTGGAGTCCGCCCTGGCCATGTCCGTGGACGCCCACCTCGGCGGGTGCGCGGGCTGCCGGGCGGCGATCCCGTACGAACCCGACTGGCTGGAGTCCTCCTGGGAACGGCTGGAATCCCGGCTGATCGTGCCCCGCCCAGGCCCGGTCGAGCGGCTCCTGCGGCACGGCGGCGTGCCCGGCCACCTGGCCAGGCTGCTGACCGCCACGCCCACGATGAGCCGGGCCTGGCCGGCGGCGGTGGTGGCCGCGCTGGCGTTCGCGGTGCTGGCGGCACGGCAGGGGCCGGACCTGGTGCCGGTGTTCCTGATCATGGCGCCGGTGCTGCCGCTGACGGGGATCGCGCTGGCGTACGGGCCGCGCGTCGACCCCGCGCACGAGCTCATGTCCGCGACGCCCATGGCGGGACCGCCGCTGCTGCTGGCCAGGGCGGCGGCCGTGCTGGCGGTCGCGACCGTGCTGGCCGCGCTCGGCTCGCCGCTGCTGCCCGCGCCGCCCGGCCTGAGCGCCGCCTGGCTGCTGCCCTCACTGGCCGTCACCTCGGGGTGCCTGGCCCTGTCGAACCGGCTGCCCGTGCCGATCGCCGCACTCGCCGTGGGCGGGCTGTGGCTGGCCATCGTCGGCACGGGCCGCTTCTCCGGCGGCTGGCTCGCCGCCTTCGGCCCGCCGGCGCAGCTCGGCTACGCCGTGGTCGTCCTCCTCCTGTTGTTCCGTCTCCGCAAAGCGAGTACCGCATGATCCAGATCAACGGCCTGACCAAGAGGTACGGCGGCCGGCCCGCCCTCGACGGCCTCGACCTGACCCTCGGCATCGGCGTGACGGGCCTGCTCGGCCCCAACGGCGCCGGCAAGAGCACCCTGCTGCGCTGCCTGGCCACCACCCTGGCCCCGGACGGCGGCTCGATCGACGCGTACGGCCTGAACCCGGCCGCCCCCGTACAGCGCACCGCGCTGCGGCGCCGGCTCGGCTACCTGCCGCAGGACCCGGGCTTCTACCCGCACTTCACCGCGTTCGACCTGGTGGACTACGTGGCGATCCTGAAGGAGCTGACCGATCGCGCGGCGCGGCACGCCGAGGTGCGGCGGGTGCTGGCCGAGGTGGAGCTGACCGACAAGGCCGGGACGAAGGTCCGCAAACTGTCGGGCGGCATGCGGCAGCGACTGGCGCTCGCGCAGGCCCTGCTGGGCGAGCCCGATCTGCTGATCCTCGACGAACCGACCGTGGGGCTGGACCCGGAGCAGCGGATGTCGTTCAGGGCGCTGGTGTCGCGGCTGGGTGAGAGCTGTACCGTCGTGCTGTCCACCCACCAGACGGAGGACGTCGCCGCGCTGTGCGAGCGGGTGGTGGTGCTGCGCGACGGGCGGGCGGCGTTCGACGGGACGCCGCGCGAGCTGGCCGGGATCGCGGACGGCCGGGTGTGGCTGTCGGACGAGGCGCCCGCGGCGGCGCGGGTGTTCTGGCGGACCGCGGACGGACGGTACCGGACGCTCGGCGACCGGCCGCCCGCGGCGGAGGCGACGCGGCCCGGCGTCGAGGACGGCTACCTGACGCTGCTGGGAGAGGCGGCATGACCGGCGTGGCGCGGCAGCTGTTCGGGTTCGAGGCGCGCAGGCTGGCGCGGCATCCGCTGGTGTGGGGCGCGACCGGCCTGGTGCTGGCGCTGCAGACCTACCTCAGCCGGGACCGGCAGCCCCACCTCGGGATGGACGCGGTCAACGCGACGGGCCTGTCCACGTGCCTGGCGGCGGCGGTGCTGATCGTCGCGAGCCTGGCCGCCTCGCGTGACGGCCGGCACGGGATGCCCGAGAGCCTGGCGGGCCTGCCGGGGCGGGCCGAACACCGTACGCGGGCGATCCTGCTGGCCACCCCGCTCGTCGCCGGCCTGGCCGCGGCCGTCGCGGTCGGCGGCTATCTGATGATCCGTGTGCTGAGCGGTCCTGCGGCGGGCCGGTTCGACGTGTGGGAACCGCTGACCGCGGTGGCCGCCGCGATGCTCGCCGCCACGCTGGGGGTGGCGGTCGGGCGCTGGGCCCGGTGGCTGGTCGCCGGCCCGATGGTGGTGGCCGCACTGGGCTACCTGATCTTCCAGAACCACCAGAACGGGCCGGCCGGCTGGCTGCTGCCGGTCATGCAGGTCTACCGCGCCGACTGGCCCGACCGGCCGTCCGGCGTCCACCTCCTGTACGTGCTGGCGCTCGCGGCCTGCTGCGCCGCCCTCGCGCTCCTGAGACATCGCCTGCGCCCGGCGTCCGTCGTGGCCGTGGTCGCGGCGCTGGCGGTCGCGGTGCCCACGGGGGCCGCCGCGACCGCCCAATCGACCATCGTCCAGCCGGCGCGGGGCACGCTGAGCCTGGCGACCGTGGACCCCCGGGTCCGCGAGCGCTACTTCGGCCCCGATGCCCACCGCTGCTCGGACCGTGACGGCATCACCTACTGCGCCTACCAGGGATACGAGCCCTGGATCCCGCTGTGGGAGCAGGCCATGCGCCCGGCCGTGGACGTCCTGCCCGCCGCCCGGCGGGCCCGCCTGCCCCGGGTCCAGCAGAACGCCTCGACGTGGTTCTTCGGCGACGACTCCGGCACGTTCGTGATCCGGCCGCCGATGACGTGGGGCCACCCGGACCAGCGCGCCATGCTGGCCCAGGACGTGGCGTTCTGGGCGACCGGGCTGGTCGGCGGGCTGGTCGGCGGGCCATGGCAGGGTACGGAGTGCGACGCGGGCGGCCAGGCGCGCATGGTCGTGGCCCTCTGGATAGCCGGCCAGGTCACGCCGCCAGAGCTGCCGCGAGCCCTCGACATCGACGACGACTTCGGACGCCGGTACCTGATCGGCTGGGGTGCCGCCGAGGTCGCCTACGCCCAGCGCCTCCTCGCCGTCCCCGGGGCCCGCGACAGGATCCGGGCCGGCTGGGACACCCTCACGAACCCCACCACGACCATCGACCAGGCCCTGCCCCTGCTCGGCCTGGAGCGCACACACTCAACGCGGCCGGGAGCGACACCATGTCTCTGACGACCACGCCGGTGATCCCGGCTCCGATTTCACCCTTGGCCCCACCGTCGACGCCGCCCTCGACCGGGTCTCACGGCGCTCCCCGGCGGCGCTCCGCCGTCCGGGGCGTCAGATGGCGCTCGGCCGCCCTGCTTCTCCGCCCGCTCGTCAGGGCCGTCGACTGGGCGCCGCTCGCCGTGGTCACCGCGTTCGCCGCCGCCCTGCTCGGCCTGGTGCAGGCCGGCGAGCCGCTGGCGGGCGGGCAGGCTCTGCTGCTGATGCGCGTCACGGGCACCCTGCTCGGCTCGGCCGCCGCGTTCGCCCTGGTGGACGCCATGTCGGCGGACCTGGGCGCGGCATCGGTGCCTCGGTGGATCCGCCAGTCGCTGCGCTGCGCGCTCGCCGGAGGGGTCGCGGTGGCCGTGTGGCTGGGCGCGTTCGCGTACGTCCTGTCCCGCCTTCCCGACGGCACCCTCTTCCCGGTCGCCGAGCTCCTGACCGAGATGGCCGTCTGCCTCGGCATCGCCCTGGCCGCCGCGGCCACCGCCGTCAGGTACGCCACGGGCCGCCAGGCCGCCATGGCCGCCGTCATCGTGCAGCTCGGGCTGGTCCTGGCGACCATCCTGCTGCCGCAGCAGATGAGGCTCTGGCCCCCGGCCTGCGGATTCGGTTATTGGGACGAGGCGCATCTGTTCTGGCTGGCGATGCTGCCGCTGCCGTACGCCTGGCTGGCCCTCGCCTGCCGGGACCTGCGCCGCTGAGGTCCGGAGGCGGCCGTCCGTGAACGGGAAGTGAATTCTGCCGTACGGTCGCCTTTCCGCCCGCGCCTGCCGCAAATGGCCGCCCCATAATTCCAGTCATGGGGGATGTTTTACGAAACGGGGCGCGATGAAGCGGTGGGTCGGCGTCATTCTGGCGGTCGTTCTCGCCGGGGTGGCGGTGGTGGCGATCGTCTTGGGGAACCGGGAGGCCGGCCCGCCGGAGGCCGTCGTGGTGCGGGGGGTCATCGGGTCGGAGAAGAAGCCGTTCTTCGACGATCCCCGGGTCAAGGCGGCCTTCGCCAAGCACGGGCTGCGGGTCGAGGTGGACACCGCGGGGTCGCGGCAGATCGTCACGGACGTCGATCTGAGCCGGTACGCCTTCGCCTTCCCCTCCAGCGTTCCGGCCGCCGAGCGGATCAAGCGCGACCGGAAGGCCACGACCACGTACTCGCCGTTCTATTCGCCGATGGCGGTGGCCACGTTCGAGCCGATCGCGGAGCTCTTGGCGAAGGCTGGCATACTGGATAAATCGGGCAGCGGGTATCAGAGCTTTGATATCAAGAAATATCTAGATTTAGTCGCTAAAGGCACCCGATGGGATCAAATTCCGGGTAATTCGACTTACCGGGCTCGTAAGCGGGTCCTCCTCACCACCACCGACATCCGGACGTCCAACTCCGCCGCCATGTATCTGTCGGCCATCGGCTACGTCGCCAACGGCGATGACGTGCCCACCTCCGGCGCCCAGATCGCCAGGATCGCCCCGATCGTCGCCCCGGCCGTCCTCGATCAGGGTTTCGCCGAGTCCACCAGCGAAGCGTCGTTCGACGACTACCTGGCGCTGGGCGCGGGCAAGACGCCGATGCTGGTGGTCTACGAGGCGCAGTATCTCGCCCACGTCTTCGCCGGCGACGGCGCGATCAAGCCCGGGATGCGGCTGGTGTACCCGTCGCCCACCGTGCTCAGCAAGCACACGCTGGTCCCGCTGGCCGAGCCCGGGTCCCGGGTCGGCGAGCTGCTCACCGAGGATCCGGAGCTGCAGGCCCTCGCGGCCGCGTACGGCTTCCGCACCACCGACCCCCAGGCGTTCGCCGCGCTGGTCGCCAAGACCACGGCGCCGGCCGCGGCCGACCTGGTGGACGTCGTCGAGCCGCCCGCGTACGAGCGGCTGGACCAGCTGATCACCACCATCGACTCCGCCCGGCCCTAGCAAGGAGATCCCGCACGTGTCCGATCTGGTGCTCACGCCGCCCGCGGCGGTCACCCCGGTCCCGGCCGAGACGGCGGCCACCATGCTGCCGATGGCCGAGGAGCGCGCCGCCGAGCTGGCCGCCAAGGCCCGCGACTTCGCCGGCGAGCTGAGCGGGCTCGACCCGCGCTCGCCGGAGTTCGCCCGCAAGGTGCACGACATCTCCTCGATGGGCGACACCGAGATGAGGTCCGCCTCGCAGGTGTCCAACCGCATGCTCAAGCGGCCGGTCGCCGCACTCGGCGCGGCCAGGGGCGAGGGCGCCGACGCGCAGGCCAAGGTCGCCTCCGAGCTGGTGGCGCTGCGCCGTACCATCGTGGATCTCGACCCGAAGCAGGCCGCGAGCGGGACGCGCAAGCTGCTGGGGCTCATCCCGTTCGGCGACCGGCTGCGCGACTACTTCGCCCGCTACCACTCCGCGCAACAGCATCTCGACGACATCATCCGGGCGCTGAAGTCCGGCCAGGACGAGCTGCTGCGCGACAACGCCGCCATCGAGGGCGAGAAGGCGAACCTGTGGGCGGCCATGACCCGGCTGCAGGAGTACGCGGTCATGTCGCAGGCCATGGACGCCGCCCTGGAGGAGCAGATCGCGCTGGCCGACGAGGCGCGGGCCACGGCGCTGCGCTCCGACGCCCTGTTCACCGTGCGCCAGCGCCACCAGGACCTGCTGACCCAGCTCGCCGTGTCCGCCCAGGGGTATCTCGCGCTGGACCTCGTACGCAAGAACAACCTGGAGCTCAGCAAGGGCGTGGACCGCGCCACCACGACCACGGTCGCGGCGCTGCGGACGGCGGTCACGGTCGCGCAGGCGCTGGCGAACCAGAAGCTGGTGCTCGACCAGATCACCGCGCTCAACGCCACGACCAGCGACCTCATCCTGGCCACCAGCGAGATGCTGCGCACGCAGGCGGGCGCGATCCAGAACCAGGCGGCATCGACGACCGTGGACCTGGACACGCTGCGCAAGGCGTTCGACAACGTCTACGCCACGATGGACGCGATCGACACCTTCCGCGAGCAGGCCGTGCAGAGCATGGCGGCCACCGTGGACAGCCTGTCCGCCGAGCTGGGGCACGCCAAGACGTACCTGGAGCGCGCCCAGGAGGGCACGCGATGATGAGACGTCTCACGCCCGTCGCCCTGCTCGCCTGCCTGGTCGTCTCCTCACTGGCGAGCTGCGGGACGGACACGGAAACCGACGGGCCTGACGTGCTGCGGGTGCTGGCGGGCAGCGAGGTCAAGGACCTCGAACCGCTGCTCAGGCGGGCCGAGCAGGAGGCCGGCGTCAAGGTGCGCCTCACCTACACCGGCACGCTCGACGGCGCCGAGCAGGTCGCGAGCGGACGCACCGACGGCAGACAGGACGCGATCTGGTTCTCCTCCAACCGCTACCTGTCACTGATCGACGGCGCCCAGGACAGGCTGTCCACCCAGACCAAGATCAT
The DNA here is from genome assembly GCF_039539705.1 of Nonomuraea rosea. Taxonomy (NCBI): domain Bacteria; kingdom Bacillati; phylum Actinomycetota; class Actinomycetes; order Streptosporangiales; family Streptosporangiaceae; genus Nonomuraea; species Nonomuraea rosea. Next base: position 115,853 of record NZ_BAABDQ010000008.1, on the reverse strand, counting down.
GGTCTCGCCCGTCGTGCTCGGGCTGAAGCCCGCCAAGGCGAACGAGCTCGGCTGGACCGGCAAGCCGGTCTCCTGGACGGACATCGCGAAGGCGGCCAAGGACGGCAGGTTCGGCTTCGCCATGACGAACCCCGCCTCCTCCAACTCCGGCTTCTCCGCCCTGGTCGGCGTGGCCGCGGCGCTGTCGGACGCGGACGGCGCGCTCAGCGCCGAGCAGGTCGAGTCGGTGACGCCGCGCCTGAAGGACTTCTTCTCCGCGCAACGGCTGACGGCGGGCTCGTCGGGCTGGCTGGCCGACGCCTACTCCCGCGACCCGCGCGTGGACGGCATGGTCAACTACGAGTCGGTCCTGCTGGGGCTGCGCGAGCCGCTCACGCTCGTCTACCCGGACGACGGCGTGGTCAGCGCCGACTACCCGCTCACCCTGCTCGCCGCCGCGAACGAGACCAAGAAGGACCTGTACGGCAAGCTCACCGCATGGCTGCGCACGCCGGCCGTGCAGCGCGACATCATGACCGGCACCCATCGGCGGCCGATCACGCCAGGAGTGGCCCAGGACCCGCGCTTCGGCGGCAGGCAGCTGATCGAGCTGCCCTTCCCGAACCGGCGCAGCACCGCGGACGAGCTGATCGCCACCTATCTCAACCGGGTGCGGGTCCCGGCCGAGGCGCGGTTCGTGCTCGACACGTCCGGTTCGATGGAGGGGGAGCGGATCGGCGCGCTGCGCCAGGCGCTGGTGGCGCTGACCGGCGCGGACACCTCCGTCTCCGGCGCGTTCTCCCGCTTCAGCAACCGGGAGACGGTCACGATGATCCCGTTCAGCGGCAGGCCGCGGCCGGGGGTCCCGTTCACCGTGCCGGAACGCGATCCCGCGCCGGTGCTCGCCGAGATCAAGGCGTTCGCGGAGGGCTTGACCGCGGCGGGCGGCACCGCGATCTACGACAGCCTCGCCGCCGCCTACGACCTCCCGGCCGTGCCGGGGCGCTACACCTCGATCGTGCTCATGACCGATGGCGAGAACACCGACGGCTCCGACTACGCCGCCTTCGAGGCCCGTTACCGGGCGCTGCCCGCGGAGCGGCGGGCGCCGGCGTTCGTGGTGCTGTTCGGTGAGAGCGACGCCGAGGAGATGCGCAAGGTCGCCGGGCTGACCGGCGGCGCCGTGTTCGACGCCCGCAGCACGTCGCTGAGCAGCGTGTTCAAGGAGATCCGTGGCTATCAGTGAGCGCGTGCTGCGCTACCTGGGCTCGACCAGGAACATCGCCGGCTCCTCGCTGGCGCTGCTCGGCCTGGTGACCCACTTCCTGGGGCTGGCGGGCGCGTGGTGGCCGGTCGTCGTGGCGGCGCTGTACGGGGCCGGCGCGCTGCTGGCCCCGCCGGAACGCGTCCGGCTGACGATCTCCCACGCCGAGGTGGAGACGCGGGCGCTGCGCGCCGACCTCGACACGCTGCTCCGGCGGATCGGCGGCCGTTTCCCCGCCGACGTGCACGCGGCCGTGGACACGCTGGCCGAGGTGCTGGGAGGCGTGCTGGACCGGGCCGAGCAGCTCACGTCCTCGCCCGACCAGCTGCACGTGGTCTCGCAGACCATCCGCCGGTATCTGCCCGCGAGCCTGGAGGCGTACGCGAACCTGCCGCGCGGCTACGCCCGCACCCGCCGCGGCGGGCGGGAGCACAGCGCGCACGAGGAGCTGCTGGCCCAGCTCGCGCTGCTCGACGCCGAGCTGCGCAAGGTGGCCGAGGCCGTGCATCGAGGGGACGAGCAGGCGCTGCGGGACCAGGGGAGGTTCCTGCGGGACAAGTTCGGCGGCTCGGAGCTGGATCTCGGCTGAAGTCTGGAGGGGTCTAGCGGGCCGAGGCGAGCAGTTCGCGGATCGGCAGCACGTCGCCTGCCGCGGTCCTGACGGCGCCGGGGTCGCCGGACGAGCCGGCGCCGTAGACGGCCTCGCCGTGGGCGGCCAGCCAGCGGCCCATCGCGTGCAGCCGGTCGAGCGCCGGTGGCGGGATGGTGCCCGATTGGGTGGGGCCGACGTTCAGCAGCAGGTTGGAGTCCGCCGCGACGCAGCGCAGCAGGGTGCCGAGCAGCTCGTCCACCTCACGCCAGGCGTTGTCGTGCGGCATGTAGCCCCAGGACCGGTTCATGGTCAGGCAGGTCTCCAGCGGGACGCCCGGCACGATCGCGACGGGGTTGAGGCCGGTGGAGTTCTCGCCGGGCAGGTCGTTCTCGAAGCCCTGCACGTCCTCGCCGGGCTGGATGCCGGACTTGCGGTTGTTGAGCACGACGGCGCCCGGCTGCAGATCGTGGACCAGGGCGTAGAGGCGCTCGTAGTCCCATGGCCGGTCCACGGTGAACCAGCCGGGGTGCCGCTCGGCGGCGTTGGAGTGCGGCCAGTCGCCGTCGAACCACACCTGGCCGAGCTCGCCGTACTGCGTGCACAGCTCCTCGACCTGGCCGTGCAGAAAGCCGAGGTAGTCCGGCCAGCCGGCGGGATCGAGGTAACCGGGGTGATGCCAGTCCACGAGCGAGACGTAGCAGCCCAGCTTGATCCCGGACTCACGGCACGCCTCCGCCAGCTCGGCGATCGGATCGCGGCTGAACGGCGAATTGGTGATCTTGAAGTCGGACAGGCCGGTGTCGTACATGGAGAAGCCGTCGTGGTGCCGGCTGGTGATCGTGATCCACTTCTGGCCCGCGTCGGCGGCGGCCTTGGCGAACGCGCGGGCGTCGAAGGCGGCGGGGTTGAACACCTTCGCCAGCCCGGCGTAATCCTCGCGCGGCACCTCCGACACGGCTCTGTCCCATTCGCCGCGGCCGACCATCGAGTACAGGCCCCAGTGGACGAACATGCCGAATCGGGCGTCGGTGTACCAGGTCTTCATCGGGGCTCCGTTCGGTAGGGCGCCGCCTCGAAGGCGCCGAGCGCGGCGGGCGAGTGCTGGCCCGAGCCGTTGACGGGCAGGCGGCTGCCGTCCAGGCGGGGGTCGACGTGGCGGGCGAACCAGGAGTCCAACCTGTCGCGCAGCTCGGCGAGCTCGGGCAGTCCCGCGTGTGCGAGATTGTGCCGCTCGTCCGGATCCCGCGCGAGGTGGTAGAGCTCGTGCGGGCCGTGCGGGTAGCGGTGCACGTATTTCCAGGCGCCGGTCCGGATCATCCGCACCGGCCCGTACTCGTCGTAGACGACGACCTCCGCCCCCGACCGGTCGTCGAAGGCGGCGAAGGAACGGCCGGGCCCGCCACCGTCGTCGGGCAGGCCGAGATGGTCCAGGAGGGTGGGGCGCAGGTCGTACCCGGATACGAGCGCGTCGTACACCACCCCTTGGGGCACCCGGCCGGGCTGACTGAAGATCGCGGGGACCATGACGGAGGTGTCGTACATGTTCTGCGGGAACGTGCCGTTGCCTTTGCCCCAGATGCCGTGATGGCCGCAGTTGAAGCCGTTGTCGCTGCTGAAGATCACCAGCGTCGATGCCGTCAGCCCCTGGGCCTCCAGCGTGGCGAGCACCCGGCCGATCCCCGCGTCCATGGCGGTGACGGCGGCGAAGTACCCGATCAGCGCGGCTCTGACGTCGGCCTCGCCGCCCACGGGCACGCCGTCCGCGTCCAGCGGCTGCCACGGGTGAGCCGGCTCCTGCGGGCACGACGCGAACGCGCACGACTCGTACAGCGCCTCGAACTCCGGCGGGTGCTGCCCCTTCCACGGCTTGTGCGGCGCGGTGTAGTGCAGAGACAGGTAGAACGGCTCCGCACGGCCCGCCTCCTGGTCGATGAAGGCCGCCGCCCGCGCGGTGAGCTCGTCGGTGAGATAGCCGTCCACCTGCTGCCCCATGATCGTGGCCCCGAGGTACGGCCCCCCGCCGGACGGGTGCGCGTACCAGTGGACGAAGCCGGGCCGCGGCCGGTCGTTGGCGCCGAGATGCCACTTGCCCACCAGCCCCAGCCGGTAGCCCGCGTCGGCCAGGTCGTCGGTGAACAGCCGCTGCCCAGCGAGGTGGTCGTCGGGCGAAGGCCCGCTGAGCCAGTCGTGCACCCCGTGCGCGGACGGGATCCGCCCGGTGAACAGCGACGCCCTGGCCGGGGAGCAGACCGGCGAGACGCTGAAGAATCGCGACAGCCGCACCCCTGACGCGGCCAGCCCGTCCAGGTGCGGGGTCTGGATCTCGGAGTTGCCCGCGCAGCCGAGCGCCCACGGCCCCTGGTCGTCGCTCAGGATGAACAGCACATTGGGCCGTTGCGGATCACGACTGGCCAAAGAGCTCCACCTCCACGGTCTTCCCGCTCCGCGCGGATTCGTAGGCGGCCAGCACGGTGGCCACGACGTCGCGGCCTGTCTGCGCGCCGATGGCGACGGGCCGCTCGCCGCGTACCGCGGCGGCGAAGTCGGTGAGCTGGTCCGCGAAGGCGGTACGCACGTGCTCACCCATGTCGGCGGGGGCGCCGAGCAAGGTGCGCACCCCCTGCTCGGTGGCGATCTGGACCCCGGTCGTGCGGGAGGCGCGCAGGGTGCCCGACGTGCCCAGGACCTCGATCTCGTCGATCCCGGACAACGCGCTGTCGATGACGGCCACCGTGGCCAGCACGCCGTTGTCCAGCTCGATCTGCAGCAGTCCCTCGGTCTCCACGGCCGCCCGGCGCACCACGGTGGCGTTGACCCGGGCCGGCCGCCCGTCCGCGAGCCAGGCGGCCCTGTCGATGCAGTGCGCGCCGATGTTCATGATCGCGCCGCCGCCGGCCAGCTCCGGGTCGAAGAACCAGCCGGGACGGTGGCCCGGCCGGTAGTCGGTGGAGCGCCGGTCCACGATCGCGACCGGCGTCCCGATCAGGCCGTCGGCGATCGCACGGCGAGCGGTCGCGGTGATGGGCAGATAGTGCTGGATGTGGCCGAGGAAGAGCGCCACCCCGGCGGCCGAGCAGGCGGCCGCCATCGCGTCGCAGTCGGCGAGCGAGGTGGCCATCGGCTTCTCCATCAGCACGTGCACCCCGGCCGCCGCCGCGTCCACGGCGGGAGCCAGGTGCAGCGCGTGCGGGGTGCACACGATCAGCGCGTCGACGCAGCCGCCGAGCATGCTCATGTGGTCGTCGTGCACGGTGGCGGAGGTGAGCGCGGCCAGCTCCGCCGCGCGGCCGGCGTCCACGTCGAACACCGCCGCCACCCGCACCTCCTCCGGCAGGTCCAGCGCGGCTTGCGCGTAGAGCCGGGCGACACCGCCGGCACCGACCAGGCCGAGCCGTACAACTGCCATGGTGATGTCCTTACGTCCGGGGGATGACTGGACCACCTTGGCTCAAGTTCTACCTTAATTCAACCCTTTGAAGGGGTATGAATATTGGTGGACTCGCGTACCGCCAGCGCGGGAACGACGAGATGCTGCTGGAGGGGGGCGTCCGGCTCGGCGAGGCGGCGCAGGAGCGTCTGCACCGCGAGCCGTCCGACGGCCTGCTTGGCGGGGGAGATCGCGGTGAGCGGCACGGCGGACAGGTCGGCGATCTCGTCGTCGTAGCCGATCACCGACAGGTCGCCCGGCACCGCCATCCCGCGCTTGGCCGCGGCCGCCACCAGCAGCGTCGCCTCTCTGTCGGCGAAGCACAGCGCGGCCGTGCAGCCTGCGGCCAGCAGCAGGTCCAGGCAGCTCTCCGCGTCGGCCGCCGTCCACCTGCCGATGGTGTGCTCCAGCGCGGGTTCGAGCCCGCGATGGGCCAGCGCCTCGCGCAGTCCCTGCGCGACCTCGGACGCGTGCGGGCTGCTGCGCGCCAGGAACGCGATCGTGGAGTGGCCGAGCGAGAACAGGTGGCGGGCGGCGATGTAGCCGCCGGCCGCGTGGTTGGAGCAGACGAACTCGTGGATGTCGCCGCCCGACCTGAACCGCCGCTCGACCAGCACCAGGGGGAGGCCGAGCCGGTCCAGGTCGGCGTGCGCGTCCGCCCGCCCGGTCAGCTCGGGCACGATGAGCAGGCCCTGGGCGCCCGCCGCGACCATGCTCTCCACCGCCTGCCGCTCCTGGGCGACGTCGTAGCCGGTGCTGCGCAGCAGCAGTTGCGCGCCGTTCCTGGACAGCTCGCTCTCGATGCCCGCGATGATCCTCGGGTAGTAGTACGTCATCGACGGCACGATCGCGCCCACCACGGGGCCGGTGCGCGGCTGCTCGGCCTGCACGTAGGTGCCCGAGCCCTGGCGGCGATAGACGAGCCCCTCGTTGACCAGCAGGTCGACCGCCCTGCGCACGGTGTTGAGGCTGACCCCCTGTTCTTTGGACAGCTGCTGCTCGGTCGGCAGCCTGCCCTCCGGCCACCGGATCTCGGCGATGCCGCGCCGTAGCTCGTCGGCGAGCTGGCGGAACTTCTCGCCACGCTTGGGTTCACTCACGGGACCTCCCGGAGAATCTTGGCGCATCCGCCGAGGAAAGGAGCTCGTAGGACGTATCAGCTCTGCATCGCTCAAATTCAATCCTAAGAATCCGTTGACTCTAGCGTATGAATACCCGCAGAATCCTGCACATCGTTCCCTGATACAACGGCGGTGCTCATGAATCTCCCTCAGAAGGGTGCGGCAGCCCTCGCCGTCGCCGTCCTCATGCTGGGCACGTCCGCGTGCGGTGGTGGCGGTGGCACCTCAGACGCCAAGGAGTTCACGTTCTGGTCGATGCACAAGCAGGACGAGCCCCGCGCCAAGATGCTCGGCGAACTGGCCGCCGCGTTCACCAAGGACACCGGGATCAAGGTCAACCTGGTCTTCCAGGGCAGGGAGAACCTGAAGAAGCTGCAGCCCACCCTGGTCGGCGGCAACGTCGCGGCCGACCTGGTCGACGGCTCGCAGGCCGGCCTGCTCAACCTGCTGCAGGCCACCGGCAACGCCAAGGACCTGTCCGGCCTGCTGAAGGACCAGATCCCCGGCGAGGACAAGACCGTCGGCGACGTCATCCCCGACAACTACCAGCAGGTCATCGCCGACGCCGGCAAGACCTACATGATCCCCACGTCAGTGCACACCTGGCAGATCTACTACAACGCGGCCAAGCTGCCCGACGTCGCGGCCAACCCGCCGAAGACGTTCGACGAACTGCTCGCGCTGTTCGACAAGAGCAAGGCGGCGGGCCGGGCCGCGCTCGCCGCGGACGGAGACATCCAGGGGTACGTCGGCAAATGGCTCTCCCAGGCGCTGATCCGCGAGTTCGGCCCCGGCAACCTGGCCAAGGCGCTCACCGACCAGAGCGGAGCCGGGTTCGACGACCCCAAGTTCCTCAAGGCGGCCACGTACATCGAGAGCCTGGCCAAGGGCGACTACATGATCGACGGCTGGGACGCCAGCAAGTTCCCCGCCATCCAGCAGAAGTGGGCGCAAGGCGCGGCCGACTTCCTGTTCATCGGCACCTACGGACCGAGTGAGACGGCCGAGGTCGCCGGCTCCGGATTCACGTTCCGTTCCTTCCCCTTCCCCAAGACCGAGGGCGGGTTCACCTCCGAAGAGGTCTCGCTGTTCGGCTTCGCCGTGCCGGCCAAGGCCAAGCACGCGGCGAACGCGGAGAAGTTCATCGAGTACTTCATGAACAAGAAATGGCTGGAGCGCATCCCCGCCGACGAGAAGGTGATGTCGATCCGCACCGACACCAGCACCCCCGCCGAGGTGGCCGACGCCAAGGCGACCCTCGACTCGGGCGTGCCCTTCCACCTGCAGATGGACGGCGTGCGCGGCATGGACGACTGGAACGTCAAGATCTACCTGCCGATGGCCAAGGACCTGTTCGCCGGCAAGGTCACCGCCGCGGACTTCGTCGCCAAGCTCAAGACCGACACCGTCAACTGGTGGAAGGTCAACGGCTGATGACCGCGGCCACCGTAGAGGCTCCGGCCGTCATCAGGACCGTCGCGGAGACAGGCAGCCCGCTGGCCAGGGCCAGGCAGCGCCTCTACCTGCCCTTCGTGCTGCCCGCCCTGGCGGTCTACCTGCTGGTCTTCATGGTGCCGAGCCTGTTCACGGTGGTGCTCAGCTTCGCCAAGTGGGCGGGCGCCGGGCCGATCGAGTGGGTGGGCTTCGACAACTACCGGCGGCTCTGGTACGACGACGTCTTCCACTCCTCGCTGCTCAACACGCTGCTGATCCTGATCGGCGTGGGGTTCCTGACCTTCCTGTTCAGCTTCGGGCTGACGATGGTGCTGCGGGAGATGGCCGGGCGCAAGTTCGTCCGCGCGGTCATCTTCTTCCCCAACGCCGTCTCCGCGCTGGCCATCTCGATCCTGTGGGGCTTCCTGTTCCAGGCCGACGGCCTGATCAACGCCCTGCTGCGGCTGGCCGGCGTGGACGCCGTGCCGAAGTGGCTGGCCGACGACAACCTGTTCTACGTCATCTGCCTGGGCCTGGTCTGGGTCAACACCGGCTTCTACACCACGATCCTGATGGCGGCCGTCGACCGCATCCCGGCCTACCTGTACGAGGCGGCCGACCTGGAGGGCGCCTCGCCCTGGCAGAAGTTCCGCAACGTCACGCTGCCGCTGATGTGGGACGCGGTCGCGGTCAGCGCCACCCTCTGGGCGATCAGCGCCATCAAGATCTTCGAGTTCATCTACGTCTTCGCCGGGGCGGCGGGCTCGGTGCCGACGACCAAGTCGTGGACGTTGTCGCTGTACGCCTACGCCGAGGCCTTCCAGCCCACGGGCGAGGCACGGTACGGGGCCTCGGCCGCGGCCACGATGGTGACGCTCGTACTGATCGTCGTGCTGACGTTGCTGACCCGCAGGGTCACCCGACGCGAGAGCTTGGAGTACTGAGCCATGGCCACAGTCCCCGTACGGCTGCGCCCAGGCAGGCTGCTGGTCTGGCTCGTCGTCGCCTTCGACCTCCTGGTGCTGCTCTGGCTCATCCTGTCGTCGTTCAAGACGGCCAGGGAGATCTTCGCCAGCCCCTTCGGCCTGCCCGCCGACTGGCAGCTCGGCAACTGGGCACGCGCCTGGGAGGTCAGCGAGTTCGGCCCGGCGATCCTGCGCACGGTCGTCGTGGTGGCGGCCACCGCGATCGGCACCGTGCTCATCGCCGCACCGGCCGCCTACGCGCTGAGCCGCTTCACGACCAGGACGTCAGGACCGCTGACCTCGTTCTTCGCCATGGGGCTCGGCGTACCCATCCAGGCGATCATGCTGCCGCTCTTCGTGGCCATGTCGCAGCTGGGGCTGGTCAACAACCTCGGCGGCCTGATCATCGTGTACGTCGCGACGTCCATCCCGTTCGCGGTGTTCTTCCTGACCGCCTTCTTCCGCAGCCTGCCGGGCGACCTGGAGGAGGCGGCGGCGATCGACGGGGCCGGCCCGCTGCGCACCTTCTGGCGGATCATGTTGCCGCTGGCCCGCTCCGGCCTGGTCACCCTGGTGATCCTGAACGTGATCGGGCACTGGAGCGAGGGCCTGCTCTCCCTCATCTTCCTGCAGGACCCGGCCCAGCAGACGTTGCCCCTGGCCCTGCTCAACTTCATGACCCGCGTGCAGTACAGCGGCGCCGACTGGGGCGGCCTGTTCGCGGCCATCGCCATCGTCATCCTGCCGCTCCTGCTGGTCTACATCTGGCTCGGACGCCGCATCATCGAGGGCATGACCCTCGGCAGCGGCAAGTAGCCCCCTTCTGAGAGGCACCCCCCATGCGCTCGATCCATGCTGCTCTCGCCCTGGCTCTGCTGACCCCCGCCGCCGCGGTCGCGGAGCCGTTACCCCTGGTCAACGGCGGCTTCGAGACATGGACGGCGGGCCTGCCCGCCTCATGGGCGGCGTGGAAACCGAAGGGCGACGGCCGGATCGCCGCCTCGGCGGACGCGGCCGAGGGGACGAGCGCGGCCGAGCTGAGCACGGACACCGCGGACGACCGGGTGGCGATCACCCAGAAGGCCGCCCTGCCCGACAGCGGCGGCGGCCTCGTCCACCTGCGGGCCAAGGTCCGCTCGGCCGGGCTGACCGGCGGCCGGACCAGCATCAGGGTGCAGTCGTTCACCGCGTCCGGCGTCTCCAACGGGCTGCAGTACTTCGCCCAGACCACGGGCACCACCGGCTGGCACGGCGTCGACGGCTACCTGGAGGTCCCGGCGGGGACCGCCTCCGTCAGCCTGCAGCCGATGATCGACAGCGGGGTGGGCACGTTCGCCGTCGACGCGCTCAGCATCGAGTGGGCGGGCCCGCCGCCCTCGGGGGACGGCTGGCAGTTCGTCCCCATGTCCGGCACGCCGGCCTCCTCCGAGGAGAACGGCACGCTCACGATCGGCGGCTCGGCGGGGGCGAGCGGCCAGTACCGCCGGACCTTCCCCGCCGGCGATCGCACGGTCTACGCCTCACGGCTGCGGGTCAAGCTCGACGAGATCGCCTGCCAGTCCAGCAAGCTGGAGATCGCCTACACCCCGATGCGGGCCGGCCTGCCGATTCCCGGCGTCCGCTACGCCTACGCCGACATCGACCAGCAGCGCGGCTTCGTGCCCGTCGCCCACAACGTGCCGATGCCGACCGGCGCCGACGCGGTGCGCGTCGAGGTGACCTTCACCGGCCCCGGCACCGCCTGGATCGAGACGGCCGAGCCCGCCGCGCTGCCTAAGGACGTGGGGGGCACGTACCCGAGCTCGCGGGTGAGCCACCCGCTGAAGAACCCGCAGAACATGATGGGCGGCTCCGACTGGAGCGCCGTCGCCGACGAGCCGGACGAGGTCAAGCGCGCCAAACTGGGCACGCTGGCGACCATGCCGGAGCCCGACTACCTCGCCGCGGCGAAGACCGCGAGCGCGAGCCGCACGGGACTGGACATCCATCCCGACTTCGAGACGCACCTGCGCAGGTTCGCCGAGCTGGGTGAGCGGCGGCGGGCCGTCCTCGGCCTGGTCGAGTTCGCCCGCGGCTACGACGACGTGCCGTACGCCCACCCCTCCTGGTCGAAGAACACGATCCCGTTCCAGGCCGTGCGCGCCTACGACCTGGTGTACGACGCACCGGACTGGACGCAGGAAACCCGCGCGCTGGTCGAGAGCTGGCTGCGGCGCACCGTCGTCGCCTTCGTCAACCTGGCGGACAAGCCGACAGGCCTGCACAACATCGAGGTCTACGGCTACCGCTACGCCTTCGCCGTCGCCTCCATCCTGGGGGATCCCGACCTGGTCAGGTACGTGCTGCCGATGACCGACCGGATGTTCTCCGGCCGGCAGTTCTTCGCCGACGGCACCTGGGAGGAGGCGACCACCTCCTATCACGACCAGGTGATGTTCTTCGCCCGCGGCGCGTTCACCCTGCTCGCGGAGAACTACGCCGACCCGGCCGGATACACCGGCGACCTCAAGCTCGACCACACCGATCTGGTGCCGGCGCGCTATCCCCTCTTCGCCAAGGCGGCGGCCATGGGCCAGGCGCTGCGCTTCCCCGACGACGTGCCCGTGACGATCAACGACACGCACTTCCCCACGGCCGGCGACATGGTGGCCACGGACCCGATCACCAACCTGAAGAACATCGAGCTGTACGGCTACGGCCACTACGCGCTGACCGCCGGCGACACGAAGGACGCGCTGCAGGCACACCTCACGCTGCCGCCCACCTCGGAGGGCCTGCCGTACAAGGCGGGCCACGGCCACGGCGACCACCTGGGGCTGATCCTGTGGGGGTCGGGCATGGAGGTGCTGCCCGACCAGGGTTATCCGACCCAGGTGCCCAACAACCGCTACTGGCACATGGACACCCCCGCGCACAACACGCCGTGGATCTGGTCCAGGGACAACGCCGGCGGCTACACCTGCCAGGACGCGCTCGGCACCGGCGCGGCGGTGCTCGCCTATGACGACGGCGCCACCTCGGGCAAGGACGTGCAGCTGATCGAGGCGTCCGAGCCGGGGCCCGCGCAGGACGGCGCCGAGGTCAAGCGACGCCTGCTCGCGGTGATCCAGTCGCCGGAGGGCCGGTACGTCGTGGACGTCTCGCGGCTCAAGGGCGGCGACGCCCATCAGTGGTTCCTGCGCGCCTCCGAGGACGAGGACGTCTCACTCGACACCGCGCTGCCGCTGCAGGACAAGGGCGGCACGGTGAAGTCCTACTACGAGTCGACCGGCAACACGGACGGGCTGAGCGAGGACCGTGACCTGATGCGCGACCCACGCGTCGGCCCGGGCACCGGAGACCTCTCCTTCACCTGGACGGGCGCCAGGACGGGCACGGCCGTGCGCGCGTTCGTGAACGGCGCTCCCGGCGATGAGGTGATCTTCTCCAAGGTGCCGACCCTCCGCCGCACCGGGAACGACGCGGCCAAGAAGGACGCCTACCCCAACTGGCACTTCCAGCGCCGCAGGCTGGTCACCCCCGCGGACACCACGACGTACGCGGCCGTCTACGAGACCATGCGCACGGGGCAGCAGGGCAAGCTGTCGTCCGTCACCTTCGAGGAGGCGTTCGGCGGCGACCCGATGACCACCGTCACCCGCCTCGAAACACCGAAATATCGCGACATCGTGTACGTGAGCGACTCCACCCAGGAGCGCGTCGTCGACGGGCTCGCGATGGCCGGCCGCTTCGTGCTGGCCCGCGTCGACAAGGCCACCGGCGCCGTCGTCTCCGGCTACGTGAACGGCGACGGCCACCTGTACGGCGGCGCGTTCCGCCTCACCGGCGAGGAGCGGACGCTCACCGTGACCGGCGCCTCCAGTGCCTGGACCGGCGCCCCGGCCACCCCGCTGAGCGGCAAGCCCGACGCCCTGACCCTGGACGGCACGCTCCCCGGCTGGGCCAAGGGCCTGTGGGCCAGCACCAGGCTGGGCGACGGACGCGGCTGGGGGCTGCGCGTCGACCGGGTCACTCCCGATGGCGCCGGCGTGCACGACTGGGTGCCGTTCGAGGTCGGCTCCGCCGGTGCGACCACGTCCTTCTACCCGCGCGGCGAGCAGGTGCCGGGCGCCGTGACGGCCACCGTACGCCGCCCCGCCTGGGCCGCGCTCAGCCCGGCGACCCTGATCGACGCGGTGACGAACGCCGCCGAGACCGGCGAGATCCACGGTACGGGCGTGCGTGCCGGGCTGCTGGCTCAGCTTCGCGCGCTGGCCAAGGCGTGGGACCGGCCTCAGGCCAGGCACGGCCTCCTGACGGCGCTGACCGCGGAGGTGACGGCACTGGCGGGCAGGAAGATCGATCGAACCTTCTCGAGCGACCTGATCAACGCCCTGAAGGCCGCCCGCGACCTGCCTTAGTCGTGCGCCGGCAGCAGGGGCCGTTGCATGAGCAGCGTGTCGATCGAGCGGCCGTGCTTGAATCCGACGCCGGTCAGGCGGCCTGCCTCGACGAAGCCGAAGCGGCGGTGCAGCGTCGCCGAGGCGGGATCGCCGGTGTCGGCGATGACCGCGATCATCTGCCGCATCCCGGCCGCGATGGACCTGGTCACCACCTCGCCGAGCAGCGCGGTGCCCAGCCCCTGGCCGAGGTGGCCGGGGGAGAGGTAGATCGTGTCCTCGACGGTGTAGCGGTAGGCCGGCTTGGGCCGCCAGGGACCGGCGTAGGCGTAACCGGCCACCTCGCCGGACAGGTCGGCCACCAGGAAGGGCAGGCCGCGCCCGGCGAGATCGTCCAGCCACCGCTGCCAGTCCGCGATCGTCCTGGGCGTCTCGTCGAAGGTGGCCACGCTGTGGTTGACGTAGTGCGCGCCGATCTCGGCCACGGCCTTCACGTCCTCGGGAGTGGCCGGGCGAACGACGGCCGGAGACTTCACCACAACGCTCCTCTTTTCTCTATAGTGAAATCTCATGCTATTATAGCGTAAATGGTGGATCTTGTGGTCTTGGGTGCCCGGCTTCAGGAGCTCCGGCACAGCCGGGCCATGACCCTCCAGGAGCTGGCCGAGGCGGCCGACGTCAGCGTGAGCATGCTGTCCTCGGTCGAGCGCGGCCTGAAGGCCCCCACGATCGTCGTCCTCGGCCGCATCGCGGACGGCCTGGGCGTGCCGCTCGCCGACCTGGTCGCCCAGCCCGAGGACAGCCGCGTCATCGTGCGCCGCGCCTTCGAGCAGGACACCGCCGACGAGCCCGGAGGGTGGCGCCGGACGATCCTCACCCCCGTGATCCCCGGCGTGAACTTCGAATGGATCCGTACCGTGCTGCCCGCGGGCTGCGATGCCGGGCGGTTCGCGGCGTACGCGCCGGGCTCGCACGAATACGTCGTCGTCGAGTCCGGCACCCTCCGGCTCACCGTCGGCGACAGGGTCGTCGAGCTGGACGAGGGAGACTCGGTCTACTTCGCCGCCGACGCCGACCACGCCTACGCCAACGCCGGTCCCGTTCCCTGCGCGTACCATGTCGCCGCGCTCATCATGCGCTCACGCGCCGCCCGCCCAGGCTGATCGCCGGCTCAGTACGAGGCGGGACGCACGAGTCCCCTCTCGTACGCGTGCACGGCGGCCCGCAGCGCAGACGGTAGAAAACACGCCCTGAAGCCGTCGTCCCGCTGGAGTGCCCTCCTGATAAATGGCTCTGAAGTACTACGGTATGGCCCGCGTCCTGACCTCGGCACCGGGGACAGAGGGCCATGGGAGGATGGCTGGTGTGGGGGTGACGATCCAGGATGTTGCCAGGGCCGCCGGCGTCTCGCCGATGACCGTCTCCCACGTGCTCAACGACCATCCCCACGTCAGGACCGAGACGCGTGAGCGCGTGCTGCGGGCCATCGCCGAGCTCGACTACCGGGTCAACGTCGCGGCGCGCAACCTGCGCACCGGGCGAACCGGCACGATCGGGCTCGCCGTTCCGGAGGTCGATCGGCCCTACTTCGGTCAGCTCGCCGCCGCGATCATCGCCGCGGCGGCGCGGCACGAGCTCAAGGTGGCCATCGAGCAGACCGGCGCCTCGCGTGAGGGCGAGCTCGACGCCCTGGCGCTGTCGCGCCACCGGCTCTACGACGGCTTGATCCTCAGCACCGTCGGGCTGGGGTCCGCCGACACCGAGCTGCTCAAGGTCGACCATCCCGTGGTCATCCTGGGGGAGCGGATCTTCGAGGGGCCCGTCGACCACGTCGCGATGCCCAACGCCGAGGGCGCCAAGGCCGCCACCGCCCACCTCGCCGAGCGGGGCTGCCGCCGCATCGCGATCGTCGCCGGCCGGACCGGCGACCAGGTGGACGTCTCCAGCCTGCGCCTCGCCGGCTACCGCGAGGCCGTCGATGAGGCGGGGCTCGGCTTCGACCCGGCGCTCGTGGTCCCCATCGACGCGCTCACCATGGAGGACGCCGCCGCCGCCGCGCGGCGGATGGCCGATTCCGGGCTCGTGTTCGACGGCGTGTTCTGCGTGACCGACACCGTGGCGATCGGGGTGCTGCGCGGGCTGGCCGACCGCGGGGTGCGCGTGCCCGGCGCGGTGAAGGTCATCGGGTTCGACAACGTCGAGGAGGGCGCCTACACGGTGCCCTCGCTGTCGTCGATCGATCCCGACCATGCGCTCATGGCGGGCACCGCGGTCGAGCTGCTGGCCCGGCGCCTGGCGGAGAAGGGCCAGGGGAAGCGGCCGGAGGTGCGCGAGTTCGTCAGCCGCTGGTCCGTCGTGGCCCGCGAGTCCACCGGAGGGTGAACGCGCGGGCCACGCTGTGGGTCGTCAGTGGCCCGGTGCCGAGAGTTTCGGCAGGGGGACGCGTGACCAGTCCATGTCCGAGCCGAAGTAGAAGCTCGGGTACGCCGGCTGGTTGTAGCCCGTCTGCTGCCTGGCCACCTCCACGCGATACTGCGGGTCGTGCATGAGCGTGTACAGCTTGTGGTTCGTCACCTCGGTGCTCAGGTAGATCCGCACCGCCCCGCTGTCGGCCGTACGGACCAGCAGCTCCTCGCGCCAGTCGCCGAAGACGTCGGCGACCAGCCCCGGGTTGCCCTTCGTCCAGTTGTTGGCCAGCGTGCCCTCGGCGGTGAGCAGCGTGCCGCGCTTCCAGTCGTCGATCGTCGGCGTCTGGAGGACGGTGGTCGCCGTGCCGTTGACGAACTGCGTGGTCATGTCGGCGGCCCAGCGGATGCTCATGTTCGTGCCGGGGGCGTTCCTGCCCAGGTAGTCGCCGCGCGCAGACCACAGGCCCGCCTCGATCGCCTGGTTGGGCGGCATCGACGACCACGTCTCCAGGCCGCGGATCGACGGGTCGATGTCGCCGGCCATGCCGCGCCCGGTGTCCACGCCGCTGTAGCCGCCGAAGAGCACCTTGCCGGTGGCCGCGTCCCGCATCGCCCAGCCGTACGGGGCCCACGCGCCGCCCTCGTGCACCGTCCAGACCTCCAGGCCCGGGCGGTCGGGGTCGAAGTCGCCGACGTGCATGGCGTCACCGTGGCCGAGCCGGACGTTCTGGCCCGGCACGTTGCTCTGCGGAGGCGCCTGGGCGAACGAGGAGTAGAGCAGGTCGCCGTCGTCGTCGATGGTCGCGGAGCCGTACACGACCTCCTGCCTGCCGTCGCCGTCCACGTCGGCCACGCTCATCGAGTGGAACCCCTGCGTGGTGAGGTCGGCGTACTCGGGGTTGCTCCCGGGGACGCCGTGCGGGGAGGCGTTGAACGGGTTGGCCATCGGCGCGTGGCCGCTGTCGACGTACCAGACCTCCTTGAGCCTCCTGCCGTCCCAGTCGTAGGCCACGAGCGTCGTGCGCGTGTAGTAGCCGCGCGCGAACACGGCCGACGGGCGCTTGCCGTCCAGGTACGCCACCGAGGACAGGAACCGGTCCACCCGGTTGCCCGGCTCGATCCTGGCCATCGCGTAGTCGCCCCACATCAGCCCGTCGTCGCCGCGGCCGGGCTTGTAGCGGACGGTCTGCAGCTCTCTGCCGGTCGCGCCTTCGAGCACCGACAGGTATTCGGGGCCGGTGATGACGAACCCGGCGAACTCGCGCAGCCGGTTGTTGCCGCTGCGGCTCGGCGCGTAGACGTCGACGAAGTAAGTGGCGAGCTCCACGGCGTCCTCGTGGGACAGCGGATATTCGTGCGCCACCGGGATGCCGAAGGCCTCTTCGAGCGTGGCCGGCCAGCGTCCAGCGACGACCTCAGGATGCTCCTGCCATTTCGCGAACATGGCAACAACATGGTCGAAATAATCTGCCGCGCTCTTCCGGTAATCGTCGCTGTGCGCGTAACCGGCTTTGACATCCTGCTTCGGCATCGTGACATGACGCTCGGAGACGACCTCGCCGCCGGCCCCGTAACGGATGATCTTCGTGCCGGGAGCGGTCTTGAGCATCATCTCCGAGCGGCCGTCGCCGTCGAAGTCGTAGACCAGGAACTGGGTGTAGTGGGCGCCGGAGCGGATGTTCACGCCGAGGTCGAGCCGCCAGCGCAACGTGCCGTCGAGCTCGTAGGTGTCGACGTAGGTGTTGCCGGTGTAGCCGCGCTGGGAGACGTCCTTGGAGTTGGACGGGTCCCACTTGACGACGTACTCGTACTGGCCGTCGCCGTCCACGTCGCCGACGCTCATGTCGTTGGCCGCGTACGTGTACGCCTCGCCCGCCGGGGTGACGCCGTCGGCCGGTTTCCGGAGCGGTAAGTCGTAAAACGATTTAAGCCAGGGCGTGGCTGGATCGCTGCGGCGGCCTTCCCGGCCCTTCGCGACGGGGGCGACCCGGTACTCGGCGGAGCCGGTGCCGGCGGCGTCGAGATAGTTCGTGCTGTCGGTGACCGTGGCGATGGCGCGGCCGTTCCTGTAGACGCGGAAGTCGGTGCCCGTCAGGCCGGCCGTCCCATGGCCTGAGGCCTCGTCGCCGAGCAGCCGCCAGCTCAGGAACACGCCCTGGCCGGTGGTGGCGGCGACCAGGCCGCGGTCGAGGTGCTCCAGCTGGACGCCCGCGCCCGGCCGGCCGCCCGCGGCTTCCGCGCCGGCCGGCAGCGCCGCCAGGGGAAGGCAGAGCAGGGAGGCCAGCGCGCTGGTGAGTACGCGGCGCACGCCGCTGGGGGGACTCATGTCACGGGGCTCCTCGATTAAATCGATAAAATCAGTGGGAAGCTATTGGGGTCAGTCAGGTTTGTCAAGGGAGTGTTTCCGCCGGGTTTCCTGGGACTCGCACGCCGGCGACTGACGAGGTGAATCCCGGAATGGGGATGTAAGTTTCACGCCGCCTTTCCCGCGCCCGGCAGGTCCTGGCAAAGCTCCGGCGCGGCCCGTTGCCGGGGGTGCGGGCGGCGCTTATGGTCGCTCGCACCGGCTCGGGGTTCGCCGCCGGAGCACGGCCGCGCAGCGGAGGTCAGGGCAGCGGAGGTCAGGTCAGTGGGGTCAGCGTCGATGCGCCGGTGCGCCGCCGGTGCGGGCCTGGCGGCCGCGGGCCTGCTGGCCGGCTGCTCGGCACCCACTCCTGGGGGCGCACCGGCCGCGGAGACGTACACGGTCTGGGATCCGTACGCGCAGTACGGCGACGACTCCGCATGGGTCGAGCTGCTCACTCGCTGCGGCGCCGGCGCGGGCGTCAAGGTGGCGCGGACCCCCTTCGAGAACACCGACCTGACCAACAGGACGATGCTGGCCGCACAGCAGGGCCAGGCGCCGGACGTGCTCCTGGTGGACAACCCGATGGTCTCCACGCTGGCCGGGGCCGGGATCCTGACGACCACGCAGGAGATCAAGGTCGGCACCTCGGCGATCCTGCCGAACCTGCTGGCCGCCGGGCAGGTGGGCGGCCGGACGTACGGGGTCCCGATCGGCGCCAACACCCTGGCCCTCTATTACAACAAGGCAGTGCTGGACGAGGCCGGCGTGGACCCCGGCGCGGTGCGGGACTGGGCCACGCTGACGGCGGCGCTGGAGAAGGTGACGGCGTCGGGGAAGCAAGGGATCACGTTCGCGGCCATCGACACCGAGGAGGGCAGCTTCCAGTTCCTGCCGTGGTTCTGGGGAACCGGCGCGCGGCTCACCAAGCTCGACTCGGCGCGCGGTATCGCGGCGGAGTCGCTGTGGACGAACTGGGTGCGGCAGGGGTACGCGCCGGCCTCCGTGCTGCGTAACTCGCAGACGGCGAGCTGGCGGGAGTTCGCGACCGGCCGCTTCGGCTTCGGCGAGAACGGGACCTGGCAGCTCGCCAACGCCAGGAGACTGGGCTTCGAGTACGGGATCATCCCGATCCCCGCCAGGACGGGCGGCACCGCCCCAGGGCCGCTCGGCGGGGAGTTCGTCAGCGTGCCCGTGCAGGCCGACACCACCCGGTACGCCGCCTCGCGCAAGCTCGTGACGTGCCTGACCGGCCCCGGCAGCGCCGACATCACGAACGAGACGCTGTCGTACGTCGCTCCCACCGCCGCTGGGCAGGCCAGGCAGGTGGCGGCGGACCCGGAGCTGCGGGTGTGGGTGAACGCGGTCAACGCGGCCAGAGGACGGACGAGCGACAATCTGGGCGCCAAGTATCCGAAGATCTCCGAGCCGCTGCGGGGGGCCGTCCAGGCCTCCTTGAGCGGCGCCTTGAGCCCGCGGGAGGCGATGACCGCCGCCCAAGCCGAGGCGGTGAAAGCCACCCGGTAGGCGATGACCGCCGCCCAGGCCAAGCCGTGGAGGCCACCCGGTAGGCGATGACCGCCGGCCGGGCCGAGGCCGTGGAAGCCACCCGGTAGCACCCCGTGCGCCCCGGCCGCTGAGCGAGATCACCGGCTTCCCGGCCGCCTCCTGGGTCTTGCCGGTTGCCCCAAGTCGGCTTTCAATGATCCCCATACGGTGATCCTGGAGGGGCCGATGCGTGGTTTACGGGCGTCCGCAGTCGTTCTGATGATCGTTCTCACGACTCTCGTGGCAGCGGGGCCGTCCGCCCCCGCGGTCGCCGGTCCGGCGGACCCGGAGCCGGCCTCACTCGTCACCCTGTCCGTCCCCGACAAGGCCGCCATGGAACGCCTGGTGGCCTCCGGCGCGGACCTCACCGAACGGGTGCGGCCCCAGCCGGACGGCAGCATCCAGGTCGACGCGGTCGTCACGCCCAGCCAGCTCGCCGAGCTCCGCCCGCTCGGCGCCACCCTGGCCACCGGCACGCCGGCCCCCGCCCAGACGAAGGCCACGGCCGCGCAGGACCGGATCGTCATCGAGCGGGCCGTCTGGTTCGAGTCCCGTGACGGATATTTCCTGTCGGTCGAGGCGTCGAGCAGCGCCGCGCAGGCCGCCACGCTCAGCGTCACCTGGAAGGGCAGGAAGGGGACGACCGGCCAGGCCCCGATGGTCGCGTACGTGGACGCGGGCGCGTACCTGGGCCACCAGTTCAGCACCCCGGTGCCGGCGGAGAGCCGGCCCGAGTGGGTCACCGTCACCTCGGCGGGCGGCGGCACGGCGCAGGCGCGGCCCAGGGAATGGCCCGACGGCGCGCGGCCCGACCGCGCGGGGCCCGGCTACCAGCGCGACTTCATCACCCAGTACATGCCGCCCGCCCAGCTCAACGAGCGGATCAAGGCGCTGCACCGGCGCTATCCGAAGCTCACCGACATCATCGCGCTGCCGAACCGCACCAACGGCTACCGCCGCCACGCCCAGGCCCTGATCGGCACCCCGCCGGCCGCCGCCGTCGTGATCACCTCGGCCGCCTACGGCTCGGAGGGCGGCAACGACCTGGCCGTCGAGCTCGTCACCCCCGGCGCGCCCGGCCGCGCCCTCCAGGTGAGCGTCAACGGCAAACTCGTCACCGTCAGCCTGGCCACCGACGCCGCCGGCGCGCCCGTCAGCACCGCCGCCCAGGTCGCCGCCGCCGTCAACGCGACGCCGGGCACCGGCGTCAAGGCCACGACCTACCGGACGGACGCGGGGGCGGGCGTCATGGCGCCCGCGCCGCTCACCCAGCTCAGCGACTTCCTCAGCGCGCCGGCCGACGTGTCCCGCGCCCCCGCCCAGGTGCTGGCCCTGCGCGTCGGCGCGCACCGCGACGGCTCGCGCACCGGGGTGCTGGCCTACGCCCAGGAGCACGCGCGAGAATGGGTGACGCCGCTGGTCACCATCGAGGCGGCCGAGCGGCTGCTGCGCAACCACGCCCGCGACAAGGACACCCGCAGGCTGCTGGAGCGCACCGACATCTTCATCGTGCCGACCGTCAACCCCGACGGCGCGAACTACAGCTTCTACGACTTCAACTCCCAGCGTAAGAACATGACGAACCACTGCCCGGCCCAGCAGTCCGACCCGGCGCTGCGCAACGCCTGGGGCGTGGACGTCAACCGCAACTACGCCGTCGGCTCGCTGTCCGACGGGTATTTCGGCGCCTCGGCCAACTGCCAGTCCGGCACGTTCGCGGGGCCGGCCGAGCATTCCGAGCCGGAGAGCCGCAACGTCATCTGGCTCGCGCAGCGGTACCGCAACATCAGGTTCGCCATGAACGTGCACAGTTACGGCGGCTACTTCATGTGGCCGCCCGGCGCGTACAAGCTCGACGGCCGCGTCACCCTGCCCAGGCCCGCGCCCGAGCAGGAGGCGTACTTCCTGCGCTCGGCCCGCACGATCGAGGAGGCCATCGCGGCCGAGCGCGGCACCGTCACCTGGCCGCAGCAGACCGGCCCCGTGACGGACGTGCTGTACTCGGCGGCCGGCAACTCCGCCGACGAGCTCTGGTACGACTTCGGCGTCTACGGCTGGGACTTCGAGGTCGGCGCCGACCTGTGGAACCCCGGGACGCGGACGTGGGAGGGCGTGGGCTTCCAGCCGCCGTTCAGCGAGGGGCACGCGGAGGCGATGGAGTTCGCCGCCGGCCTGATCTCGCTGATCGGCATCGCCGCGGACTTCCGCGAACCCTGATCGCCACGGCCGGACTCACCGCTCCGCGGACCCTGATCGCGGCGGCCGGCAGCACCGCTCCGCGAACGTCGATCGCGGCGGCCGGACTCACCACCGGCCGCCGCGAACCCTGATCTGGAGGACTCCTTGCGCCTACCCACCGCACTCCTCGGCGTCGCCGTCACGGCCGCGCTGCTCGCCATCCCGCCGGCGGCGGCCCAACCGGCCGACCCGCCGCCGTCCGCCGTCCGCGACTTCGGCAACGGCCCCGAGCGGAACGAGGTCGCGGCCGGCACGTCCGAGAACGCGCTCCGCCGCGCCCCCGCGGACCAGCAGGCGGACCAGCCGTACGGGGTGTCCCGCGACCGTGGCTACCCCCGGCGGACCGAGCTGCCCGTCCCCGCGGAGAACCCGGCCGACGCCAGCATCAAGCTCGGCCTGGTGCCCTACCACGGCATCGCGCCCAGGCTGAACGACCTGCAACGGCGCAGCAACCGGGTCAGCGCCGAGCTCACCGGCCGCTCGTACGACGGCCGCGACCTCTACCTCGTCACCGTCACCGCGCCCGAGAGCGCGAGCGAGGCGCGCGAGCAGGCCAGGATCCGCGACCGCATCGAGAACGACCCGGTCGCCGCCGCCCGCGACCGCAAGCTGGCCAAACGGTACAAGGCGCCGCTGTTCGTCAACGGCAACATCCACGGTAACGAGTGGGAGGGCACGGACGCCGCGCTGCGCACCGTCGAAGAGCTCGCCACCAGCACCGACCCCACGATCGCCGCGCTGCTGGCGCGCACCAGGCTCTACTTCAACATCACCGCCAACCCCGACGGCCGGGTCAACGGCGTGCGCGTCAACGGCGCCGGCTTCGACCTCAACCGCGACTTCGTCACCGCCTCCCAGCCCGAGGTGCGGGCGATGCGCCAGGTGATGATCGACACCCAGCCGGTCGCCATGATCGACCTGCACGGCTATGTCAACGGCACGCTCATCGAGCCGACCACGCCGCCGCACGGCGCCAACTACGAGTACGACCTGTTCATCACCAGCACCTACGCCAACGGGCTCGGCATGGAGTCGGCCGTCAACGGGCTCGGCTACACCTTCGAGAAGGACGGCGTGCACCCGGTGCAGATCCCGTTCAGGGACTCCGAGGAGGGCTGGGACGACTGGCCGCCGATCTTCACCCCGCAGTACGCGCCCTTCCACGGCACGGTCGCCGCGCACACCGTCGAGATCCCGCTGACCGTCAACGGCGCCGCCTACAACCAGCTGCCCGTCGCGGAGCTGCGCCGCCGCTCCGCGATCAACACCGACGTCGCCGCCGCCGCGATCCGGGCGACCTACGGCTTCGTGCAGGCCAGGCACGACCAGCTCATCGCGGACCAGATCGAGGTGTTCCGCAGGGGCGCGGCGGGCGAGCCGTCGAAGACCGTGCCGCTCGGCATCGTGCCCGGGTTCGGCCCCGAGGACGTCTACACCACCACCTACCCCCGGGCCTACGTCATCACCGGCGAGCGCTCGGCCCCGGCCGCCGCGCGCCTGGTGGACCACCTGATCGCGAACGACGTGCGGGTCGAGCGGGCCACGCATGCCTTCCGGGCGGGCGGCAGGACGTACCCGGCGGGCTCGTACGTCGTGGACATGCGCCAGCCCAAGCGCGGCCTGGCGAACGTGATGCTGGAGGCGGGCGCCGACATCTCCGCCAAGGTGAGCACGATGTACGACATATCCGGATGGAGTCACGGCCTGCTCTGGGGCGCCACCGTCACCGGCGTGCCCTCGCTCGGCGTGCGCTCCGAGCCGGTCAAGGCCGCCGCGCCGACCGGCTCGGTGCCGCGCACCCCCGGGCCGCTGCTGCTCAAGGTGACCGACGCCAAGGACGTGCGGGCGCTGAACGACCTGCTCGCCCAGGGCGTACAGGTGACATGGGGGAGCGGCGGGGCCATCGTCCCGGCGAGCGCCAGGCAGGCCGCGCGGACGGTGTCCGACCGCTACGGCGTGGCCTTCGTCCCGGCCGGCTCCGCCACCGGCGTCCCGCTGTCACAGGTGCGGATCGCCGCCGCCGCGTCCGCCGACGAGCTGTTCACGCTGCGCGAGCTGGGCTTCGCCGTCACGCCCGTCTCCACGGCCGTGCTGAACGCCGGCTTCGACTGGAGCGCGGCCGACGTGCTGTTCGTCTCCAGCGGGCTGAGCTACGCGGCGCTCAACCCGGCCGCCAGAACGGCGCTCGACGCGTTCCTCGCCACCGGTGGCGTGGTCACCAGGGGCGGCACCGGCGCGACGTTCAACGCCGCGGCCGGGCTGCTCACCGTGACCGCCGTGGCCGGCAACCCCGACGCCAACGGCGTGGTCAGCACGGTGGCCTCGGACGGTCCTGTGGGCGGCGGCTCGCCGGCCCACTCGTTCGTGTACTCGCCGCGCTGGTTCACCGGGCTCGGGGCCGAGGTCAAGGTCGAGCAGTCGTACGCGGCCGGCGGACCGCTCGTCGCCGGCCACTGGCGGGCGGACGAGAACGGCGCCGGGGGGCAGGAGGCGGCCAGGGGACAGGCGGCCGTGGTCAGCGGCCGGGACGAGCGCGGGGCGGCCGTGGTGCTGTTCGGCACCGAGCCGATGTTCCGCAACCACCCGAAGGGGCTGTTCCCGCAGGTGGCGAGGGCGCTGTACTGGTCGGCCGCCGTCACGGGCGCGACCGTCACGACGCCCTGATCACGTGGGTGCCCGCCCGGCTCCTCGCGCGGGAGGAGCCGGACGGGCACCTGCTACATACCTTCTACGTGCTTCGCACCGGCCGAGCGCTTGCCGGACCTAGAGAACCGGTCGAGCGCTTGCTGGAGCGGCGGGACCGGTCGAGCGCATACCGGACCGGCGGGACCGGTCGAGCTTTCCGGCGCTAGTGGACCGGCGCGTAACCGGCGGGGCGGGTGGTGAACGTACCCCGTCCCTGGGTCCTGCTGCGCAGCCGGGTCGCGTAACCGAACACCTCGGCCAGCGGCACGGTCGCCGTGATGACCACCGTCCCCGCCGCCCGCGCCGACGAGCCCGAGATCCGGCCGCGCCTGGCCGCCAGGTCGCCCAGCACCCCACCGGCGGCGTCGTCCGGCACGGTGACCGTGATCTCGGCCACCGGTTCGAGCAGCACCATGGCGCAGGCCCGGAGCGCCTCGCGCAGCGCGAGCCGCCCGGCCGTGCGGAAGGCCAGCTCCGAGGAGTCCTTGGAGTGGGTGGCCCCGTCGGTCAGCGTGACCCGCAGGCCGGTCACCGGATGACCGCCGAGCGGGCCGTCGGCCAGCGCGTCCCGGCACCCGGCCTCGACCGCGCGGACGTACTCGCGCGGCACCCGCCCGCCGGTGACGGACGACGCGAACGCGAACCCCGTACCGTCCATCGGCTCCACGTCGAGCACGACGTGGGCGAACTGCCCGGCGCCGCCGTCCTGCTTGACGTGCCGGTACAGCAGCCCCGACACCCCGCGCACGACCGTCTCCCGATGCGCCACCTGCGGCCGGCCGACCCCGATCGCCAGCCCGTGGTCGCGGCGCAGCTTCTCCGCCGCGACCTCCAGGTGCAGCTCACCCATCCCGGACAGCACCGTCTGCCCGGTCTCGGCGTCCGTCCTGACGACCAGCGAGGGATCCTCCTCGGTCAGCCGCGCCAGCGCCGACGCCAGCCGGTCGGCGTCGGTGCCGTGGCGCGCCTCGACCGCCACGGAGACGACCGGCTCGGTCGCGCTCGGCGGCTCCAGCACCACCGGCGCGTCCTGCGCGCACAGAGTGGTGCCCGCGCGGGCCGCCTTCGGCCCGACCACCGCGACGATGTCCCCGGCCGTGGCCAGGTCCGCCTCGGTGTGCCGGTCGGCCTGCACACGCAGGATCCGGCCGATCCGCTCGGTGCGCCGCATGACGGGATCCAGCACCGTGTCCCCCTTCCGCATCGTTCCCGAGTACACCCGCAGGTACGTCAGCCGCCCGGTGGCGGTCGAGCTCACCTTGAACACCAGCGCGGCCAGCGGCGCCGCCGGATCGGCGGCGCGCTCCTGCTCCGCGCCGCCGTGCTCGCCGCGCACCGCCGGGACGTCCAGCGGCGAGGGCAGGTACGCCACCACCGCGTCCAGCAGCGGCTCCACCCCCCGATCGCGGTACGCGGAGCCGCACAGCACCACCAGGCCGGCGCCCGAACGCGTGAGGTCGCGCAGCGCCGCGGCCAGCGTGCCGGCGGAGATCGACGGCTGCGCGCAGAACTCCTCCAGCGCACCGGGATGCAGCTCGGCCACCGCCTCTTCGAGCAGCCGGCGCCGCCGCCGCGCCTCCTCCAGCAGAGCGCCCGTCACGGGACCCTCCTCGTAGGAGCCGCCGCCGTCCCAGACGAGCGAGCGCATCCCGACGAGGTCCACCACGCCGGTGAACCCGTCCTCGCGCCCGATCGGCAGCTGGACCACCAGCGGCGCCGGATGCAGCCGCCGGCGGATCGACTCGACGGCCGCGTCGAGGTCGGCGCCCGCGCGATCGAGCTTGTTGACGAACGCGATGCGCGGCACGCCGTACCGGTCGGCCCGCCGCCAGACGGACTCGCTCTGCGGCTCGACGCCCGCGACCCCGTCGAACACCGCGATCGCGCCGTCGAGCACCCGCAGCGAGCGCTCCACCTCGTCGGAGAAGTCGACGTGGCCGGGGGTGTCGATGAGGTTGATCCGGTGCCCGTCCCAGGCACAGCTCACGGCCGCGGCGAAGATGGTGATCCCGCGGTCGCGCTCCTGGGAGTCGAAGTCGGTGACGGTCGTGCCGTCGTGCACCTCGCCGCGCTTGTAGGTGGCGCCCGCGAGGTAGAGCATCCGCTCGGTGACGGTGGTCTTGCCGGCGTCGACGTGGGCGAGGATGCCCAGGTTGCGGATGGTGGTCAGCGAGGTGGAGAGGTGAGCACGCACGGCCCTGGCCCTTTCGGGTCGTTTCTGAACAGGACGGCGCGATTCCCCCGGCGGACGGCCTCAGACGAGGCGGACAGCCCGGCCTCAGGCCAGACGGACGGCCCGGCCTTGGGTCAGGCGGGCGGCCTGGCCTTTGGCCAGGCGGAACCCCGATCCGGAGCAGGGGGTACGGGTGTCCGTCAGGGCATCCGGTGACGGCCGCGCAGCCGGCACCGGGGCGGCGAAGACACCAGGATCACCTCGTAGCGCGACGGGGAGATCACGGCAGCGGTGCTGTGTCGCACGGCCGGCTCCTCTCCCTCGTCGATACGGGTGCGCCGACGCAACGCCTGCACGCGATGCGCCGATCTTTCGTCCGTGGCGAGTGTAGCGAAGGCGAAGTGCCAGGACGAGCGAATATTTCCCCGCTATCGGGCCGCCGTTCACCGACCGGCGGAGGTTCACCCCGCGGACGCCTCGCTGCCCTCGATGAGAGACACGACCGTCATGTCGGCATGTCGACATAGTCGCGAGATGGCTTCCAGGGGAAGGACCCGCGCCCATGACGACCTCTCTTGACACCGGTCGCTACACCGTCGGCCTGGCCACGAGCGCCGCCGATCTGCAGGCTGCCCAGCGGCTGCGGTACGCGGTCTTCGCCGAAGAGATGGGGGCCAGGCTCGACAGCCCGGTCACCGGCCTCGACGCGGACCGGCTCGACGCCTACTGCGACCACCTGCTCGTACGGGACGGACGGGAGGTCGTCGGCACGTACCGGCTGCTGCCTCCTGGGCGTACGGACCGGCTCTACTCCGAGACCGAGTTCGACCTCGGCAACCTCGCGCCCATCAGGACCGGCCTGGTCGAGGCGGGGCGCACGTGCGTACATCCCGATCATCGGGACGGCACTGTCGTCGCGCTGCTCTGGGCGGGCATCGCCCGCTACATGGTGGCGGGCGGCCACGAGTGGCTGGCGGGATGCTGCTCGGTGCCCCTCGACGACGGTGGCGCGCTCGCCGCGACGGTCGCCGAGCGGGTGCCGCTCGGGCCCGAGGAATACCGGGTCGCGCCCCGTAACCCGTGGCGCGGCCGGGCCGCGCCACGGATTGCGGGGCGCGCCGACCGGTTCGTGCCGCCCGCGCTGCTGCGCGGCTACCTGCGGCTGGGCTCGTGGGTGTGCGGGACGCCGGCGCACGACCGGGACTTCGGTACGGCCGACTTCTTCGTGCTGCTGTCCATGGCCAACGCGAACACCCGCTACCTGCGCCACTTCCTGGGAGCCTCCCAATGACCACCGCCATCCACACGGGGGAGACGGGCGCAGGGGAGAAGGGCCGCCTTGCTGAGATCGCCGGGCTTGGGGCGAACGGGGCTGCCGGGAACGGCGTGGCCGGTGGGGTCGCTGCGGCGGCCGGCCCGTGGCGGCCGGTGAGCCCGTGCTCGCCGGACGCCTGCCTGGGGGCCCCGGCCGCGCTCGCCGGCCCGGTGCACCGCGTGGCGCGGCTGCTGGCCGCCGTCCTCGTGGTGCTCGCGGGACTCCCGCTCTCACTCGCGGCCACCCGGACGAGTCCCGCCCGGCAGGCCGCGATCACGCGCGCGTGGGCCAGGACGCTGCTGCACGCGCTCGGCGTGGAAGTGCGGGTCACAGCCCAGTCCGGCGGGGAAGTGCGGGTAACCGCCCCGGCCGCCGCCGGCCCGTCCGGCGTGGAGCTGCGGGTCACAACCCCGGCCGCCGCCGGCCCGTCCGGCGGGGGAGCGCGGGTCACAGAACCGGCCGTCGCCGGCCCGGTGGGCGGGGGAGTGCTGGTCGTGGCGAACCACGTCTCCTGGCTCGACCCCCTGGTCATCGCGGCCACCGTGCCGTCGCGCCCGCTCGCCAAGCGTGAGGTCGCCGCCTGGCCGGTGGTCGGCAGGCTGACGGCCGCCTCAGGGGCGCTGTTCATCGACAGGGACCGCCTGTCCGCCTTGCCGGCCGCCGTCGAGACCATCGCGAACGCGCTCAGAGCAGGTCACACCGTGGCCGCCTTCCCCGAGGGCACCACGTGGTGCGGGCGCGGGATGGGCCGCTTCCGCCCGGCTGTGTTCCAGGCGGCGCTGGACGCCGGCGCCGAGATCCGCCCGGTCACGCTGCGTTACCGCGAGGGCGAGACCCACTCCACCCGCCCCTCCTTCGTGGGCGACGACTCGCTGCTCGCCTCCGCCCTGCGGGTGACCGCGACCCGTGGCCTGGTCGCCGAGGTCGTCGTGCTCGCCCCCATCCGCCACCGCTCCGGGACCGCGGGAAAGGGCCGGGAGCGGGCGGCGCTGGCCGGGATCGCCGAATCCCGCGTACGCGCCCGCATCCCCGAATCCCACCCGGCTTAAGCGTTTCACCTGCACGTTCGCCGCGATGAGAAGGCGTTTATGGGGGCCTAGAGGATGGTAGAGGCGTATTTAGCAGGGGAACTGGAGATCGCCCCGCTATCGGAAGCCTTCGGGGGAAGGCGTTGATAGGCGGTCTCCGCGGTTGCTGAGACCGCCGGATCGGGGGAACCCAATGCGCAAGACGCTCACCGGGCTGGGCCTGGCGTTCTTCTTGACGCTAGGACCGGCCGCCGCGGCGACGGCAGAAACGCCCGTCGCGCCGGTCGCGCAGAGTCAGGTCACACCCGCGCCGCAGCAGAACGACACCAGGGACGAAGGGGGCGGCGGCAACGCCGGCCTGTGGGGTCTGCTGGGCCTGCTGGGCCTGCTCGGCTTCGCGGGCATGCGCAAGCAGCACCGCAACCACGTCGGTACCGCTGAGCACATCCCTAACCGGACTACGCGCCCGTAACATCGCGCCCATAACCCAATCTCCGTGACCGAACAAGTCCGGCTTGATGCCGGCATGAGACGAGGTGGCACGGCCGTCCCAGGACGGCCGTGCCACCTCGCGCGACTGGCGCGAACGGGTCTCTTCGATTAGGTTAGGCTCACCTTATAGAGGCTGACCAAGGAGCCGTTTCTCTTGACTCGCACGCTCGCCCTCGTGGCGCTTTTACTGGTCACCATCGCGGGCTGCGGCACCACGGCGCCCGCGCCCGCCGCCGGCACGGGGACCGGCTCGGCGTCCGCCCAGGCCGCCGCCCCCGTGACCATGGACCACAAGTACGGCTCGACCACGATCCCGGCGGCGCCCAAGCGCATCGTCACCGTCGGCCTCCTGGAGCAGGACTCGCTGCTCGCCCTCGGCATCGTGCCGGTCGCGACCACGGAGTGGTTCGGCGGATACCCGGGCGCGATCGGTGAGTGGGCCAAGGGCAAGCTCGGCGGCGCCGCCCTGCCGCAGGTGCTCAAGGACACCGGCAGCGGCCCCCAGTTCGAGAAGATCGCGGCGCTCAAGCCCGACCTGATCCTCGGCCTGTACTCGGGGCTCACCAAGGAGCAGTACGAGACGCTGTCCAAGATCGCTCCGACCGTGGCCCAGCCGAAGGAGTACATCGACTACGGCATCCCCTGGCAGGAGCTCACCAAGCGGGTCGGCACCGCCGTCGGCAAGGCCGCGGAGGCCGGCAAGCTGGTCGCCGACGTCGAGGCCCGCTTCACCCAGGTGCAGAAGGACCACCCTGAGTTCAAGGGCCAGACCGGCCTGATGGCCACCCTGTACGAGGGCTATTTCGTCTTCGGCAGCCAGGACCCGCGCGCCCGCCTGCTCGTCTCGCTCGGCTTCCAGCTGCCCAGCGGCCTCGACACCGCCATCGGCGACAAGTTCGGCGCGAACATCAGCAGGGAGCGGCTCGACCTCGTCGACACCGGCGTGATCGTGTGGAGTGTGCCCGACGCCGCGAAGGGCGAGGCCACGCTGCACGGCGACAGCGTCTACAAGGGGCTCGACGTGGTGAAGGAGGGCAGGGAGGTCTTCCTGTCGGAGAACACCCCGCAGGGCGACGCGGTCGCCTTCCTCACCGTGCTCAGCCTGCCGTACGTGCTCGAAACCCTCGTTCCGCGACTCGCGGCCGCGGTCGACGGCGACCCGGCGACCAAGACCGCGTTGTGAAGGCCCTCGGGGCCGCGGTGTTCGCGCTGGTCCTGGCGGTCCTGCTGTCGCTCTCCCTCGGAGCCCGGCAGGTCCCGCCGGACCAGCTGGTGGGCGCGCTGGTGGGCACGGTGACCGACCGCGACGTCCTCGACGTCGTCTGGTCGGTACGGGTGCCGCGCACGCTGCTCGGCGTGCTGGCCGGGGCGGCGCTCGGCCTGTCGGGCGCCCTCATGCAGGCGCTCACCCGCAACCCGCTCGCCGACCCCGGTGTGCTGGGCGTCAGCGCGGGAGCGGCGTTCGCCGTGGTGCTGGCCATCGGCGTCGCGGGGGTCGCGACGCCCGCCGGGTACGTGTGGTTCGCGTTCGCGGGGGCGCTGGTGGCCAGCGTCGTCGTCTACGGGCTGGCCGGGCTGGGCCGCGACGGGATGTCGCCGGTCAAGCTGGCGCTGGCGGGGGTCGCGGTGACGTTCCTGCTCAGCTCGGTGACCAGCGCGTTCGTGCTGGTGGACCCCGAGTCGCTGAGCAGGTACCGGTTCTGGTCGGCGGGCTCGCTGTCCGGCGGCGGCGCGGAGGCGCTGCCGCAGCTCGTGCCGTTCGCGGTGGTGGGGGCGGCGCTTGCGGTCGCCTGCGGGCCCGCGCTGAACAGCCTCGCGCTCGGCGACGACGTGGCCAGAGGGCTGGGGCGCAGGGTCGGCCTGGTCAGGCTGCAGGGGGCGGCGGCGGTCATGCTGCTGACCGGTGTGGCCGTGGCGGCCATCGGTCCCGTGGTCTTCGTCGGGCTCGTCGTGCCCTATCTGGCCCGCTACCTGGCGGGACGGAACGGCTCCGAGGCCGACCAGCGCCTGCTGCTGCCGCTGGCGGCGCTGCTCGGGCCGTGCCTGCTGCTCGCCGCCGACGTCGTGGGCCGGATCGTGGCACCGCCGATCGAGGTGCAGGCCGGGCTGCTGGTGGCGTTCATCGGCGGACCGTTCTTCGTCGTGCTGGCCCGCCGCCGGCGTCTCGCGGAGCTGTGATCGCCATGAACCTGTCACACCTGCGCAGCCGCGGGCCGATCTCCTTCATCGGGATGAACCGGGTCACCTTCCGCCTGTCCGTCCCGCCCGTGTCCGGCGTGCTGCGGCCCCGGCTGATCCTGGTGTGCCTGGCCGTGGCCGCGGCGGCATTGCTGGCCTTCTGCCTGGGCATCGGGCTCGGCGAGGTGCCGCTCAGCCTGGGCGAGGTCGCCGGCTCGCTGCTGGGGACCGGCGACCAGGGCACCGCGTTCGTCGTACGCGAGCTGCGCCTGCCCAGAGCGCTGACCGGAATGCTGGCCGGCGTCGCGTTCGGCGTGTCGGGCGCGTTGTTCCAGACCATGACCCGCAACCCGCTGGCCAGCCCCGACATGATCGGCGTCACGCAGGGCGCGGGTGTCGCCGTGGTGGCCGGCCTGGTCCTCGGCGTCGGGGCGGGGCTGCAGCTGCTCGGCTTCGCGGGGGCCGTGGTGGCGGCGCTGGTGACGTACCTGCTGGCCTGGCGGCGCGGCGTCAGCGGGCAGCGCATCGTGCTCGTCGGGATCGGGCTGTCGTGGATGTGCACGAGCGCGACCGAGTACCTCATGGTCACCAGCGGGGACTTCCAGGCGCAGCAGGCGCTCGGCTGGCTGTTCGGCAACCTGAACGGGCGCACCTGGGACCACGTGACGCCGCTCGCGCTCGCGCTGGCGGTGCTCGTCCCCGTGGCGCTGCTGCTCGGCCGCTGGACGCGGGTGCTGCAGCTCGGCGACGAGGTGGCCGTCGTGCTCGGGGCGCCCGTGAACGCCGCCCGGCTGACGCTGCTGATCACCGGGGTGGCGCTGGTCGCGTTCGGCACGGCGGCGGCGGGGCCGGTCGCGTTCGTGGCGCTGGCCGCGCCGCAGATCGCTCAGCGGCTGGCCCGCACCGCCTGGCCGCCGCCGCTGGCCTCGGGGCTCGCGGGGGCGTTCGTGGTGCTGGGCGCCGACCTGATCGCGCGGTTGCTCATCCCGGACGTGGAGCTGCCGGTCGGCGTGGTCACCGGCGCGCTGGGCGCGCCGCTGCTGCTGTGGCTGCTGGCCAGGGCGCGCCGAGCTTGACAGTGATCTACATATTACCTACCTTTTAAATAGGTAATTGTGGGGAGGGCAGCGGTGAGCGCGGTTGCGGTGATCGGGGCGGGACCCACCGGGACGGTCCTGCTGGAGCGGATCTGCGCCAACGCTCCCGAGCTGCTCGGGGACGGCCGGCTCGACGTGCACGTGGTGGACCCCTACCCGCACGGAGCCGGCCGCGTCTGGCGCGCGGAGCAGGCGGACCTGCTCTGGGCCAACAGCGCCGCCGCCGACATCACCGTCTTCACCGACGCCTCGGTGCGCTGCGCGGGCCCGGCCAGGCCCGGTCCGGCCCTGGCCGAGTGGCTCGGCTGCGAGCCGGGGTTCTTCGCGCCGCGGCCGGTGCTCAGCCGGTACCTGGCGCACGCGTTCGAGCGGGCCGTGCGCACCGCGCCGCGCAACGTCCGCGTGCACCTGCACCGGGCCTCGGCGACCGGACTGGCCGGGGTACGCGCGGACGCCCAGCGGGTGGAGCTGACCTCGGGCGAACGGCTGGAGGCCGACGCGGTGGTGCTCGCGCAGGGCCACCAGGGCGTGCTGCCCACGCCGCTGGAGGCGGAGCAGGCCGCGTTCGCCGGGCGTCACGGGCTGGCGTACCTGCCCACCGGGTACGCCGCCGACCTCGCGCTCGATTCGCTGCCCGCCGGCGAGCCGGTGCTCGTGCGGGGCGCCGGGCTGGCGTTCGTGGACCTGATGGTGCTGCTCACCTCGGGGCGCGGCGGGCGCTTCACCGGCGACGGGGAGCTCGTCTACCTGCCCAGCGGCCGGGAGCCCAGGCTGTTCGTGGGATCGCGCAGGGGCGTGCCGTACCACGCCAAGATCGGCTACCGGCCGGCCGGCGCGCCGGCCGGGTCGCCCGGGTTCGTCGATCCCGGCGCGCCGCCGGGCGAGCTGCGGGCCGCGGTGGCCAAGGAGCTGGCCTACGCGTACTACCGCGAGCTGTTCACCGCGCACCCGTCGCGCACGAAGATCGGATGGAACGCGTTCGAGGCCGCCTTCGCCGCCGCCGAGTGGGGCGGCAAGCAGGCGCGGGCGCTGGTCACCAAGTCCGTCTCCCGGTACGCCGACCGGCTCCACCTCGACCGCCTGGACCGCCCGCTGCACGGGATGCGCTTCGGCGACCTGGCCGGGCTGCAGCGGTGGATGCACGGCTACCTGGGAGCCGACCTGGAGCGGCGGGCCGATCCCGCCCACAGCGCGGACCTGGCGATGATCCACGGGCTGATCGCCGTACGCGCCGCGCTCGGCGAGGGCCCCGCCGACCCGTGGTTCGACGGGCTGTTCAACTTCGTCGCCAGCGGCCCGCCTCCGCGTCGGCTGGCGGAGCTGCGGGCGCTGGCCAGGGCGGGCGTGGTGACGTTCCTGGGGGCGGGGATGCGGGTCGAACAGGACGCGCGGGCCGGGGTGTGGCGGGCGACGAGCCTGTCCGTGCCGGGGGCGGTGGAGGCGCGGGCCCTGGCCGAGGCACGGCTGCCGGCGCCCAGCGTGAGCCGCGGCACGGACCCGCTCGTCGCCGGGCTGCACGCGCGGGGCGAGTGCCGGGAGGTTTCGGGGCTGCTCGACGTGCGGCTGCCCGACCGGCGCCTGGTAGGGGCGGACGGCCTGGCCCATCCGCGGCGCTTCGCGTTCGGCGCGTGGACGGCGGGCGGGCGGGGCGCCGCGGGGTTCGCGCGGCCGGGGGCCGACGCGCCGCTGTTCCGGCACGCCGACGCCCTGGCGCGCACCGTACTCGCCCAGACGGCCGGAGCACGGCTGCGCACCGCGGCCTGATCCCTGTACGGCTGAGCACCCAGGTGAACGGCCGCCCGGCGGCTCCATCGGGCTCTGAACCAGGTCGGCCGGGCACGAAACCAGGCTCGGGTGGGTCAGTTCGCCACGCGGAGCACGATCTTGCCCTGGATGTGCCCGCGCTCGGCGCGCTCGTGGGCCGCGGCGGCCTCGCTGAGCGGGAAGACGCTGTCGATCCCGGCCCGGAGGCGGCCCTCGCCGAGCAGGCGGGCCAGCTCCGTCATCTGCCGTCCGTCCGAGTGGACCTGGCCCGACCGGTGGACGATCCCGCGCCCGGCCGCCTCCTCCAGCCGGTAGTCGCCGAAGAAGACCGGGCTGAGCGTGCCGCCGTCCCTGAGCACCGGCAGGAACCGGTGCCCGCGCGGGCCGCCGACGGTGTCGATCAGGCAGTCGACGTCCCGGACCACGTCCTCGGCCGCGACGGCGGTGTAGTCGACGAACTCGTCCGCCCCCAGACCCTTCAGGAACGCCTCGTGGCGGCCGGAGGCGACGCCGATGACGTACGCGCCCGCGTCCTTGGCGAGCTGTACGGCGAAGTGGCCGACCCCGCCCGCCGCGCCGTTGACCAGCACCCTGCTGCCCGGCTGGAGCCGGATGTGGTCGAACAGGTACTGGTACGCCGTGAGCCCCGCCATGGGGACGGCCGCCGCGTGCACGTGATCGACGGACGCGGGCTTGCGGGCGAGCTGGCCGGCCGGCGCGGTGGTGTACTCGGCGTACGCCTTGCCGCCGTCGCCCGGGGTGGCGGGGAAGCGGATGAGGCCGAACACCTCGTCGCCCTCCTGCCATTCTGTGACGCCCTCGCCGAGCGCGGCCACGACGCCCGACGCGTCGGAGCCGGGGGTGAACGGCAGGGGGATGGTGGGGCGCAGGTCGTCGGGGATGTTGGCGAAGGCGGTGCGGGCGTACCAGTCGGGCGGGTTGAGGCAGGCGGCGTGCACGCGGATCAGGACCTCGCCGGGGCCGGGCTCGGGACGGGCGACGCGCTCGTGCGTGAGCACGCCGGGGCCGCCGAAGGCGTGCACGCGCACGGCGTTCATGGTTTCGGACATGGAGGACTCCCTGCGGAACCGGGCTCCGCTATGATGCGGAGCACTGCTCCGAATAGTAACCGGGGCAGTGCTCCGCTTGTCAACGGGAAGCAGGTCACCATGGCGGACGAGCAGGACGGCTCCATGGATCAGAGGGGCCGAGCCAAAGGCGCGAGCGGAGGACCGGCACGGCCCGAGGGCTCGGGCGAGGGCTCGGGCAAGGGCGGCGCGCGGGCCGAGGGCGCGGGGAGGGAGCCGCGGGCCGATGCGCGGCGTAACCGGGAGCGCCTGCTGGCGGTCGCGCGCACCGTGGTCGCCGAGCACGGGACCGAGGCGTCCCTGCGCGACATCGCGCGCCGGGCCGAGGTCGGGCTCGGGACCCTCTACCGGCACTTCCCGACGCGGGAGGCGCTGCTGGAGGCGTTGCTGCGGCAGGGGTTCGACCGGCTCGCCGAGCGCGCGGAGGCGCTGGCCGAGGGCGCCGAGCCGGACGAGGCGCTGCGGGAGTGGCTGCGCGACTTCGCCGGCGGCGCGGGCGCCTACCGGGGCCTGGCCGGGTCGATGATGGCCACCCTCAACGACGAAGGGTCGCCCCTGTCCGTGTCGTGCCACACGATGCGCGCGGCGGCCGGCCGCCTGCTGGAGCGGGCGCAGGCGAGCGGGCACATCCGCGACGACATCGATGGGACGGACCTGTTCGCCCTGGTCAACGCGCTGAGCTGGATCGCCGACCAGGCGCCGTCGCTGGCCTCGCGGCGCGAGCACCTCTTCGCCCTGGTGATGGACGGCCTCAAACCCCGCTAGGAGGCCGCCGAAGGGAAGGGGATTCACCCAGGTGCCGCTCACCGCCGCGCGGGGATGGGGCTTCACGCCGGGACCACGTGACCGATGCGGAAGAAGCCGTCGCGGTCGTAAGCGCGCTTGACTTCACGCAGCCGCCGGTGGTCCGCCGGGGTGTAGGCCGCGGCCGTCCTGGACGGGTCGGACAGGAAGTTCAGGAACGTCCCCCCGTTCGCGTACGGCCGCAGCTCCTCCGCCAGCCCGGGGACCGGCGTGTCCACGATCACCGACAGCTTCGTGCCGCGGTGGCTCACCGGCCCGGTGTCCGCACCCGGGCGGCCCAGCGCGCCGCCCCAGTGGCGGATCTCCACGGTCTGCGCCACCCCGGCCGCCTTCACCAGGATGCCGGGCAGCTCCTCCGGGACCTCGTCGAACATGTCCATGTGCCGGTTCGGCGTGCCGCCCATCGACGTGTCCGCGTAGGTGGCGGGGCCGATCTCGTCCAGCAGCGCCGGGCCTGCCGCCCGCCACAGCGGCGCGAGCGCCTGCCTGGCCTGCGCCTCGGTCCCCACGTGCACGGCCTTGACCAGCACCACGTGCCGCCCGGCCACGGGCGCGGGGGCGTCGGCCGGCATGCGCTTGAGCACGACCGCCGTGCTGAGCTCGTCGGGGGCGTCGTCGATCCAGGTCCGGTACGCCCCGAGGACGTCCGCCGCGGCCTCGATCGGGAAGTAGGCGAAGCCGGAGGTCACCCGTGAGACCGGGTGGAGCCGGAACTCCAGCGAGGTCACCACGCCGAACCCGCCGCCGCCTCCGCGCAGCGCCCAGAAAAGCTCCGGGTGGCTGGCCGGGCTCGCCGTGACGTGCCGCCCGTCGGCCAGCAGGACGTCGGCGCGCACCACGTTGTCGGCGGCGAAGCCGTACATGCGGCCCAGCCAGCCGAGCCCGCCGCCGAGGGTGTAGCCGGTGACGCCCACGCCCGGCGCGGAGCCCGACAGCGGCGCGAGCCCGAACGGCGCGGCGGCGGCGATGACCTCCGCCCAGCGCGCGCCGGGACCGACCTTGGCGACGCGGCGGGCCGGGTCCACCAGCACGGAGGCCATCGGCGAGGTCCTGACGAGGACGCCGCCGTCGCACGCGGCGTGCGTGCCGTGCCCGGTCGCCTGCACCGCGAACGGCACCCCGTGCCGCCGCGCCGTCAGCAGCGCCGCGCGCACGTCCGGCACGCCGTACGCCTCGGCCACCAGCGCCGGGCGCGAGTCCACCGACGGGTTCAGCGACCTGCGCAGCTCGTCATAGGCGGGGTCGCCAGGCCGGTGCACGGGGCCGGTGAACCCGGGGATCCGGAGGTCTTCCTGGAGGATGTACGGCTGGCTCATTGATCTGCCCCTTCTGGTTCCCGTGGTGTCTGAGACCACTGTGCTGAAGGGCGCTTACGGCTTCGTTCTCGTCTGCTTACCGCCGCCCTTAAGACCCCAGGATCTTCCGGACAGGGGCGAAGGGGATCCGCTCGCCGTCGCCGTTCCGCCTACGCCGGCGGGCGTAGCCGAGGGCGCGGCTCCTACTACGGGAGGGACTTTCAGGTTAGGTAAGGCTAATCTAATATGCCGTCCATAAGGGCAAATTTCCTGTCATGAGGAGAATCCATGGCCACTGTCCCGCGACGCTCGCTCGTCGCTCTCGGCGCCGCCGCCCTGCTCGGCGTGAGCGCCTGCGGCGGGACGGCCGCGCCGCCCTCGGCCGTTCCCTCGGCGGCCCCCACTGCTGCCGCGCAGGGCCCGTGGACCTGGACCGACGACCGGGGCAAGAGCCTCTCCCTCCCGCAGCGGCCGCAGCGCGTCGTCGCCCAGTCGGCCGCGGCGGCCGCGCTGTGGGACTTCGGCGTGCGGCCGGTCGCGGTGTTCGGCCCGCACAAGCTGAAGAACGGCGGGCGCGACCCCGAGGTGGGCGAGGTCGACATCAGCAAGGTCGAGTCGATCGGGAACGTGTGGGGCGAGTTCAACGTCGAGAAGTACGCCTCGCTCCAGCCCGATCTGCTGGTCGCGGGCATGTACCAGAAGAACACCCTCTGGTACGTCCCGCCGGAGTCGGTCGCGGCCGTGGACCAGATCGCCCCGTCGGCCGGCGTGCAGCTCAGCGGCAAGCCCCTGGTGGAGATCATCGAACGGTACGGGGCCCTGGCCGCCGCGCTCGGCGCGGACCTGAAGGCCGCGCCCGTGGCCGGGGCCAAGAGCCGCTTCGACGCGGCGAGCGCGGCGCTCAAGACGCTGGCCGCGGCGAAGCCGGACCTCAAGGTCATGATCGTCACCGGTACGCCCGAGTCCCTGTACGTCGCCTACCTGCCGGACCACCCCGACATCAAGTACTGGGGCGAGCTGGGCCTGAACATCGTCTATCCCCCCAAGCCCACCCAGAGCGAGGGCGGCTTCTGGGAGGTGCTGAGCTGGGAGAACGCCGACAAGTACCAGGCGGACGTGATCCTCGTGGACGCCCGCTCGCAGTCGATGAAGATCGAGGAGATGGCGAAGAAGCCGACCTGGGCCAAGCTCCCGGCGGTCAAGGCGGGCCAGCTCTACCCGTGGCACGCGGCCGAGAGGTACAGCTATCTCGGTTACGCCAAGGTCATGGAGGAGCTCGCGGCCAATCTGGAGAAGTCGCGCGACGACGTCGTGAAGTAGCGCTTCAGGTGACCGGGACGATCTCGGCCCTGGTCAGGGCGCCGTCCTGGATGGTGAGCAGGCCCAGCGTGCCGTGCGGCTGACGGCGGCGGTCGGTGGGGGAGCCCGGGTTGAAGATGCGCAGGCCGCCGGGCTCGTCCTGTTCGTCGAGCGGGATGTGCGAGTGGCCGAAGACCACCAGGTCCGCGTCCGGGAACCGGCGGCGCATGCGCTCCAGCCGCCCCTTGGCCGGGCCGCTGTCGTGGATCATGCCGATCCGCAGCCCGTCCAGGGTCAGCTCCAGGGTCTCCGGCGCCACCACGTCGGGGCCGTCGTTGTTGCCCTTCACCACGTGCACCGGCGCGTACGCGGCCAGCTCGCCGAGCACCGAGGCGACGCAGACGTCTCCCGCGTGCAGGATGACGTCCGCGTCGCGCAGGTGCCCGGCGACCCTGGGCGGGCACGAGCGCCAGCGTCTGGGCGCGTGGGTGTCGGACAGCGCGACCACGTTCACACCGAGGTCATGCCCCGTTCGCGCCGCGCCTCACGGGCGCTGTCCGTACAGGTCCGCTCACGGGCGCTGTTCGTACAGGTCTGCCAGCCACGCCCGCCAGCGCGGCCCGCTCTCGTCGCCCGCGTACGGCAGGTGTGCGGCGATCATGCTGCCCTGCAGCCCCTGGAGGAAGCGGTAGAGGGCGTCGCCGGTGCGGATGCCGACCGTCTGGGAGTTGCGGAAGTAGACGACCCCTTCGATCGAGCCGGGGCCGAAGCGGACCCGGTCGCCCGGCTCGGGCGGGCCGCCCAGCTCGGCGTACAGGGTCTCCCAGGCGCGCGGCCAGTCGTGGACGGGCGGCCCGAACTCGGTGATCGGTGTCGCGATCCGGCCGGCGAAGTGCGTGAGGTATTCGACGAGGGTCGCGAAGTACATCTCCAGCCCCCTGGACATGGCCTCGAACTCGTCCTGCCAGTCGTCGCCGGGCAGGAAGCCGCTGGTGACCATGCGCAGCTGCGTGCTGCCCCGGTCGCGGCCCTCGATGAGGAACTCATAGGCGACGAACCGCCCGTCGTCGGTCTTGTCGCTGCCGTGGGCCAGGTGCTTGAGCGGGTCGGCGACGGTCACCGTGGAGTCGGGCATGTCGAACCCGCCGAAGGCGGTGCGGACGACGCCGTCCGCCACCTCGTTGCGTCCCAGGAACCACGAGTCGATGCCCGGCCCCGTCGAGATGGCCGCCCACACGTCCTCGGGCGTGGCCTCGACCATGGCCTCCAAGGGAAGCTCGAACTCGTGCCCCACGTCAGCCCTCCTCTTTCGCGGCGGGCTTCACCGAGGGGTGCACGGCCACGATCAGCCGATGGTCGCGTCCGCCCTCCGCCGTTTCGTCATGATATTTGCTGACCAGCGACGCCACGCAGTTCGCCAGCTCCTCGGCGAACGCCGCCCGGTCGGCCGACGACGCGAAGCGCACCTCACCGTCGATGGCGAACGTGGCCACCCGCTTCTGCGCCTTGGCCGCCCCGGTGAGCAGGGTGCCGACATCGCGTACGAGCTGCGCGGCCAGCGCCAGCAGCCACCGCGCCGACAGCCGGTCAGGCGAGCGGGCGGGGTCGGGCTGCACGGCGGCCAGCGCGGTCGGGGAGATCACGAAGGACGCCGCGGCGGCCTGCATCACCCGCTCGGTCACGTTGCCCTTCCTGCGCTCCTCGACCAGCTCGACCAGGCCGTGCCGCTCCAGCGTGCGCAGGTGGTAGTTGACCTTCTGCCTGGCCAGGCCTACCTTGGCGGCCAGCGACGTGGCGGAGCCCGGCTCCACCAGCGCGGCCAGCAGCTTCGAGCGCATGGGGTCGAGCGACGCCTCGGCTGCCGCGGGGTCTTCGATCACCGCCACTTCGTGCATGCTTGAACGATGGCACCGAAAAAAAAGATTGTCAAGACAGTCGCGCTGCTCGGTCCTCGAGGTACCGCTGCTCGGGAATGCTCGTGGTCAGGCGGGCCGCGTCCCGGTACCCGGTCACCGCCGCCGCCGTGTCACCCGCCATCTCCAGCAGGTGCGCGCGGACGGAGGCCAGCCGGTGATGGCCCGACATGCGCTCGTCGGCGGCCAGGCGGTCGAGCAGGTCCAGCCCGGCACGCGGGCCGTGCACCATGGCGACCGCGACCGCGTGGTTGAGCGTGACCACCGGGTTGTCCTCGACCCCGGCCAGCACCCCGTACAGCGCCAGGATCTGCGGCCAGTCGGTCTCGCCGGCCGTGGGCGCCTCGTCGTGCACGGCCGCGATGGCGGCCTGCAGCTGGTACGGGCCGATCGCCGTGCTGGTCAGGGCGTCGCTGACCAGCTCGACACCCTCCTCGATGAGCCGCCGGTCCCACCGGCCGCGGTCCTGCTCGGCGAGCGGGATCAGCCGGCCGTCCGGCCCGGTGCGCGCCGGCCGCCGCGCCTCGGTGAGCAGCATGAGCGCCAGCAGCCCGGCGACCTCGCCGTCGCGGGGCAGCAACCGGCGCACCGCCCGGGTGAGCCTGATCGCCTCGCCGGTCAGCTCGGCCCGGTGCAGCTCGGGGCCGGAAGTGGCGGTGTAGCCCTCGTTGAAGATCAGGTAGAGCACGTGCAGCACCACGCGCAGCCGGTCGGCCCGCTCGCCCTCGGGCGGCAGCCGGAACGGCACGCCGGTGGCCTTGATGCGCTGCTTGGCCCGGCTGATGCGCTGCGCCATCGTGGCCTCGGGCACCAGGAACGCGCTGGCGATCTGCGCCGTCGTCAGCCCGCCCAC
Source organism: Nonomuraea rosea (assembly GCF_039539705.1). NCBI lineage: Bacteria > Bacillati > Actinomycetota > Actinomycetes > Streptosporangiales > Streptosporangiaceae > Nonomuraea > Nonomuraea rosea. The sequence continues at coordinate 74,170 of NZ_BAABDQ010000008.1, read as the reverse complement.
GGCGCGCAGGGTGAGCGCGAGCTGCGAGGGCTGCGACAGCGACGGATGGCAGCACAGGAACAGCAACGTCAGCGTGTCGTCCTGGCCGGAGGCCCGCTCCTCGCCGGGTGCGGGGGCGGTGAGCTCGTCGGCCGGCACGCTGATCGCGACGCTCTCCTCCCTGCGGCGGCGGGCGTGCTCGCTGCGGATGAGGTCGATGACCCGGCGGGAGGCGACGGTGATCAGCCAGGCCCGCGGGCTCTCCGGCAGGCCCTGCTCGGGCCACTGCACCGCCGCGTCGAGCAACGCCTCCTGGACGGCGTCCTCGCACGTGCCGAACTGCTCGTAACGCCGTACGAGCGCGCCCAGCACCTGCGGCGCCAGCTCCCGCAGCAGGTCCTCGACCTCGCTCACGCGGAGATCTCGTTGATGATCGGCCGCACCTCCATCGCGCAGAGCCGGGCGTCCGGCCAGCGAGCGGCGATCTCGGTGGCCCTCTCGACGTTGGGGCAGTCGACGATCAGGTAGCCGGCCAGGTATTCCTTGGCCTCCAGGAACGGCCCGTCGGTGACGGCGGGGACGCCGCCGCGCACCTTCACGGTCCTGGCGCTCTCGGGGCCGTCCAGCGCCTGGCCGCCGACCAGCTCGCCGCTCTCGCCCAGCTCCCGCATCAGCGCGTCGACCTCGGCCATCACCTCGTCGTGGCTGCTCGCGATCGCGTCCTGGGAGGCGGGGTTGGTGTAGATCATCAGTAGGTATTTCACGCAGGTCATCCTAGGGGCGGCACGGGCCGCGCAAAAAGGCGAAACTCCAGCTCAGGCCCCGCCACCGACGCCTTCCCTGCCGTCCCGTCCGTGGCGGCTGCCGCGCACGGCCCCGGTTCTGCCGGGTGGTGATCGGGTGGCGACGGGCGGTGTGCAAGAGTGTCCTTGTGGGGACGTGGCGCCACGCGCCCAGGCGCGTGGCGCCACATGGCCCTGACCCGCGACCCCCGTCCAGCTCGGCCCGCGCCAGGATCCGGCCGCCGGCGGGTTGGTCGGTACGGGGAAGGTTTGCTACGGTTCTCGCCAGTGTGCGGGACACGCCCGATCACAGTGTGGCGAGGGAGGTTGATGAATATGGCTGCCAGCGGCCGTCTTCAGCATGCCCTTGCCCGACCGGCGCACCTCTAGCGCCCGGCTCGGGTCGTTCAACGACCAGGAGTCTTACGTGTCCCATTTCTTCTCCGTGACCGGCACCGATCTGATCACCGACCGCCTCATCCTGCGGTCGTGGACCCCCGCCGAGGTCGCCGCCGTCCTGGACGGTACCCGCCTGCCCCACTGGGCCGGCGACTTCCCCGCCGAGGGTGACCACGTCATCGCCGGACTGTTCGCCGAGCAGCCCGCCTGGCTCGGCGAGTACGGCCACCGCCAGCTCATCGAGCGCGACGGCGGCCTGGTGGTCGGGTCGATCGGCCTGTTCTGGCCGCCGAGCGACGGCGACCTGGAGATCGGCTACGGCGTTGTGCCCTCCAGGCAGGGCCGCGGCTACGCCACCGAGGCCACCCGCGCCCTGACGGAGTTCGCCTATGGCGCGCCGGGAGTCGGCACCGTGTCCGCCGGCGTCGAGCTGTCGAACCCGTCCTCGATCAGGGTGCTGGAGAAGGCCGGCTTCCAGCGCTCGCACACCGACACCGAGCAGCAGACGGCCCGATACCGCGCCACCCCGCCCGCCGGGCGGTAACCGCCGATCCGGCCGCACCTTCACCATCAGCGTGAAGGTGCGGCCGGTGGGCGGCGTCCTGGCAGTGCGGCCGGTGGGCGCCGTCAGCTCATCTGGCGGTGCGGCCGGTCGGTGCCGTCCTGGCGGTGCGGCCGGTACGTGCCGTCAGTTCACCTGGCGGGCGGCCAGGCCGTGGTCACCGCCGGCGGCGATGCGCGTGATCCCAGGCCCCCACACGACGGGGAACGGCGGCATCGGCACGGGATGCCCGGTGCCCGTCTGGCCGGAGTTGTACTGTCCCCAGCCGTAGGCCTCCCCGCCCGAGGTGAGCGCCAGCCCGAAGGCGCAGCCCGCCGCCACGTCCCTGATGCCGGACAGGCCGGGAACGACCTGCGGCTGCGTGACGACGGAGCCGGTGAAGGCCACCTGAGCCTGGGAGTTGTCGCCCCACGCCCACACCCGGCCCGATCCGTCGGCCAGGTAGCTGTGCCCGCATCCGGCGGCGATCGCGCGCACCTGCCCGTACCCGCCGATCACCGGCTGCGGGCTGAGCGACGCCGTGACCGAGGTGGTCCCGTTGCCGAGCTGGCCGAAGTTGTTGGCCCCCCAGGACAGCAGCGTGCCGTCGGCGCGCACCGCCAGCGAGTGGTAGAAGCCCGCGGCGATGTCGAAGACGGGCCCGCTCTCCTTGCCGCCGAGGCCGGGAATCACAACGGGGCTTGCCTTGTCGACGCCCGTCCCGTCACCGAGCTGACCCCGCGAGTTGGCCCCCCAGGCCAGCACGGTGAAGGAGTTCCGCAGCGCCATGCTGTGGAACCAGCCGGCCTCGATGTGCGTGATGTTCCGCATCTCGCCGAGGAGCTGCGGGGTGGCGTACGAGCCGCCGAACGAGCCGAGCCCGAGCTGCCCGAAGTTGTTGACCCCCCAGGCGTAGACGTTGCCCTTGTCGGTGCGGGCCAGGCTGAAGCCCCAGCCCGCCGCGACCTCCACGATGCCGCTCAGGCCCGCGGTCTTGACCGGCACGTTCGTGTCGGTGTGGGTGCCGTCGCCGAGCTGGCCGTTGTTGTTCTGGCCCCACGCCCACACCGTGCCGTCGGCGGCGATGGCGAGGGAGTGGGTGAGGCTGCCCGCGAGCTCGGTGAAGCCCGCCTCCGGGTTGCGCACCTCGACGGGGATCGGCTGGTCGTCGTCGCTGCCGTTGCCGAGCTGGCCGAAGGCGCCCCGGCCCCAGGCGATGGCATGTGTGCCCGGCGCCGCGGCCGCCGGACCGGCGACGGCCAGCCCGGCCGCCACCACGACGGCCGCCAGGGCGGCGCGCACGTGTGTGATCGACATGGAGTCTCCTCAGGATGATCGGGCGAACCCGATGGGTGTCCTCCTCCTAGGTGCGGGGCCGGAACCTGGAGGATTCTCATGGCTACCCGTGAGGCGTTCCATGCCGTTCCATCTGTGCCATGGAGTGAGTCGTGAGGAAGGCCCGAAAGCTGACAGGACGCCAGAGGTCCGTACGGACCCGGCTGGCGTTAAGAAAGTGAGAAGGAAGCCCTCGGATGGCCTCGACGACCAGACGGCGAGGAAAGCGGGAAAGCTGGAGCCAATTGGAAAATTGAGAAGGAAGCTCTCCCATGGCCTCGCCGGGCCCAACCGTATCAGGCGGGGATCAGCTCATGCAGCGTCGCGGGCGTGTACACCCGCGCGCCGGGCGGCAGGTCGGCCGGCGTCTCCAGCCCGATGTAGGTGACGTTCCCGGCCGGGGACGCCTTCGCGCGCAGCAGGCCGGTCAGGTAGCCGACGTTCAGGTAGTCGCGCTCCACGATCGAGCGCACCAGCAGGGACGCGGTGACCTGGTTGCCCTCCACCTGGTTGAAGCCGGGGAATCCCTGCAGATACACGTGCAGCCACTTCACCCGCCACTCGCCGTCGTCGCCGCGCAGGAAGACGAGCGGCAGGGCGATCCGTCCCGATCCGCGCAGGTCCGACTTCATCCGTACGGTACGCGGCTCGAACGGCCTGCCTTTCTGAGCGGAGTCCCTGGTCATGTACCCGAAGAACGCCTCGGCGGCCTCGTCGAACCGTTCCCCCGCGTAGATGTTGACCTGGGGGATGATGATCGGCTGCGTCGCCTGGGCGAGACGGATGTCGACGAACTCCGACGCGCCGTCCGACGCCTCGGTGAGGTCGCCGGAGTAGACGGCGAAGCCGTTGGTGTGGTTCGTCCAGGAGATGTGCGTCGGGTTGTCGTAGGCGGCGTCGAGCATGAGCGCGGACAGGTCGTAGTCGGTGCGCCGCTCGGACTCGCGCCAGTGGACGAAGAAGCGGAGCAGCTCGCCGCGCACCGGCGACAGGGAGCCGCGGGGCAGCGTTCCGAGCCCGGGCGCGACGGCCTTGCCGGACAGTGGCAGGGCGACGTCGAGCACGCCGGGATCGACGATCAGCTCCCCGAGGTCGGGGAGACGGCGGGTGATCTCCTCGTCCAGGAACGCCAGGGTCCGCGCCACGACCTCCTCATCGAGCGGCGAGCGCGCGTCGGGGTCCGTCCACGCCCGGCCGTGCCGGTTGGTGAAGACGCGGCCCGCGGCGGGGGCGAGCCGGTTCTGCAGGTGCTCGCGCAGGGACAGCAGGACCCGGCAGGAGGCGCCCGCCATCGCCTGCTCGGCGGCCGCCAGCACGGCGTCCGGGGAGGGAGCGATGCGCAGGAGGTGGTCCAGGCGGCGCAGCAGCGCGCCGGGCGCGTGCGCGAGCAGTTCGACGGCCTCCTCGGTGCGGCCGGCCGCCAGGGCGGCCTCGACGCGGCTGTCGATCCCGGCCGCCTGCCGGGTGCCCCTGGCCACCTCGAAGACTTGGGCGGCGCGCGGGAAGTGCGGGTACTCGTGCGGATGCAGCCGCTCGCCGAGCCGCTTCCACTGCTCCCGGTAGCGTGGCACGTCGCCGAGCTTGGCCGGGGTGGCGACCGCGTCGAGGGCCCGCATGAGGGCGCGGCGCTCGGCGCGGCGGAACGAGCGGAGCTTGGTGGGCACGGCCAGCGTGACGTCGCCGCCGGAGCAGCCGCAGGCCAGCCGGAGCACGTCGGTCACCGTGTCCACGAGCAGCGGCCGGCCGGCGGCCAGGCGCACCTCGTTGACGACGGCGCGGTTCTCCCTGACGGGGATGCGCTCGGGCTCCTCGGCGCAGAACGACGCCAGCAGGCGCAGCGCCGCCAGGTCCTCCTCCGACAACGGCGCCTCGGAGCCCGCCAGCGAGAAGTACAGCTCGCGCGCCTCCTCCTCCAGGCTGCCGCCCAGCTCCAGCACGGTCACCCGGTCGGTGGCCAGCGGGACCAGCTCGGCGTGCGCGGCGAGCAGATCGGCGTAACCGTGCTGGTAGCTGCCGTAGCCCGGCAGGGTCAGCAGGTTGAGCGTGGCCGGCTGGACGCGGTCGGCGCCGGCCGGGCCGACCATGGAGTCGAGCAGCAGGCCGGCCCAGAACTCCAGCGTGTCCGGCACGTTCTTCGGAAAGTCGATGAAGTACGCGTTGTGCTGGACGTGGTCGCCGACCAGGGCCCGGACGGCGGCCAGGACCCGTACCCCGAGATCTATGACGGTCGCGCCGGGCAGCCGGCCCAGACGTTCGAGCAGGGCCGGCGAACAGGTGAAGCCGACGCTCAGGAGGGCGGCGTCGAGCTGACGGGCGGCCACCTCGCCCCAGCCCGGCCCGGACTCGGCGGGAGTACCGATGGGGACGCGTAACCGCCTGACGATGACGAGGCTCTCCAGAGAATCCACGGACGGCACCCTATAGGGGGATAAGGCGGGTTTTCGAGGTTCTTGCGGTGGGGCGCGGCTCGCGTGTCCGTTCGCCGCTATCGCCGCTCACCGTCAACCCGTGAGCTGGGGGATGACCTTCTCGCCGAACAGCCGGATCGCGGCGAGCACCTCCTCCCGGGGCAGACCGCCGATGTCGATCAGCACCAGGTGCGTGTCGAGCCCCAGCAGCTTCTGCTGGGCGTTGAGCCGATCGGCGACCTCGCTGGGGTCGCCGCAGATCGCCGCGCCCTCCATCAGCCTGCCGATGTCGACCGCCCTGCCGTCGCCGCGCCACGGGCTGGCGAACGAGGCGTACGCCTCCAGGTAGGGCCGCCACCGTTCGCGCGCGTCGTTCTCCGCGACGAACACGTGACTGGGCAGCGCGACCCGGCCTGGACCGGCCCGCCGGTAGCCGGCCACGACGTCCACGTAGCTGCCCGGGTCGCGCAGCGTGCTGGGCAGCATGAGCGGCATGCCCAGCTCGGCGGCGAAGTCCGCGGACGCCGCCGATCCGCTGCCGACCCACAATGTCGGGTGCGGCCGCTGGATCGGGCGCGGCGTGGTGGTCACGTTCTCCAGCGGGCTGCGGAACGTGCCGTGCCAGGTGACGTTCTCCTCCTGCAGCAGTTTCAGCAGCAGGCGCAGGTATTCGTGCAACCGCGGCCGCAGGTCCGCGGGCGCGATGCCGAAGGCGACGTCGGTCTCCTTGGACACGCCGCGGGCCACGATGAGCTCGGCGCGTCCGCCGGACAGCACGTCGAGGGTGGCGAGCTCTTCGGCGACGCGCACGGGGTCGTGGTGGGCCAGCAGGGTGACGCCGGTGGACAGGCGCAGCGTGGTCGTCTGGGCCGCGATCGTGGCGAGCAGAAGCTCGGGTGCGGAGATGATGTAGCGGGTGAAGTGGTGCTCGCCGATGGCCACGCCGGTGAATCCGGCTTCTTCGGCCACGACGGCCTGGTCCACCATCGCGCGGATGCGATCCGGCTCGGAGTGGGTCTGCCCGGTGCGTGGATCTGGCAGGTGATCCCCGAGGATCAGCAGATAGACATCCACAAGGGGAGACTCTACCCAAAACGGGCCCACTGGCTGGGCCCCGTGCCGTGAAGAGCACGGGGCCGCGCTGCTCAGCCGATGGCCAAGTACTTGAAGATCCGGCTCAGCTCCAGGTTGACCTTTTTCTGGAGGGTGGCGTCGTTGATCCAGTCGTTCTTGAAGTGCGATTTGGCGGCTGCCTGGCCGCCGTCGCTGTTGATCAGCATCTGGACGGTGGTGTATTCGCCGGAGTCGTCCACTTGGTAGAAGACGTGATTCTTCTGGGCCTTGGTCACGGTGAAGTGGCAGTATTCCCAGGACAGCCCCTTCTTGTCCATCGGCGCCTTCTTCGTGATCGTGATATGCGCGTCGTACTCCTCGCCGTCCAGGGTCACCTTGATCCCTTCCAGGAACACCCATGTGCCGGCGCCGTTGTAGCCGACCGTGGGATTCTCGACCCTTATCACGTTGAGCCCGAGCCCCGTCTCATCGAACGTCTCCCACCTTTTGACCGTACTGCTGATTTCCGGCATGCCTGCCCCCGTTGAATTGATCGATTTCCCGTGAGTCGCGCTTATCGTCACAGCGCGAAATCGCTCTCTAATCAACGGCGGTTTGCAGTGAAAGCTGACGATAATTTTCGCGCATTTGCGTGGCGCACAAATTGTCGTCATTTCGCGCCGGCGTGGGCATCAGCGGACGAATGCCGATGACGTACACCTTCCTGGCGCTCTTGACGTGGCCCGCGGCGATGCGCAGACCGTCCCGATTGGCCGGCGTGCTCGTCTCGCCGACGTTGGCGGCGTGGGATCTTCACTCGTCCCACCTGTCGCCTCGGCCCCACCCGCCTCTCGCCGGGCGCGAGCCCGAGGCGGCGGGAACACGTTCGTGTTCGATCACCATCGCGAACACGAACGTGCTCTCCTGGATCGAGGTCAGGCCGCCTTCGGGATGAGGCCGTGCGGGTCGAGCACGTACTTGCGGGCCGCCCCTTCGTCGAACTCGTGGTAGCCCCGCGGCGCCTCGTCGAGCGGGATCGGCGTGGCGTTGACGGCCTTCGCGATCTGCACCCTGTCGTGCAGGATCGCCGTCATGAGCTGGCGGTTGTACCTCATCACCGGGCACTGTCCGGTGACGAAGCTGTGCGCCTTGGCCCAGCCGAGCCCGATCCTGATCGACAGCGAGCCGTGCTTGGCCGCGTCGTCGTGCGCCCCCGGGTCTCCGGTCACGTACAGGCCGGGGATGCCCAGCGCGCCACCCGCCCGGGTGACGTCCATGAGCGTGTTGAGCACGGTGGCCGGGTGCTCCTCACCCGACTCGCGGCCGTGCCCGCGGGCCTCGAAGCCCACGGCGTCCACCGCGCAGTCGACCTCCGGCACGCCGAGCAGCTCCTCGATCTGGTCCCTCGGCTCGCCCCTGGACACGTCCACGGTCTCGCAGCCGAAGCTGCGGGCCTGGGCGAGCCGTTCCTTGTTCAGGTCGCCGACGATGACCACGGCGGCCCCGAGCAGGAACGCGGAGGCGGCCGCGGCCAGCCCCACCGGGCCCGCGCCGGCGATGTAGACGGTCGATCCGGGCCCGACGCCCGCGCTCACGCAGCCGTGGAAGCCGGTCGGGAAGATGTCCGTGAGCATGGCCAGGTCCAGGATCTTCTCCATGGCCTGGTCCTTGTCGGGGAACGTGAGCAGGTTCCAGTCCGCGTATGGGACAAGCGCGTAGTCGGCCTGCCCGCCGGTCCAGCCGCCCATGTCGACGTAGCCGTACGCCGAGCCGGGACGGTCGGGATTGACGTTCTCACAGATGTGGGTGTTGCGCTCCTTGCAGTTGCGGCACCGCCCGCAGGAGATGTTGAACGGCACGGACACCAGGTCGCCGGTCTTGACGAACTCCACGTCGCGGCCGGTCTCGACGACCTCGCCGGTGATCTCGTGCCCCAGGACGAGCCCCGGGGGAGCCGTGGTGCGGCCGCGAACCATGTGCTGGTCGCTGCCGCAGATGTTGGTGGCGACGGTCTTGAGTATCGCGGCGTGCGGCAGCTTGCGCCCCACGTTCGCCGGATTGACCCCAGGACCGTCCTTGAGCTCGAACTCGGGGTAGCCGGTCTCGTGCACCTCGACCTTGCCTGGGCCTTCGTAGACAACCGCTTTGTTGCCAGGCATGACGTTCCTTCCCTCGTACGCGGAGTGGCGGTCGTGTCACCGGATTCCACATCACCTCCCGCCTGGACGGCGGAGCTGGCGTAAGAGGATTTATGTCTTTAAGTCCCATTATATCGAGGGTCGGGCTCCGGGGTCAGGGGCGCCAGCCCTCATCGAAGTCGTCGTGGTCCTCCCAGCGCTGCGCCAGCTCCCAGGCCGTCGCCCCCGCGAACCCGGCCAGGCCCGGGTCGCCGGACCGCAGCCCCTCCAGGCAGCGGTCGAGCGTCCGCCGGCGGGCCCGCACGTCACGCAGCGTGCGCGCCGGGTCATGGCGAGCGATGTAGTCGGCGTCCCTGGCCGACTGCGTGTGCCCGGCCTCGCCGGTGATGCAGATGGCGCCGCGGAACGCCGACGTGCCCCCGTAGCCGACGAACTCCTGGCCGTTGGTCATGGTCACGAAGTCGTCGCCGTCGTACCACTCGTTGCCCGGATCGTAGGACCAGGGGCCGGGGGTGGCGTCGCGGGCGGCCTGCTCGTCCTCGTCGAGCCGGGCGCGGACGAACGCGATCAGCTCATCCACGGCCCCGGCTCCTCTCACCGCGCGCTTCCGGGCCGCGGCCCACCGGATCGACATAGATCATGAAGCACATCGTCCCGGTCCTGACGCCGTACGTCGAGGCAGACAGGCGAACGGGGTGTCAGGCGCGCAGCCGGGCCGACGGCGTGGCGGGCGCCTTCGGGCGGCCCACCCTGGCCACGTGCAGGAGCGTGCTCGGGTCGGCCACGCCCAGCAGCCCGGCCAGCGCCGCCCTGGTCTGTTCGTCGTCGATGAGCTGGCTGAGCGGATGCGTGGTGTAGCCGAGGCCCGACAGGGTGAGCCAGTGCCGCATCAGCAGCCGGCCCGTCTCCAGCTCCTCCTCGGCCGGCCCCACCAGCACCAGCACGTCCCCGTCGTAGTCCAGCAGCCCCCGCGAGGCCCCGGCCAGCACCCTGGGCAGGCCCAGGCGGCGCAGTGCCGGGTAGAGCGCGAGCGAGGCCCGCAGCGCGACCGCCTCCACCCTGCTCAGCGCCAGGGCCCGGTCGCTGAGCCCGTCGAGCAGGTAACGGCGGTGACGCCGGGTCAGCCGCAGCCAGTGGCGCAGCTCCCGCGTCACCGGCCCGTCGCCGAACTGGCGCAGGTCCGCCGCGTGCAGCAGATCCTCCAGGTCCCGGCAGGCGAGCCTGCGCGTCCCGGTCAGCCGCTCCGCCACCTCGGCGGGCAGCCGCCCCGGGTGGTACTCGCCGCGGTTCGCGCCGCGCGCCCGCACGTCCGCGGTGCTGAAGGGCGTCTCGTACGGCTGCGCCGCGGCACGCAGGAAGCCCGCGCGCAGCGGTCCGGGATCATGGTGGAATCCGACGTGGAGCCCCGCGTCCGCGCACACGATCAGGCAGCACTCGACGAAGGCCCCCAGGCTGAGCCGCAGATCCCGGCCCGTGGGATCGCTGACGGGCAGCGCCCTGGACGGGTCCCAGCCCACGGCGACCTCGTCGTCGGCGTAGGTGAGCGTCCACGGCTGGGTGTTGTGCGCGCTGGGCGCACGCCAGAAGTCGGGCTCAAGGGCCCGCAGCTCTCTCACGCGAGATCCTTGCCGTAGAAGGTGTAGCCGTGCAGCGGGCGCCCGCCCATCGCGACGTACTGGGCGGCGGAGCCGGGGTTGGTGCGCTCGACGTACGTGCTGCGCAGCGTGTGGTACCCGCCGCCGCGCAGCCCTTCGTGCAGCTCGCGGGAGAGCAGCCGCATGTAGCCGTGCCCCTGCTCGCCCGGCACCGTGCCCTTGATGATGAGCACCGCCTCGCGGCGGTAGCGGGACCTGGTGGCCAGGAGCTGGAGCTGGCGCAGCAGGTGCAGATCGCCACCAATTTTCGCGATAAATCGCGAAATGTCGGGCAGGCAGAGTACGAACGCGACCGGCCGGTCCGCCTTCGTCAGGTACAGCAGCAGCGCCTCGTCCAGCAGGTACGCCAGCCCGTCCGTCTGCGCCGCGAGCTGCCCGGCCGAGATCACGGTGTAGTAGCCGAGCTGCGCGAAGCTGGCGTTGAGCATCTCGCGCAGGATGGGCAGCTGCTCCTTGACCCGCCGACGGTCGCCCCGGTGCACCCGCAGCCGCTCGGCCTCGATGCGCGCGTCGTCGAAGGCGAACACGGGCTCCTCCGGCACCGGGCAGATCCAGGTGTCGGACTCGAAGCGGCGGCCGAACCCGTACGCCTCGTAGGCCGCCGGGTAGTAGGGATGGTTCCAGGCGCTGTCGATGAAACCGCGCTCGCCGAAGCCACTGGTGATGACGCCGCCCGCCTGGTTCGGCAGCAGCGAGACCGGCCCGAACACCGCCTGCCTGCCGCCCGCGGCCCCGGCGGCGCAGATGCCGTCGAACAGCTCCTCCGCCGCCTCCGCCACGAACTCGGTCAGCCCGAAGAGCTGCGTGGCCCGGCCCAGCTTGGCGTCGAGCGCGGCGTCGGTGTGCAGCGTCGTCCTGGCCACCACCTGGCCGTTCCGCCTGAGCAGGAAGAGGCGGACGCCCTGGCGGTGCCAGGCGCGTACCTGGGAGTGCAGCGGCGGGATGAACCGCGGCTCGCCCGCGTAGACGCGGCCGGTCAGCGCGAGGAAGTCGCGCAGGTCACGGCGCGTCTCGACCGGCTCCAGCCCGGACGCGGTGCCGGCTCGACCCTCAGCCCTGTTTTCTGAGCCGGCGATCACCCGCGCCTCACTCGCGGCCCGGCGCCGTCCTCGCCGTCCTCGCCGGACAGGGGCGTGAACGTCTCGATGTGCGCCATCGGCCCGCCCTCCGCGCGCCAGCCGCCGTTGCTGTAGCCCTCAGGTTCGGCGTTGTAGAGGCGGATGTATCCCGCCGTGGCGTTCTTCGTGCCGTCCGTCACCCACTGCATGAGCTTGCGGTGGTGCCGGCTGCGCGCGAACCGCAGCAGCGCGTCGCGATCCTCGAAGAAGGCCAGGGTCCCGAGCGTGAACGGGAACTCCCAGTACACCTTGTGCCAGCGATAACCGCGCATCCGCTTCATGTCGCGGACCATCCGGAACCACGTCAGCGTGAGCGTGAGAATCGACAGCGGCCCCCGGTAACGGGTCGCCCCGACGAACATCGCCGTCGCCTGCCCCTGCGGCGGGGCCTGGCTGAAATCCGTGGTCCTCATGCGTCCTTCACCAGGTAGACGTTCTTCATCTTCGTGAGCCCGGCGAAGGGCCCTTCGCCCAGGTCGTACACCTGGACCCGCAGGTCGGCGGCGGTCGGGTCCTCTTTGAGCGACTCGGCGAAGTCGCGCGAGACCGCGCTCAGGTGGGCGACGACGCCCTTGCGGCAGATCTCGGCCAGCAGCTCGCGGTCGGCGTCGCCGCGCAGCTCGATGTTGATCACCGGGCGGTACTCCAGGCCGGGCAGCTCCTCCAGCGACAGGCAGAACCTGTTGATCGAGGCGGCGTACGGGTTGCCCTGGTAGAGGCCGTACTCGACGTCCTGCGGGTAGAGGTTGGCGCCCATGTAGGAGATCGTCGAGTCCTTGCGGCCGAACAGGAACAGCAGCGGCAGGTTCAGCCGCTCGTCGGTCCACGCGCTTTCGTACGCCTCGTCGCCGAGCGCCCGCCTGACCTCGGCGAGCGTGTGCAGCCTGGCCTCGTCGCCGACGTTGTAGCGGAGTTTGGGCTGCAGGCACGTCTTGGTGTTGATGGTGCACAGCAGCTCGCCGTCCGCGTTCACCTCCAGGAACGTCTCCAGCGGGTTGTAGTGGAAGATCATCGGCAGCCGCTGCTCGCCCGGCCCGAGCAGCCGGTCGCGCAGCCCTTGGTCGGCGGCCAGGCGCTTGCGCAGCCGCACGCTGAACCCGCTCTCCGCGCCCATCCCGATCGTCAGGTCGCTCGCGCCGTAGCCGGAGCGGACCTCCTCGAACCGCTCCTCCAGGTAGTCGCGCAGCGCCTCCGTCATGCCCTCGCCGCCGACCATGCCGCGCACGCGGTAGTCGGCCCAGGGGAAGCCCGCCTCGTCGAGGCGGTCGCGCAGATGCTTGAGGAACGGCGGGTACGCGGCCACCACGTAGTCGTAGCCGGGGCCGAAGTGCTCCAGCGTGTCGGCGATCTTCTCCAGGTCGGGCCCGGTGTTCTTGACCATCGCGATCCTGGTCATGGCCGTGCCCGTGGTGGTGCCCGTGGCCCACGCGCCCATCGAGTACGCGTTGATCACGAACAGCTTCCTGCCGGGGAAGACCAGGTCGATGTACCCGGCGGCGTTGCGGTAGATGCCCTTGAGCTCGCGCGGCCCGCGTACCCAGTTGTAGGGCTTGCCGCTGGACCCCGACGACTCGTCCACGATCACGCCCGGCCGGTGCAGCCTGCCCTCCTGGCAGCGGCTCTCCTCGTCGTACACCCCGGCGTAGTTCTGCTTGGTCGTCTCCGGGAAGTCGGCCAGCCTCCTGGCGTGCCCGGCGCCGCGCGTACGCAGGAAGTCGCGGTAGGCGGGGACGTCCACGGCGGCGAACTGGCAGGCCACCCTGGCGTGCCTGGCGGCCACCCGGTCGAGCGCGGGGTGGTAGCCGCGGGCGACCAGCCGCCAGATGGCGGGATGCAGGGCGCCCAGCCGGTACGCGCCGGTGAGGGACCAGGAGTAGGCCTGGAGCCGGGCTCGTCGCCAGCGCTGGCGGGGGGTGAGCGGCCCGAGGACGGGACTGAGGCGGGTCATGACGGGTGAGAGTAGTGGGGTCCGATGAAAGATCGCTTTACATCCGCTTTCATCCGTTATTCCAGAGCGATCACATGCGGAAGCAACCTTTCCGCATAGCCCTTTATCGTGGGGCGACACCACGGAGGAGGACACGTTGATCGAACTGTCATGGCCGCAGGTGAGTGCCCGGCGGCTGGAGCGGGCCGGGCTCGGCGCCGGACGCGCGGCCGAGGGGCCCGAGGGCGTCGTGGCGGCCATGTGCGGGGCGCACGCCCAGGTGATGTCGGCCGCGGAGGCCTCCATCGGCCTGCGGCTGGACGGCGTCACGCGCGCGCACGTGCGCGAGGCGCTGTGGGGCGGGCGCAGCCTGGTCAAGACGCACGGCCCGCGCGGCACCGTGCACCTCCTGCCCGCGCGCGACCTGCCGATGTGGGTGAGCGCGATGTCGTCGGTGCCGGCGGCGTACAACACGACGCCCCCGTCCAGGCGGATGACGCCCGAGCAGACCGACCAGGTGGTGGCCGCCATCCGCGAGGTGCTGGCGACGGCCGAGATGACGATCGACGAGCTGAGCGAGGCGGTCGTCGCCGCCACCGGGCCGTGGGCCGGGGAGCTCGTCATGCCCGCCTTCCAGGGCTGGTGGCCGCGCTGGCGGCAGGCGATGTCGGTGGCCGCGCACCGGGGCGCGTTCGTCTTCGGGCCGGTGCGCGGCCGCAAGGTCACCTACACCGCCGCCCCCGAGGCGCCGCCCGTGACCGATGGGCTCGGGGCGCTGGTCACGAGCTATCTGACCGCGTACGGGCCCGCCACGCCCGACCAGTTCGCGCAGTGGGCCGGCGGGCCGGTGAAGTGGGCCGCCGCCGCGTTCGGGTCGGCCGCCCTGGAGGAGGTCCTCTTCGAGGGGAAGCGGGCCTGGGTGGTGGCGGGTGACACGGCGGTGCCCGAGGAGCCGCCGCGGGGAGTGCGGCTGCTGCCGTACTTCGACGCTTATGTGGTGGCGGGCCGGCCGCGTGAGCTGCTCTACCCGGGGCCGGCGGCGGCGCGGGCGCTGGCCGGCGGCCAGGCGGGGAACTTCCCGGTGCTGCTCGTGGACGGCATCGTGAGCGGGGTGTGGCATCAGCGGCGGTCCGGCAGCAAGATCGACGTCACCGTCGAGCCGCTCCGCGACCTCACCGCCGCCCAGCTCCGTGAGCTCGACGAGCAGGTCGAACGCGTGGGCGAGGTGATGGAGGGCCGGCCGCGCCTGACCATCGGACCGGTCACCGTGGGCGCGCACGCCTGAGCCCTTCGCCAAGCGGGACCTGGCGGAGCCGGATCATCCGTAGGCGGAGTCAGGCGGTCTTCGCCGCCGCCTCGATGCCGTCGAGCAGCACGCGGAGGCCGACCGCGAACGTCTCGCCCACCCGATGCTCCAGGTACGGCTCGTCCGCGCGGGGCTCGTCGTCCTCCGACTCCACCCAGGTCACCATGGGGAAGCGGGCGGCGAACCCCGGCGCCACCTCCTCCAGCAGGGACGAGCGCGCCTGCCACCACTCCTCGTCCGACACCCCGGTCGCCGAGGGGGCCAGCCGCGACTCCGCCACCGTCTTCGCCGCCCCGCGTACGAAATCGAACAGCAGCGCCACCACGCCGCGCAGCCTGCTGGGCCGCAGCCCGGTCTCGCGCAGGATGCCGACCACGCTCTCCAGCGCCGCGAACTCGTTGGGCCCCAGCACCGGCCGCGCCTGCGACACCTGGAGCACCCACGGATGCCGTACGTAGCAGGCCAGCGCCTGCTCGGCCCACGAGGCGACGGCCGGGCGCCAGCCGTCGCTCAGGTCGTAATCGGAAGGCAGCTCGGCCATGGCCTTGTCGTACATCAGGTCGACCAGTTCGCCCTTGTTCGGGACGTACGTGTAGAGCGCCATCCCGGTGCGGCCGAGCCGTTCGCCGACCTTGCGCATGGACAGCGCCGCCATGCCCTCACTGTCGGCCAGGGCGATGGCGGCGTCCACGATCTCATCCACGCTCAGGCCGGGCTTGGGCCCCGGACGCACCTCGCCGGGCGCGCCGCTGCGCCACAGCAGCGCCATCGAACGGCGCGCGTCACCCTGACCCGCGAAGACGACCACCGAGGAACTCCCCATGCCGGTGAACTCTTTACGGCATAAGGATATCAGCGCCCCTTACCCGTTACGGCCCGATCGCCGACCGGTCGCTTGTTACGGCTGGCCGGGTGCTCGCTATCGCGAGGGCGGTGGGCGGTGGGCGGCCACGGTGGCGAGCATCTCCCAGGCCGCCTCCGGACGCAGCGTCTCCGCCGGATCCCGGTCGAACGGGTCGAGGACGACGGTCTCGGCGCCGAGTTGGCGAAGCTGCTCCAGATCGTCCATCACCTGGTCGATCGTCCCCTCACCTGCGCGCCGGTCCGCACCAGTGACCGGCGCGGCGGTGACGCGCAGCAGAATCCTCGGTGCGAACGCGGGCAGGGGCCGGTCGTGCTCGCGCGCGACCTCCTTCAGCCGCGTCAACGTCTCACGCAGCCAGGGGAGGGTGTTCCTGAGCGGGTGCCACGCGTCGCCGTACCGCACCGCCCTGCGCAGGCCCGCCTCGCTGCCGCCGCCCACCCAGATCGGCACGCCGCCTGAACGGTAGTCGCGCTCGTCGGCCCAGGCCGTCCGGATGGCGGCGAGATGGTCGTCGGTCAGCCGGCCGCGCCGCTCGTAGGCCACCCCGAGCGCCTCGAACTCCTGCCGCGCCCACCCGATCCCCACGCCCAGCACCAGCCGGCCGCCGCTGAGGTCGTTGAGGTTGGCCGCCATCCGGGCCACGAGCAAGGGGTGACGGTAGGGGACGATCAGCACCGTCGTGCCGAGCCCGATCCGGGTGGTGGCGCCGGCGAGCCAGGCGAGGGTGGTGAACGGCTCGTAGAACGGCGCGGGATACTGCTCGGCCACGTCAGGCGTGATCACCACGTGGTCGGACACCATCAGCAGGTCGAACCCGAGCCCTTCGACCGTCTGCGCCCATCGCCGCAGGAGAGCGGGGCCGGTGCCGGGACCGAAGTTCGGGACGTTCACGCCGAGTCGCACCGGGTCAGGCTATCCAGCGATCAACCCGCGAGGGAAGGAATCCCGGGTGCCACGCCACCTCTGGCACGTTGTCCTGGGAAAGCGGCGCCCTGGAAACGAGCCGCCTGGGGAACGAGCCGCCTGGGGAACGAGCCGCCCCGGGAACGAGCCGCCCTGGGAACGCGGCGTCCCCGGAGCGTGCCGGTCGGGGAACGTGGCGCCCCCGGGAAAATGGCACCCCGGGAACGCGCCGGTCCCGGCGCCCGCATGGCGGGCACCGGGACAGATGCGAGGGCGGGAGGTCAGCGACCGACGCCGATGCCGACCCCCGGGCCGAAGCCGTGGCCTACCCAGTTGCCGTTGCCGCTGGTCGGCCAGTTGCGGTGCTTCCAGTGGTGCTCGCCCCAGCTGTCGTGCCCGTGGTCCTGGTGCCCGTTGTTCCAGCCCCAGCCGTAGACGGCCCCGCCCTTGCAGCCGTCGGCGTCGCGGGTCCCGGCGAACACGCCGTGGTGGGTGACGTGGTGGTAGGTCGTGTCTTCGTTCACCCCGAGGCCGCAGTGGTCCGGGTACTGGTGGTTCCAGTCGGTCCAGGTGTCGGCGGCAGCGGTGCCGGCGGTCCCGAACAGCACGGCCGCGGCGAGCAGCGCACCGCCGGCGGCGATGAGGCTACCTTTCATGATCTCCCCCTGTTATCACGAAGTGACATCGGCCATCACTCTACGTAGCGATCTTGTGGTATTCGCGCAGCGCCACGCCCGGTTTCGCCCAACAGGGGGCCGTTGACCGGCAAACTCGCAGGTGTCACCGGTCGCGGCCGTACAGCCGCCTCAACCCGGTTCGGCCCGCTGCGGTCGCCCTGGCCGGCCTCAACCCTTTTCGACGAAGAACTCCGCCAGCACCGGGGCCGGCGTCCCCGGATCGACGTCGTCCGCGCGGCCGGGAAGCTGCGATGCCGGGCATCCGGTACGGTCCTCGCCATGTCCGCGGCGGCCGTGCGCAGCGCCTCCGGGCTGGACATGCTGTCGACGACCAGCGTGGGCACGGTGACGGCGGCGTACCGGGTGAGGGCGGCCGAGCTCGCGAGCGTGGTGTCGTACACGAGGGTGGGCGCGATCGCCTCGAGCGCGGCGCGGAACGGCGAGGTGCGCATGCCCGCCACCATCTCGGGCGGGATGCCGATCGCGGTCTGGAACGCCTCGACCGCCGCACCCCCGCTCGCCGGCCCGCACCAGCTCGTCGAGCTGCTTGACCAGATCGGCGGACGCGGCGTCCCCTACGGGCGGCGGCTCGAACAGCGCCAGCTTCACGGCCCTCCCGGCCCCCTGCTCGCGCAGGCTCGCCTCAAGGGCCAGGATCGCGCCGGAGGAGTGGCCGAACACGAACGCCGTGCCACCCGCGTGGTCGATCAGCGCGGCGAGATCCGCAGCCTCCCGCTCAACACTGCGCGGACCGACACCGTGAGGGTCGGTGCATGGCTGTTCCTTCCTGGAGCTCCTGACGTTGCACCGACGAACGGGACCGCCCCGGACAGACAACCACCCGGCTAGAAAGTACGTCCGCGAGAGGGCGGCCCTGCGACTCAGTGTCGCCCGCCCGCCTCCGCCCGCCCGCCTCCGCCCGCCCGCCTCCGCGCGGCCGGGTCAGCCGGTCGGCGCGGGGAGGAGCGCTTCGGCGCCGATGGGCCGGTATCCCGCCGCGAGGAAGGCGCGGACGCTGGCCGCGTTCCCTGGGGCGACCTGTGCCCAGACGGGCCCCGGCGCCAGGTGCCTGGCAGAGGCGGCCAGGGCCCGGCCCAGCCCGCGGCCGCGATGGTCGGGCTCGACCTCGACCGCGGCCTCCCACCGCCCGGCCACGCCGCGCCCGACGACGAGCAGGCCGCCGTCCTGGGACGTCCACACGCGTACGTCGTCGCGGTAGCGGCGGGCCCGCGCCACCCGTGGATGATCGCCGGCGGTGAGCTCCTCCAGAGGAGCAGGCGGCGGGCCGGCCAGCGGCTCGGCCAGCAGGAGCAGGTCGATGTTTCCGACCTGGCGCCCGGCCCAGCGCCCGAGCGCCGACAGGAACGGCGGGCAGAGCGGGGCGGACAGGTCGCCGGGCGGGAGCCGATCGCGGATCCAGACCGGGTCGAGGTCGGCGAACACGACCGTGTGGGCGGTGAAGGCGATCACTCCCAGGTCGCGGGGCGACGGCTGCGGCAGGACCGTCAGGCCGCCGTCCGCTTCGGGGAGCCGGCCGCGCTGGGCCTCGTCGAGCAGATCCGCCAGCGTTCGCATGAGGTCCATTCCAGCAGGCCGATGGCCGGCCGGACCAGATCACCGGGAAGAGGCCTCCACGGCGGCGAGATAGGCGTGGATCGCGTCGCGGTTGCGCGAAAGGCACTCGATGCGCTGGTGAAGGCGCGTGGCCTCGGCCTTGAGCAGGTCGGCGAGCTCAGGGGTGAGGCACTGCGGGTGGAGGTGGATCTCGTCGGGTTTGTCGAGGAACGGCAGGATGCGGCGGATGATCTCCGTGGTGAGACCGGAGTCGAGCAGGCCGCGGATCTGCTGAACGCGGTGGACGGCCGCGTCCGGGTAATGGCGGTAACCGTTGCCGGCACGTTCGGGGTGGAGGAGGTCCTGTTCCTCGTAGTAGCGCAGCATTCTGGTGGGGACGCCGGTGCGCTGGGACAGCTCGCCGATCCTCATGGCGTACCCCGATCGTGTGGATTTGCCTTCACATTGATGTGAAGGTTTCAGCATATTCGACATGTCTGATGTGACGATGACCTGCGCGCCTCGCGTCGGGAGAATGCCGTGGTCGGGGCTGCTGGCGCTGTTCACGGCGGCGTTCGCGGCGGTCATGACGGAGCTGCTGCCGGCAGGGTTGCTGCCGCAGCTCGGCGCGGCGTTGGAGGTGTCGCCGGCGCAGGTGGGGTTCCTGGTGACGGGGTACGCGGTGGCGTCGTTCCTGGCGGCGATCCCGCTGACGGCGCTGCTGCGCGGGCTGGCCCGGCGGCCGGTGCTGGTGGGGGCGCTGACGGGGTTCGCGGTCTGCAACGGGGTGACGGCGTTGTCGTCCTCGTACGCGGTGACCTTCGGGGCGCGGGTGCTGGCCGGGGTCATGGGCGGGATCCTGTGGGCGATGCTGGTCGGGTACGCCGCGCGGATGGTGCCGGCCGAGCGGCGCGGGCGGGCGATCGCGATCGTGTCGGCGGGGATCACGGTGGCGCTGTGCGCGGGGATCCCGGCGGGGGCGGCGCTGGCGTCGGCGTTCGGGTGGCGGGCCGCGTTCGGCGGGCTGGCCGTCGTGCCGGTCGTCCTGGTGGGGTGGGTGCTGTGGAAGGTGCCGAACTTCCCCGGCGAGGCGGCCGCGGCGCGGGTGCCGTTGCGGAGGGTGGCGGTCATTCCCGGCATCCGTACGGTGCTGGGGGTGACGTTGCTGGTGCTGGTGGGACATCAGGCGATGTACACGTATGTGGCGGCGTTCGTGGAGCTGTCGGGGGGTGTGCGGACGAGTGTGGTGCTGCTCGTGTTCGGGGTGGGGACGGTGGCGGGGATCTGGGTGATCGGGGCGGTGATCGACCGGTTCCTGCGGGTGTCGCTCGTGGTGGTTCTGGCGATGGTGGCCGGCGCGATGACCGTTCTGGGAGTGCTGGCGGGGCCGGGCGGAACGGCTGCCGGTTCAACGTCCGGTGGGCCGGCGGTTCTGCTGCTGGCGGTGGCCGCCTGGGGAGCGGCCTTCGGCGGGGTGCCGACGCTGCTGCAGACGGCCCTGGTGAACGCGTCGGGGCAGGAAAGCGCGGATGTGGCCACGTCCATGCAGACCACGGTGTACAACGCGGGCATCGCGGCGGGGTCGCTGGCCGGTGGGGTGGTGCTGGAGGGCGCCGGGGCGGGGGCGCTGCCGTGGACGACGCTTCCGCTGGTGGCGGTGGCCCTGACGATCGTGATCGTGGCGCGCCGCCACGCCTTTCCGTCCCGGCGGCGTCCCGTGGGCTAGTCGTACGTGGCCAGGATCCCGGTGACACGTGGCCGCGGACACGGGCTGCCGGTGATCATGGCAGCGGCGGAGTCCTCACGCAGTCCCATAGGAACGATCGCGGCTGCCGTGGCGTCCTCACGTACAGACCCCCAGGAACGATCACGGCAGCCCCTTCACAAGCAGTCCCAAAGAAAGCGGCCCTCGTTGCCGTCCGGCGCGGCGAAGCCCAACCGGCTCCAACCCGCTCCGCACCCGCTTCCGTCCCAGGCGTGGTGGCTCGGCGCGACGCCCTGCCCGGAGGCCGCGCGCCTTGGAGCGGTGGGCTTCGGGCGGCGCGCGCTGGGCGGTCCGGTGGCCGGGCGCCGGGCTCAGAGGCCGTGCCTGGCCAGGGGCTCGACGAGCTCGTGTTCCTCGTACGACAGGTGGGACAGCAAACTGTCGGTGAGCAGGTCTACGGTGGTGCGCAGGTGGTCGAGGCCGCCAGGGTCGGTGACGAAGGCGACGAGAGCGCGATCGATGCGTTCGATGATTTTGTGGATGGCTTGGTGTTCCTCCGCGAGGCGGTCGAGCACGGGGGCGAGCTCGGGCTCGGCGCGGCGCAGGCGGGGGAAGACGACGGCGTCCTCGCCGGAGTGGTGCATGGTGACGAGCCGGCAGTAGGACTCGCAGTAGGCGCTGAGGGTCCAGTTGTTCTGGCGCATGGTCATGGTGTTGATGTGGGAGCGGGCGGCGCTCGCGTCGAGTGTGCCGGCGGCGACCTGGTCGACGAGGTCGCGTAGCTGGGCGAGCTCGCCGCGCAGGTGGTCGTGGACGTCGATGAGGTGGCGGCCGTCGGCCTGTTCCCGAGGGGTGTAGCGCCGTTCGGAATCGGGGCGGGGGCCGGCAGGGCGGGTGCTCTCGTCCCAGACGCGGGCATCGGTGAGGCGCACACCGTCATCCGGCGTCGGAACGGCGGCCAGCGGAGTGCCCTGTGCCACGGCGCTCCGCGGTGCTGCCGCCCTGCCGCCGGTCTGCCAGCTGGCGGCTTGACCGGAAGCGGCTTGGGAGGAGGTGGCGGGGGCGTCCGGAGCGGTGGTTTCCCTGGGGGCTTCCGCGGTGGTTTCCCTGGGGGCTTCCGCGGTGGTTTTCATGGGGGCTTCCGCGGTGGCTTCCGCCGCGGTGACGTGTGAGCTCGTAGCGTGTGAGCTCGTGACTTGAGCGGTCGTGACTTGAGCGGTCGCGGGTTGTGAAGTCGTGGCTTGAGCGGTCGCGGCACGGGCCCTGTCGCGTTCGGCGGCGACGAGTTCGCGTACGGCCGGGGCCGTTTCCAGGGCGAAGCGCTGCATCACGGCGGGATCGTCGGCCATGAGGGTGAAGACGCTGATGCCATGCGTGAGGGCGAGCTCCGCGAGCTGCGCGGGGGGCAGCTCCGCACCGAGGTTGAGCAGGCGGCGGATGTCCTCGGGGGAGCGGCCCGCCTCGGTGGCGGCCTCGTCGATGATGGCGTTGCCTTCGCCGATCTTGTCGGTGCTCCGGAGGTAGGGAAGGGAGGGGAGCCAGCCGTCCGCGAGCCGGCCGGTGAGGCGGAGCATGCGGGGCTTGTACGCGCCGAGCCAGATGCCGATGTCGTGTGCCGGCCTCGGGCCGCGCTTGGCGCCGTCGATCCGGTAATGCTCCCCGTGGTGCTGAATGCCGCCGGGTGTGCCGGTGTCCCAGGCTGCCCGGATGATCGGGATGCCTTCCTCGAGTGCGTCCACGGCCTGGCCGGGAGTCAGGCGGGGGCCGCCGATGGAGGCGATGGCGTCCCAGAAACCGCCGGTGCCGAGAGCGAGCTCGAAGCGGCCGTGACTGAGGATGTCGAGGCTGGCGGCGGCCTGGGCGAGCATGGCGGGCGGGCGCAGCGGCAGCGGGTGAACGTTGCCCGCCAGCCGGATCGTCTCCGTGCTCGCGGCCACGTAGCTGAGCAGGGTCCACGTGTCGAGGAAGGCGGGCTGGTACGGGTGGTCCTGGAAGGTGACGAGATCGAGTCCGGCGCGTTCGGCGAGCTGGGCGAGGGCTACGACGGTGTCAGCCTGCTGGGCGTGCGGCACCAGGTTGGCGCTGAAGAGGAGGTCGTGGCCGTAGTCGGGCATGGGGGTTGGCTCCTTGGTTGTGCCGTTCGCCGCCGGAGACGCCTGCATTAGTTGGTGTAGCGAACCATTGCGTACAATGAGGAAATTAGTTCGTATCGCAAACCATTGTCAACTAGACTCTGAGCCGTGGTCACGACGAAAGAGCCGGTCCTGGGGTTCACCGAGGCGCTCGTACGCCTGGCGCACCTGGTGCAGGCGGTGTTCGGGGACGTCAGCCGGGAGCACGACCTGACGCCGCAGCAGGCCCAGTTGCTGTGCCTGCTGATGGGCGGGCCGGTCGGGATGACGGAGCTGACGCGTTCGCTGCACCTGGAGAAGTCCAGCCTGACCGGCCTCGTGGACCGGGCCGAGAAGCGGGGCCTCGTGGTCCGCATCCGGGACGCCCGTGACCGGCGGGCCTGCCTGATCGAGCTGACCTGCGACGGGGCGCGGATCGCGGTGCAGGCGCACGACGGGGTCGCGGAGCGGCTGGAGACGCTGGCGGGCGGGCTGCCGCCGGAGCACCGGGAGCTGCTGGCAGGGGTCATCGACGGGATCCTGACCGAGGACACTTCGCTGAGCGGGCGGATCTGGTTTTCCCCGGAGCGCGAGACCGGTCTCCGGACGTAGCGGATCCCCTGGAAGCCCCGGGTCTCGACTCGGCTCTCCAGCCGGGTTCTTGAGTTCGCGCGCTCAGCCCCGGTTCTTAAGTCCGCATGCTCTGCCGGGTTCTTAGTCCCGATGCTCAGATCGCGTGCTCGGCTCGGCTCTTCACTCCGAGGTCGGCTCCACGCTCCGGGGTCGGCTCCACGCTCCGGGGTCGGCTCCTTGCACCGGGCTCCTCGCACCGGGGGTCGTCAGGTCGGCGGGTGCATGCCTGGGGCGGGTGGAGGCACGAGCATGGCGCGAGTTGCGCGCTCGGTCAGGAGCGGGTTCCTGGGCTCGGTGCCCGAGGGGGTGTGCCACAAGCGGGTTCCTGGGCTGGGTTCCTGGGGTGGTGCGTCAGGAGCGGGTTCCTGGGCTCGGTATCTGCGGTGGTGCGTCAAGGGGTGAGGGTGTCCGCCAGGAACGTGGTCAGGGCGGCGGTCACCTCGGCGGGGCGTTCCAGCGGCGGGAGGTGGCCCGTTTCGGCAGGTCGATGAGCCGCGCAGCCGGGATGCCTGCCGCGAGCAAGCCGGACACCTCCTGGATGCCGGGCTCGCCGACAGTGTCCTTCTGGGTAAGCGGGGCGCCCTTCGTGGGTGGGGTGGCCCGAGCTGGTGGGGTGGGGGCGGTATAACCGGTGGTCGTGTGCTGGTCTGTGCCGCATGCTGAATAATGTCCTCGGTTGATATCGGGCGGAAGTTAGGGGTTCGCATGCGCCTCGGCAAGGTCACCGTCGCCGCTTCATGGCGAGGGCGCTGCACGCGCTGAGTCGATCGCCGTCGGGTTCGTGCCGGCGGGCGATGCTCCTCGTCTGAAGCGGTCGCTCGCGTAAACGACCGTTTCCTCTTCCGTCCGAGGAGCTCTTTTGCATGCCTCCATGTCCGCGCGCCTTGGCGCGGACTTCTCCAAGCTGTGGACCGCTTCGGCGGTGTCCAACATCGGTGACGGCATCACCATGGCGGCCGGGCCGCTCCTGGTCGCCTCACTCACCGCCGATCCCGCGCTGGTGGCCGGCGCCGCGTTCGCGCAGCGGTTGCCATGGCTGCTGTTCTCGCTGATCAGCGGCGCGTACGTGGATCGGCTCGACCGGCGCAAGCTGATCGTGGTGGTCAACCTGCTGCGTGGCCTGGTGCTCGGCGCGCTGGCCGTCTCGGTGGCGACGGGCACGACCGGCATTCCGGTCATCTATCTGGCGTTCTTCCTGCTCGGCGTGGGGGAGACGCTGGCCGACACGGCCTCGGCGGCGCTCCTGCCCGCCATCGTGCCGCCCGAGCGGCTCGCCGCCGCCAACGCGCGGCTGATGGCCACGTTCACCGTCGCCAACCAGTTCCTGGCCAAGCCCCTGGGCGCGGGGCTGTTCGCGGTGGCCGCGGCGCTGCCTTTCGGGGTGGACGCGGTGTCGTTCGCCGTGGCCGCCGCGCTGGTGGCGACCGTGCGCCCGGTGCCCGCGCAGCCGTACGAGCGGGCGCCGGGCGGGCTGCGCGCCGAGATCGCGGACGGGGTGCGCTGGCTGTGGCGGCACCCGCTGATGCGCACGCTGGCGCTCAGCATGGGGCTGGCGAACGTCGTGTTCTGCGCGGCGTTCGCGGTCTTCGTGCTCTACGCCCGTCAGCGGCTGGGGCTGTCCGAGGTCGGGTACGGGGTGTTGCTGACCACGTTCGGCGTCGGCGGCCTGGTGGGCACGGGGGTCGCGGCGCGGTTGCAGGCCAGGTTCGGGGCGGCGGCGCTGCTGCGGGCCGGACTCCTCGTCGAGGCCGCGACCCATGCCGCGCTGGCCGCCACCACCGTGCCTCTCGTCGCGGCGGCGGTGCTGGTCGTCTTCGGCGTCCACACGATGGTGTGGGGCGTCATCGCGGCGACGCTCAGGCAGCAGGTCGTGCCCGGCGGGCTGCTGGGGCGGGTCGGGAGCGTGAGCGCGCTGTTCGACGTCGGGGGCGCGGCCGTCGGGTCGCTGCTGGGCGGCCTGCTCGCCAAGGCGTGGACGATCACCGCGCCGTACTGGATGGCCGCCGTTGTGATGGTCGCCATCGCGGTCGTCGCCTGGCGCCCGCTCGCCCAGGCCGGCACCGCGTGACCGCCGACCTCGCCGCACCCCGGCCGCCCACGCGGGCACACCCGCCGACCTCGCCGCACCCCGGCCGCCCACGCGGGCACACCCGCCGACCCCGCCACATCGCGGCCCGCCATGCGAGCAACGCCTGTGCCATCGCTCTACGAACCGCGTCCCCCATCGACCAGCACGCTTCCATCAGGTGAGACCATCCATGCTTCCCGACGAACTCGGAACCGCTCTCGACCACGCCCTGGCCCGCCACTCGCTCCAGGAGCTGTCCGACTCGGTCGCCCGCCTCACCGAGCGCTACCGCACGCCGGCCGCCACCACCGGCCAGACGCACCTGCGCTCCAAGGCCGACATCGCCGCCTACGCGGCCTATCGCATGCCCGCCACCTACGCGGCCGCCGCCACGGCCATGCGCCAGGCCGCCGCAACGGCCTCGGGGTTCCGGCCGAGAACCCAGCTCGACGTCGGCGGCGGCACCGGGGCGGCGATCTGGGCGGCCCGCGAGATCTGGCCGTCGCTCGAACAGGCCACCGTCATCGAACACGACCCGCACATCATCGACCTCGGCAAACGCCTGGCCCGCACGTCCGAGGCGCTCCGCGGCACCGCCTGGCGGCAGGCGTCCGTCCGCCCCGGTCTCGACCGGCCCGCCGCCGACCTGGTGACCATGTCGTACGCACTCAACGAGCTCCCCCAGAAGGACCGCCAGGACGTCGTACGATGGCTGGCCGCCGACGCCGCGATGGTGCTCATCATCGAGCCCGGCACCCCCGCGGGCTACGCCACCATCGCCGCGGCACGCGAGGTCCTGACCGGGCAGGGAATGACGATCGTCGCCCCCTGCCCCCACGACGGCCGATGCCCGATCGCGCCAGGACGCGACTGGTGCCACTTCTCCGTCAGGCTCCCCAGAACCTCCCTGCACCGGCGGATCAAGGCGGGCACGCTCAGCTTCGAGGACGAGAAGTTCTCCTACGTGGCCGCCACGACCGGCGGGTGGCCGCGCGCCGGCGGCCGGGTCCTGCGCCATCCGCAGAAACGCAAGGGCGTGGTGGCGCTGCGGCTGTGCACCGGCGACAGGGAGGTCCGCGACGTGACCGTCTCCAAGCGCCAGGGTGACCTCTACCGCCGCGCCAGGGACGCGGGCTGGGGAGACGGGTGGTCGCCGGCCGACTAAAATCAATCTGTATTGACATAGAAGGCCGGGGAGTGGTTGGGTGCTGGCACGCACCACTCCCCGCCTCCTGAAGGGCCCGGCCCGTGAGCATCGAGTTCCTGCTGACCTCGCTCGTGATCGTCATCACCCCGGGCACCGGCGTGCTCTACACGCTGGCCGCCGCCCTGTCGCGCGGCGGGCGGGCCGGGGTCGTGGCCGCGTTCGGCTGCACGCTCGGCATCGTGCCCCACATGGCGGCCGCCGTGACGGGACTGGCCGCCCTCCTGCACACCAGCGCGGTCGCCTTCCAGGTCATCAAGTACGCGGGCGTGGCGTACCTGCTCTACATGGCCTGGAGCACGCTGCGCGAGCGCGGGGCGCTCAGCGTGGACCAGGAGACGGCCCCGCGTCCTGCGGGCAGGGTGATCGCCGACGGGGTGCTGATCAACATACTCAACCCGAAGCTGTCGATCTTCTTCTTCGCGTTCCTGCCGCAGTTCGTGAGCGCCGGCGAGCCGTCCGCGGTGCTGCGCATGCTGGAACTGAGCGCTGTGTTCATGCTGCTGACGTTCGTGGTCTTCGTCGGGTACGGGCTGTTCGCCGCCGCCGTACGTAACCACGTGATCTCCCGGCCGAAGGTGCTGACCTGGATGCGGCGCGGGTTTGGGGCGGCGTTCGTCGCGCTAGGGGCCAAGCTGGCGGTGACGGAGCAGTGAGCCACCGGGCCGGCCGGCGAGCACGTGCGGTACGGCCACACCATCATCAATCCCGACAATCTCTCGCATCTCTGCCCCGAGAATCCGGAAAGATCGGATTCCGGGTCCGCGGCGCGTCATTCTGGGTGGGTGCAGACGACTGACCTCCTTCACGCTCTATACGCCCGGCGCCTGCGCCGTCAGGTCATGGCGGGCCCGCTGCCGCGCCACGTAGGCCTGATCATCGACGGCAACCGGCGCTGGGCCAGGCAGCAGGGTATGGCGAACCCCAGCATCGGCCACAAATACGGCGCGGACCACATCTCACACGTCCTGACGTGGTGCGAGGGACTGGGCATCGATCACCTGACCGTGTTCCTGTGCTCGACGGAGAACCTGCAGCGGCGCGGGGACGAGGAGGTGGCCTACCTGCTCCGGGTGATCGAGCAGATGGTCGCCGACCGGTTCGACCGGCCGGACGCCCGCTGGCGGATGCACGTGGCCGGGCTGCTCGACATGCTGCCCGACTCCACCGCGCGGGCGCTCAAGAGCGCCGTCGAGGCGACCCGTACGTGCGACACCGGCTTCCACCTGACGCTGGCCATCGGGTACGGCGGCCGCCAGGAGGTGATCGACGCCCTGCGGGAGCTCCTGTACGAGCGGGCCGAGGCGGGCGAGTCGATGCGGGACCTGGCCGCGACCCTCAGCGTGGACGACATCGCCCGCCACCTGTACACCGCCGGGCAGCCCGACCCCGACCTGGTGATCCGCACGAGCGGTGAGCAACGCATGTCGAACTTCCTGCTCTGGCAGTCGGCCTACTCCGAGCTGTACTTCTGCGAGGCGTACTGGCCGGCCTTCCGCGAGATCGACTTCCTGCGGGCGCTGCGCAGCTTCGCCGCCAGGCAGCGGCGCTTCGGCGGCTGACGCCCGAGGCGCGGCCCAGGCCGGCGTGCGGGCTCGGTAATCCGGTTGCCTCGGCGGGGCGTGAGTGCTGAGGTGGCCGGATGATTCGTGATGAGGTGCTGGCCGCGTTCGACCGGCAGTTGCGGCGTGAGGCCGCTCCCGACGCGCCGGGAGCCAGGGTCGAGCGGGCGGGCGGCGTGGTGCGGCAGGTGGGGCCCGAGCACGGCTGGAACGGCGTCCTCTGGTCCGAGCTCGACCCCGGCGGCGCGGACGGGGCGATCGCCGAGCAGGTCCGGTACTTCGGCGGGCTGGGGCGGGCCTTCGAGTGGAAGCTGTACGCGCATGACCAGCCCGCCGACCTCGACCGCCGCCTCCTCGCGGCCGGTTTCACCGCCGAGCCCGTGGAGACGGTGATGATCGCCGAGGTCGCCGGTCTGGACGCGAGCGCCGGCGGTGCTCCGGAAGGCGTCCGCCTGGTTCCGGTCACCGGCGAGGAGGGCGCCGACCTGGTGGCCGCCGTCCACGAACGCGCCTTCGCCACAGACCCTGAGCCCACCGACCCCGCCACGGAAACGAACACGGCGGCATCCGCACACGGGATCGCGGCGGCGGAACAGGCGGCATCTGCGCACGGGATGGCGCCGGCGCAGCAGGCGGCGCCCGCGCAGGGTGTGGCGCGGGAGCAGGTCAGGCGGCGGCTGCTCGACCAGCTCGCCGCCGGCACCGCGATCGCCGTCCTCGCCATGGCCGGCGACGTGCCGATCAGCGCGGCCCGCATGGACATGCACCCCGGCACCCGGTTCGCGAGCCTGTGGGGCGGCGGCACCGTGCCGGAATGGCGCGGGCGGGGCGTCTATCGTGCGCTGGTCGCCTACCGGGCCCGCGAGGCGGCCGCGCGCGGCTACGACTACCTCCAGGTCGACGCCTCCAGCCAGAGCCGGCCGATCCTGCTGCGGCTGGGGTTCGCGCCCCTCACCACGACGACGCCGTACGTCCATCCTTGAGTACCCTTGACTCGACCCGTCCGCCGCCTGCGAGGAGACCAGCGCGTTGCCCGGAACGAACCCGCGCGAGCTCGGCCTGGCCGCCGACTGTGAGAGCTGCTTCGGGCTGTGCTGCGTCGCGCTGCCGTTCGCGGCCTCGGCCGACTTCGCGGTGGACAAGGCCGCCGGGCAGCCCTGCGACAACCTGCGCGAAGACTTCCGCTGCTCCATCCACCAGCAGCTCAGGCCGCGCGGCTTTCCCGGCTGCACCGTGTTCGACTGCTTCGGGGCCGGTCAGAAGGTCTCGCAGGTCACGTTCGAGGGCACGAGCTGGCGGCAGGCGCCGGGCACGGCCAGGCAGATGTACGCCGTGTTCCCGGTCATGCGGCAGCTGCACGAGCTGCTGTGGTATCTGGCCGAGGCGCTGACGCTGGAGCCCGCCGAGCCCGTGCACGCCGAGCTGCGCCACGCCCTCGACGAGACCGAGTGCCTGAGCCGCGAGAGCGCCGACGTGCTGGAGAAGCTGGACGTCGGGGCGCACCGGGCCGAGGTCAACGTGCTGCTGCTGCGTACGAGCGAGCTGGTCAGGGCCGGTGACAAGGGCAAGGACCGGCGCGGCGCGGACCTCATCGGCGCCAAGCTCAAGGGCGCCGACCTGCGGGCGGCCAACCTGCGCGGGGCGTACCTGATCGGGGCCGACCTGAGGGGCGCCGACCTGCGGCGCGCTGACCTGATCGGGGCCGACCTCAGGGGAGCGGAGCTCGCGGGCGCCGACCTGACCGACGCCATCTTCCTCACCCAGGCCCAGGTGAACGCGGCCCGGGGCGACGCCGCCACCCGGATCCCCGCCACCCTGACCCGCCCGCCGCACTGGGCCGCCCTCCCCGAGCCCCGCGACCGCCGCCCGGCCCCTGGCGCGGGCACCCGGGGCAAACCGGGAGGCACCGGCCGCCGCCCCCGCCGCCGCTGACTCTCCGCCGACGCCTGACCTCCGCCCGATGCCCGGCCTTCGGCTGGCGTCCCAAGGCCGGGTGTCCGAGGTCGGGTGTCCGAGGTCGGGTGTCCGAGGTCCGGGGCTCGGAGGTCACGCTGGGTCTGTGGTGTCGCCGAGCGACTCCAGAAGGTCCCGCAGTGTGCCGGCCAGCCCGTCGCGCTGGGTCGCGCTGAGCGCGGCCAGCACCCGATCCTCGGCCTGAACGTGATCGGGCAGCGCCCGGTCGATCAGCGCCCGCCCCTCGTCGGTGAGGGTCACCACGACGCCGCGCCCGTCGGACTCGCTCGGCGCACGCCGCACCAGCCCCCGCGCCTCCAGGCGGTCGAGCCGCTGCGTGACCGCTCCCGAGGTGATCATGGAGGCCCGCATCAGCTCGGCGGGCGTCAGCCGGTGCGGCGGATCGCTGCGGCGCAACGTGGCCAGCACGTCGAACGACGCCGGATCCAGCCCGTGCGAGGCGAACGTCTTCCGGAGCTCGGCATCGATCAACTGCTTCAGCCTGGACAGCCGCCCGATCACCGCCATGGGAGAGACGTCCAGGTCAGGACGCTGAGCGTGCCACTGCTTGAGGATGAGGTCGACGTGATCTGCCACCGCCCCAGCCTAGCGATGTCTTAGCGGTGAGGTAAATCACCTGGCGCAGTCGCTTAGCGCTGAGATACTTTGTCTTAGTGCTAAGCAATCGAATGATACTTGTGACCGCGCTGACCCCCGCCATCTGGGGGACCACCTACCTCGTCACCACCGAACTGCTCCCGCCCGGCCGCCCCCTGCTGGCCGCGGTGATCCGGGCCCTGCCCGCCGGGCTGCTCCTCGTGGCCATCACCCGCCGCCTGCCGAAGGGCATCTGGTGGTGGCGCGCGCTCGTGCTCGGCGCGTTGAACATCGGGGTGTTCTTCGCGCTGCTGTTCGTGGGGGCCTACCGGCTGCCCGGCGGGGTGGCCGCGACCGTCGGCGCCATCCAGCCCCTCCTGGTCGCCATGCTGTCGGCCGGGCTCCTGGGTGAACGCCTGACCCTGCGCACCACGCTGGCCGCCGTGGCGGGCGTGGCCGGGGTCAGCCTGCTCGTCCTGCGGGCCGACGCGCGGCTGGACGGACTCGGCGTGGCGGCGGCGCTCGGCGGAGCCGTGGTCATGGCCGCGGGAGTCGTCCTGAGCAAGCGCTGGCAGTCGCCCGCGCCGCTGCTGGCCACCACGGGCTGGCAGCTCGTGGCCGGCGGCCTGGTGCTGCTCCCCGTCGCCTTCCTCGTCGAAGGGCCTCCGCCGGCCGCGCTGACCAGCGCCAACCTCGCCGGGTACGCGTACCTCACCGTCATCGGCTCAGCCCTCGCCTACGCGCTGTGGTTCAGGGGCCTGCGGGAGCTGTCGGCGACCAAGGTCACCTTCCTCGGCCTGCTCAGTCCCGTGGTCGCCACCGCGCTCGGCTGGCTCGTACTCGGGCAGGAGCTCACAGCCGCCCAGGGGCTGGGCGCGTTCGTCGTCCTGGCGGCCCTGGTGACCGCCCAGCTCCAGCCCAGGCCCCGCCCGCTCCCGGGCCCGGCCCCCGTTCTGATCGGCAAGGGGTCCTGACCATCATGCGCATCACCGTTTTCGGCGCCGCCGGAGCCGTCGGCGGCCGAGTGGTGGCCGAGGCCCTCTCGCGCGGCCACGACGTCACCGCCGTCGTCCGCGACCCCGCCCGCTTCCCCCTGCTGCACCCCGCCGCGCACGCCCGCGCCGGCGACGCCTCCGACATCGGGGACGTGGCCGCGCTCAGCGCCGGGCAGGACCTCGTCATCAGCGCCACCCGGCCGCCGCCCGGCCATGAGAACGACCTGGTCACGACCGCCGAAGCGCTACTGGCCGGGCTGGCGGGGACCGGCGTGCGGCTGCTGCTCGTCGGCGGCGCGGCCGGGCTGACCGTGCCGGGCGGCGGCGGGCTCACCGTCGTCGACACCCCGGACTTCCCGCCCGCGTGGCGGCCCATCGCGCTGGCCTGCAACGCGCAACTCGACGCCTGCCGGGCCGAGCAGGGCGTGGACTGGGCCTACCTGAGCCCGCCCGCACTGCTCGAACCGGGGGAGCGCACCGGAACGTACCGGATCGGGGCCGACGAGCTGCTGGTCGACGCGGCCGGGCGGTCGGCGATCTCGATGGAGGACTTCGCGGTCGCGCTGCTCGACGAGGCGGAACGGCCGCGCCACCACCGGGTCAGGTTCACCGTCGCGTATTGACGTACCGGAGGCCGCCGGGTCCGCGGCCCGATTGGATGCCGCCGGGTCCGCGGCCGACTCGGATGCCGCCGGTTCCGCGGCTCGATCGGATGCCGCCGGTTCCGCGGCCATGGGGATGTCAATAGGGTCGGGAACCGTACACATCCCCCGTGATCGCCGAGGAGCCCGGCATGACCATCGCCCCGTACACCGTGACCGACCCCGTCGCCCAGCACGGCGAGGGGCCCGTGTGGTCCAGCCGCTGGGGCGGGCTGCGGTGGGTGGACATGCTGGCGGGCGACGTGCTGGCGCTGGACGCCGACGGCGCGGTACGCCGCCGCCACGTAGGCGCGGTGGCCGCCGTCGTACGGCCGCGCGCGTCGGGCGGCTATCTGGTCGCATCCGAGCGCGAGCTGCTGCTGTCCGGCTCCGACGACCTCGACGCCCCGCTGCGCTCCCTGGGCGAGGCGTGGAGCGACCCGGCGATCCGGATGAACGAGGGCGGCTGCGACCCCGACGGCCGCTTCTACATCGGCAGCATGGCCTACGACGCCGGACGCGGGCGCGGGTCGTTCTACGTGGCGGAGCAGGACGGGAGCCTGCGCGTGGTGCTGCCGGAGGTGACGATCTCCAACGGCTTCGACTTCAGCCCGGACGGCGCCCTCGCCTACTACGCCGACACCGAGACCGGCCGCATCGACGTGCTCGACTACGAGCCGGAGGGCGGGCTGACCGGCCGCCGCCCGTTCGTGAGCGTCGAGCCGGAGCACGGCGCCCCCGACGGGCTGACGGTCGACGCCGAGGGCGGGGTGTGGGTGGCGCTGTGGCAGGGCGGGGCGGTACGCAGATACACCCCGCAGGGGCGGCTCGACGCGGTCATCGACCTGCCCGTGCGCAAGGTCACGGCGGTCACGTTCGGCGGCGCGGACCTCGACCGGCTGTTCATCACCACCTCGGCGCTCGGCGTGGACCGCGCCGAGCAGCCCGACGCGGGCGCGCTCTTCGCCGCCGACCCCGGCGTGCGCGGCCGCCCGGTGCGTCCGACCACCTTGTGAGCCGGTACGCGGAAAATCCGGTTGTCCCAGCGAACCTAGGACCCTTAGGCTCCACTTTGGCCAGATTAGGTTCGTACGAGGAGAGAGCCGTGAAGACCATCACCGAGCAGGACATCCGCGCGTCCTTCGTCAACTGCTCCAAGGGAGAGGCCCGGCGGCTGAACCTGCCACGTGAGCTGGCCCGATCCCCTTGGGACGATCTCGACTTCCTGGGCTGGCGCGATCCGGGGGCGCCGGAGCGCGCCTACCTGGTCCTGGAGCGCGACGGCGGCCTCGTCGGCGTCTCCCTGCGCCTGGCGCCGGAGGTGCGCAGGAGCTTCGCCAAGTCCACGCTGTGCTCGGTCTGCGTGACGCCGCACGCGGGGCCCGGGGTGGCCCTGTTCGCCGCGCCCAGGGTCGGCGCCGCCGGTCGCCAGGGCAACACCGTCGGCGCCTACATCTGCGCCGACCTGGCGTGTTCGCTGTACGTACGCGACAAGAAGCAGACCGAGCTGGGCACCCGCTTCGAGTCGCTCACGGTGGGGGAGCGGATCGCCCGGGCCGTCGTCAACCTGGACGCGTTCCTGGACCGGATCCTCGACGACACCCTCGCGGACGCCGCGCGCTGAGGATTGGTGGGGGCGACGTCCAGCACGAGCCGTCGGACGGGAAGGGCCGTCTGCGGCGTCAGCCGGCTGTCCAGCAGCGCCCCGGCGCCTGCGGCGATTGGAACGCGGTGGGCGCCGGCGTGAACGTCGCCCATGTCTTGGACCGCGCGTGCACCCCCGCCGGTTCCATCGAGAACGAAACACGCGCCGCATAGGCCCGCGCGCCCCGGCCGCGGCAGGTAAAAGTACGCGGCCCGTGGCGGTATTTGTCCTTCGAAGCGCGGGCGGTCTCCTCCTTACCGTGGTCCCCGACCGTTGTTCGGGAGGATGTCATGCGAGCTCGTACATGGATCGTCGCGGCAGTCGCGCTGCCGTTCGCGTTGTCCGGCTGCGCCGTCCCCGGCACCGGCCGCGCCCCCACCGCCGCCCCCGCCACCACGTCCGCACCCGCGCCCGGCCGGGAACCCGCGCAGCCGACCGGCTCGCCCACCGGCTCACCCGGGCCGGACGCGGGGGCCGTGCCGGTGGCCGCCGCGACGTTCAGTCCCGGCGCGAAGAAGAGCGCGGAGGTCGAGGTGCTCGCGCTCAGACGGCGCGGCAAGCTGCTCGACCTGGTGCTGTCGATCACCGCCCACTCCGGGGACGAGACCTACATCTCGGTCGAGGACTTCACCGGCACGGGGCCGTCGGCGATCACGCTGGTCGACAACGTCAGGCTCAAGCGCTACCTGATCGTGCGCGACTCCGCCGGCGCGCTGCTGCAGCCGCCGTACTGGATCATCAAGGCGGACGAGGCGAGCGTGCGGACCTACACCTTCGCCGCGCCCCCTGCCGAGGTCACCCGCCTGGACGTGAGCATCGGCGGCCAGCCGCCCTTCCGCGACGTGCCGGTGACGTCATGATCCGCCACGCCCTGGCGGCGCTCCCCATGATCGCGGCGCTGCTCGGCCCGACGCCTGCCCCTGACGTGCCCGACGCGAACCTCCGGCAGGCCGTGCTCGACCTCACCGGCACGGTCGAAGCGCTGCAGACCGAGACCGGGGACGGGCCTCTCACCAAGATCACGATCTCGTCGGACGTGCTGTTCGCGTTCGACAAGGCGGCGCTGACCCCGGTCGCCGCCCGTCACCTGGCCCGGATCGCCGAACGCCTGCGTACGGCCACCGGCACGGTCCGCGTCGACGGCTACACCGACGCCAAGGGCACGAACGCCTACAACGCGGGCCTCTCACGGCAGCGCGCAGAAAGCGTCAAACGCGAGCTGGACCGCATCCTGGGCGGCACGCCGGCGATCGCCGCCACGGGACACGGCGAGGCCGATCCGGTCGCGCCGAACACCGAGGGCGGCAAGGACAGCCCCGGCGGCCGGGCCAAGAACCGCCGCGTGGTCATCCGCTTCGAGAGCTGAGACCCGGTCAGCGGGGCGGTTCGGTGGTGGCGGCGGTGTGGCAGGCGCCGAAGCCGTCCGCGCGCACCGCGATCCGTCCGGACTCGACGCGGAGCGCGGTCTCCGTGGCGTCGCGCGGCTCGCCCACCCCGGCCGCCGCCGCCACCTCACCCGTCTCGTCGTACACCACCCGCAGCCGCGGCCACGCCGGTCGCGGGAACGCCGCGCGCAGGCACGTGACCACCTCGGCGACGCACAGCCGGGCCAGCGGCATCAGCTCGTCAGGCGTGCTCGTGACCACCACCGCGGTGACCTCCGCCCCCGGCGGCGCGGCGCGTACCGCGTCCTCGGCGGCCGAGAGCCGGTGCACCCCCAGCACCGCCACCACGCCGTCGGCCGCCAGGCGCGCGGGCTCGCCCGTGATGGCGTCCAGCATGGCGGGCGGGGACCACGGCCCGGCGGCGAACCGCACCTTGGGGGTCATCGGCGCCACCGACCAGCGGTCGCCCAGGTCGAGGTCGGCGAGCTGCTCGCACACCCTGATCAGGTTGAACGGGTCCACGAGCCCCGGCGCCGCGCCCGCCAGCTGCCCCGCGCCCTGCAGGACCGTGAGCACGGACTCGGCCAGCTGCACCAGCCGCCCGTCCGGCGTCGTGGGTGGCCGCAGCCGCTCCAACGCGAGCCCGAGCAGCACCGCGTTCAGCTTCATGACCTGCGCGAACGCCTTCCGCGCCACCTCGTCGGCGAGGATCTCGGGCATCAGGTCCATGCCCAGCCTGGTCGGGCCGTGCTCGTCGTCGGTGACCAGCGGCAGCCGGGTCACCCACGTACGGGCCACCGCCCCGAGCGCCTCGCGGACCGTCAGCGCCGGCTCGGCGGGAGGCACCGCGGACGCCCGCTCGGCCAGCTCCGCCAGCACGGTGAAGTAGAGCGCCCGCTTGCCGGGAAAGTTGGAGTAGACCGCACCGCGCGTGAGGTCGGCGCGATCGGCGATGCCGTCGATCTTCGCCTCCCTGAATCCGCGTTCGGCGAACTCCTCCCTGGCCGCCGCCAGCACTCTGGCGCGATTGCGCTCCTGCGCCTCCGCTCTGGTGAGCCGGGCCATCATCCTCCTCGTTGCCGTTCACTCCCGAGCCAAGATACCGTGAGCATTCAGATGATGAGATCATTCGAAACGCGGAGTGGGGTCATGGGCGACGTTCCCGAGATGGACCTGACGGACCTGACGGTGCTGGGCGACCCGTTCGGCGCGTTCACACGGCCCAGGGAGGAGTCCGCGGTGGTGCGGCTGCTGGCGCCCGGGATGCCGGTGTTCTGGGCCGTGACGCGGCACGAAGAGGCCAGGGCCATGCTGAACGACCCCCGGCTGGAGACGAGCGAGAGCACGTTCATCCGCCCGGAGGTGCCGGAGCACTGCAGGCCGTACATGCGCAGCATGACCGAGATGAACGGCGCCGAGCACACGCGGCTGCGCAGGCTGGTGGCGCCCGCCTTCACGCCGCGCAAGGCGAGCGAGCTCGGGCCGCGGATCGAGGCGATCGTCGCGGACCTGCTCGACGAGCTGCCGGGCCACGCGGGGCCGGACGGCACGGTGGACCTCCTGGCGCACTTCGCCCAGCCGCTGCCGATCGAGGTGATCGGCGAGCTGGTCGGCATCCCCGCCGCCGACCGACCCCGCTGGCGCGCGTACGGCGCCGCCATCGCGGCCGGGCACGGCGAGAGCTTCCTCGCCTCCATCCCGAAGATCATCGAAGGCGCCCAGGAGGCGGCCGCCCGCGGCACGGCCGAGCCCGGCGACGACCTGCTCTCCGGCCTGGCCCGCATCGTGGCGGAGGACGGCGACCGGCTCGGCGAGGACGAGCTGGTCACCCTCGTCTGGCAGCTCGTCCTGGGCGGGCAGACACCGGTCAACCTCATCGCGAACTCCGTCGCCGCCCTGCTCGCGCACCCGGGGCAGCTCGCCGCGCTGCGCGCCGACCCCGGCCTCATGCCGCGCGCCGTCGAGGAGCTCATGCGCTGGTGCGGGCCGCAGCTGCTGACCTTCCCGCGCTTCACGCAGGAGGACGTCGAGATCGGCGGCGTGCTCGTCCCCAAGGGGGAGGCGGTCCTCGCCTCGATCGCCTCCGTCAACAGGGACCCGCGGGTGTTCGAGGAGCCGGACCGGTTCGACCTCGGACGCGAGCCGTCGGGGCAGCTCGGGTTCGCGCACGGGCCGCACTTCTGCGTCGGCGCGTCGCTGGCCCGAGTGCAGACCGGCATCGCGCTCGGCGCCCTTCTGCGCCGCTTCCCCGTCCTGGCGCTCGCCGGGGAGGCGCGGCACCTCCCGGACCCGGGCACGTGGCGGCTCGCCGCGCTTCCCGTGACCCTGACCTGATGGCACGCATCGGCAAGGGCGGCGACCTGCTGCTCTGCTCGTTCTGCGGGAAGAGCCAGCAAGAGGTGCGCAAGCTCATCGCGGGCCCGCCGTCCGTCTACATCTGCGACGAATGCGTGGAGCTCTGCACCGAGCTCATCGCCGAGGAACTGCAGGACGGGGCCGACGGCTCCCGCGAGCCGCCGCGGCCGCGGGAGATCCACGCGTTCCTGGAGCAGTACGTGATCGGCCAGGATCGGGCCAAGAAGGCGCTCGCGGTGGCCGTCTACAACCACTACAAGCGCGTCCGCCGGGGCGCCGCCCAGCAGGAGCCCGTCGAGCTCGGCAAGTCGAACATCCTGCTGCTCGGCCCGACGGGCAGCGGTAAGACGTACCTGGTGCAGACGCTCGCGCGGCTGCTGGACGTGCCGTTCGCCATCGCCGACGCCACCACGCTCACCGAGGCCGGTTACGTCGGCGACGACGTCGAGAACATGCTCCTCAAGCTCATTCAGGCGGCCGGCCACGACGTCAGCAGGGCCGAGACCGGCATCGTCTACATCGACGAGATCGACAAGGTCGCCCGCAAGGGCGAGAACGCGTCGATCACCCGGGACGTCTCGGGCGAGGGTGTCCAGCAGGCGCTGCTGAAGATCCTGGAGGGCACGGTCGCCAGCGTGCCGCCCCAGGGCGGTCGGAAGCATCCGCACCAGGAGTTCGTGCCGATCGACACGACGAACGTGCTGTTCATCGCCGGTGGCGCGTTCGACGGCCTGGCGGAGATCATCGAGCGCCGGACCGTCCGCGGCGGCGCGGGTTTCGCCGCCGTCCAGCCCGCACGCCAGGAGGACCCGCTGTCCCAGGTGATGCCGCAGGACCTGCTCGCGTACGGGCTGATCCCCGAGCTCGTCGGCAGGCTGCCCGTGGTGACGACCCTGGAGCCGCTGGACCGCACGGCGCTCATGCGGATGCTGACCGAGCCGCGCAACGCGCTGATCAAGCAGTACCGCAGGCTGTTCGAGCTCGACGGGGTGGAGCTGGAGTTCGACGAGGGCGCGGTGGCCGCCGTCGCCGAGCAGGCGCTGCTGCGCAGGACGGGCGCGCGGGCGACCCGGGCGATCATGGAGGAGGTGCTGCTCAACGTGATGTACGAGGTGCCGAGCCGGGACGACGTGGCCCGCGTCGTCGTCACCCGTGACACGGTGCTGGACAACGTCAACCCGACCCTGGTGCCGCGCGAGCACCGTGACGGGGAACGCCGCGAGAGGTCCGCCTAGCGGAACCCGCCCGGCTGCTCGGTGCCGGCCGGCGGGTTCTCGCGGTCGTCGAAGATCCGGCAGGTCACGGTGGCCGGCGGGCCGGCCGTGGCCGCGTACGGCTCGCTGTCGTCCTGCGGCGCGTACCCGAGCTTCCTGGCCGAGCCGAGGTCCCAGTGCCGCCTGGTGTTGGCCGACATCCCGAAGTGCACGCTCCAGCCGGGGCCGGCCGTCAGGGCGGCGCGCATGAGGGCGCCCGCGTCGCGGCCCGACAGCCACATGCCCAGATACCTGGCCTCGTCCAGCGCATAGCCGAGGCCGCCCAGGCGCAGGCCGACCACGGAGGCGCCGGTGCGGTCGGCGTGCAGGCGGCCCAGGGCCTCCACGACGACCTTGCTGAGGCCGTACGAGCAGCAGGGGCGCGGCTCCCAGGCGGGATCCACCGGGCGGTGCTCGGGCCGGTTGTACTCGCCCATCACGTGCACCGTGCTCGCCAGCACCACCCGCGGGACGCCCCGGGCGGAGGCGGCGTCCAGCACGCGCCGGGTGAGTACCACGTTGGCGTGGTAGACCTCCTCCCAGGAGGCGGCCACCCGCGGGTCGGCCGCCAGGTGGATCACGCCCGACGCCCCGGCCAGCGCCTGCTCGGGGACACCCGGGCGGCTCAGGTCGGCGATCACCGCCTCCTCGCCCGGCCGCACCTCGCCCGCCACCCGGTCCACGATCCGCAGCCGGTGCTCCGCCAGCAGCGCCGGTCGTATCAGCCGCCCCACCCGTCCGAAACCACCAGTGATCACAACAGGCCCCACGCATGACCCCCGTTTCGCTCTGCCTCGCACCTTATGCCGCGAACGGACACCCGATAAGGCCTGTCTTCTCAGGTTTTGGGGCGTGCGAGGGAGAGTCGTGGAGATCGCCTGGCCGGTACGCGGCACCGGCCGGGCCCCCGCGTCCCGGCCGGTGCCGCGTCCTGCCGGCCGCCTTTTGGCGGTCGGCCCGGTCGGCCCGGTCAGCCGGCCAGCCGCTCGCTGGAGCCGGAGCCGGAACGGCCCTCGTCCCCGTCCTCGGCCGGCCGGGCGGTGTCCTGGCCCGCGCGGTCCCAGCGGCCCTCCCCGAGCACCTCGCCCCGCCGCACGATCTCCACCGTGACGAACTGCGCGTGCCGCGAATGCCGGTGGACACGCACGGAAGAAGCGAAACAGGCGGCCGCGATCTCCGGGCCGAACGCCTCGAAACCATCCGCGGAAACCCCGGCCCGCAGCAGGAGGTAAGCCTTTTCCCCGAACTCCGACGGCGTTATCCAGAGCACCAGCGGAATGCGCCCCTTTCTCGTGTGCATGGGCGTCTCCAGAAAGATCCGCTGCAGCCGGTGCCGGGAGAACAGGCACCAGAAGTGACGGCGAATCCATTTCCGTCCTGCGGGCACCGTGGCCGGGACGGTGACGGTGCCGCCGAGGGCGAACAGCGCCCACCACGACCCCTGCCCGGCCGCCGCCGCCATCATGGCCGCCGCCGCGCCCGCCAGGCCGAGCAGCGCGATCTCCGTCCGCCACCGCCAGAGCAGCACGAGCGGGTTGGCCGACGGGACGAGGACCAGGCTCTCCAGCGGCACGTACGGATTGTGGCGCGTATTACGGAAGGTCATGACCATCAGCTCCACGAAGGGGTGCGTAGTGGCGCGTCCTCCGCCCAGAGCGCGGCGTCGGCGAGCCGGGCGGCCTTGAGCGCGTCGAAACGGGGGTCGCGGTAGTGCCGGGAGCCGAATCCCGTCTTGGTGACCGTCCACCCGTGCTGACGGGCCCGCTCGTCCTGGTTCGCGCACAGCGCCTGGTCGGCGTGCGTGACCACCGCGTCGAGCCAGGTCCAGAAGCGCGATATCCGCTCGGTGACGTAAAGCATGTGGGCCACCACTTCCCCTCCGTTGCCGCCTCCGTGGAAATGCGTTATATCTGCACAGGATTCGGGCCTTGTTCCGGCGGTTCCCCGTATGCTGGTTCCGGCCGCCTGGGCCGTTCTCCTGATTCCCCGGTCACCGCCCAGTTTCCGCCTCGCCCGCGGAAACTCCGATAAAGCTGGCCTCCGGGTTCGCGGTGCGGTTTTCCGCACCGCCACGAGGGTGTTTTCTTCAGCGCCCCGGCGGGCCGATCAAGAACTGTTGAGAGTCCACGGACGGGGGACTACGGTTTGTTGGTGACGTCACTCCGGATAGTGATCGCCGAGGACTATCTCCTGGTACGCGCCGGCATCGAGGCGCTGGTCGCGACCGAGGAAGGCGTCGAGGTCGTCGGCGTCTGCTCCGGTTACGACGGGTTGCTGGCCTGCGTCGACAAGCACCGGCCCGACGTGGTCATTACGGACATTCGCATGCCGCCGACCTTGACCGACGAAGGAATAAGGGCGGCCACGATGCTTCGCGAAACGCATCCGGACGTCGCCGTTCTGGTGCTGTCGCAGTTTCTCGACCCGAGTTATCTGCTGGCCCTGATCGCGCAGGGCAGCAGCCGGCGCGGATATCTGCTCAAAGAACGCATCGCGGCTCCTGGCGAGCTCATTTCCGCGGTCCGGACGGTCGCGTCGGGCGGGTCGTTCATCGATTCGGTGGTCGTCGACTCCCTCGTGTCCGCCAAGGCCCGCAACGAAGGCGGCGCGTTGCGGCAACTGACGCCGAGAGAGCGCGAGACCCTCGCGGAAGTCGCCGCCGGCAGATCCAACAGCGCGATCGCGGCCCGTTTCAAGGTCTCCGAGCGTGCCGTGGAGAAATACATCAATTCCATCTTCCTGAAGCTCGGCCTGCGCGGAGACCGGGACACCAACCGCAGAGTCAAGGCGGTCTTGTTGTTCCTCGACTCCGATTCGTCATCGAGATAGTGCGGGAAGGCGCAGGAGATAGTGATGGCAGCACCACCGACAGAGCGGCGATCGAATGCGACGATCGGGCTTGTGGAGCAACACCTCGTGCGCGTTCTGGTGGTGGACGATCTGCCGTCGTTCCGCCGGGCCGTCGCCGGCGTGATCGCCGTGGCGGACGGGTTCGAGCTCGCGGGGGAGGCGGCCAGCGGAGAGGACGCGCTGGGCTTTCTGGAGCGGCACGGCGTCGGCCTGGTGCTGATGGACGTGAACATGCCCGGCATGGGGGGCTTGGAGGCGGCGCGGCGGATCCGGTGCCGATATCCCGAGATCCTGGTCGTCCTGTTGTCGGTGAACAACACGGAGGACCTGCCCAGGGACGCCATGGTGATGGGTGCCCACTACCGGCACAAGGACCGCTTCGGTCCCGACGAACTGGAGGCGCTGTGGAGCGACGGGGGGCACGTGCGGTCTTAGCGAGCCTGCGGGGGCATGAGATCATCGAGATCGGCGCACCCGAATGGGAGCGCCTGCGCACCTACATCCAGCTCGACCTGGCCGGCGTCGTGGTGGCCGTCGCCTGGCTGATCGCGCTGCGGGTCGCGGGCGTCGAGGGTGTCGACGGCGCCTGGCTCGTCGCGATCGTCTCCCTGCTCGTCGTCATGGCCGCGTTCCTGCTGCGGGCCATTCAGATGATCCACCGCTTCCGGCGCTTCGCCGCGGTCGTCATCTTCGCGGTCTCGAACTGGCTGGTGGCCGTCATCGTCACCTCGATCGTGCCGTTCGCGCTCGCCATCCTGACGCTGGCCGTGCTCCTGCCGGTGCTGGTGGCCGTACAGCACATGAATCACGCGCGGCTGTCGGCGATGCTCGGGGCCACGATGCTGGCCGGGACCATCCTCGTGGCCGCGAGCACTCAGCCCGGGATCGTGGCGGAGACCGAGGCGCTGGAGGTGGTCGCGCACGCGCTGGCCCTGGCGTTCATCCCGTTCATCACCGTCCTGGTGTCGCTGGCGGCCTGGCAGAACCACGTCATGCTGGTCGCCAGGGCCGAGGCGCTGCAGGAGTCGCGGGCGCGGCTGGTCGCGGCGGCCGACCGGGAGCGCTGCCAGATCGAGCGCAACCTGCACGACGGCGCCCAGCGCCGCCTGGTCGCGGCGGCCGCACAGACGCGGGCCGCGCAGCGCCTGCTCGGCACCGAGCCGGAGGAGGTGGGGCCGCTCCTGGCCCGGCTCGTCGACGACCTGCAGGTGGCCAGCGCGGAGCTGCGCAACCTGGCGCACGGCATCTATCCGCCGCAGCTCGCCCAGTACGGGCTGGAGA
Source organism: Nonomuraea rosea (assembly GCF_039539705.1). NCBI lineage: Bacteria > Bacillati > Actinomycetota > Actinomycetes > Streptosporangiales > Streptosporangiaceae > Nonomuraea > Nonomuraea rosea. Next base: position 31,292 of record NZ_BAABDQ010000008.1, on the reverse strand, counting down.
CGGCGCTGCGCGCGGTGGCACAGCACGCCCCGCTCCCGACCACCGTCCGCGCCTCCGGGATGGGCCGCTACCCGCCCGAGATCGAGATCAACATCTACTTCTGCGTGCTGGAGGCCCTGCAGAACGCGATCAAGCACGCCGGCGACCAGGCCACGGTCGCCATCGCCCTGCAGGACCGCAACGGGCTGTCGTTCGACTTCCAGGACACGGGCAACGGGACCAGGTCCGACCAGATCCACACCGGCTCCGGCATGACCAACATGAACGACCGCATCGGCGCCATCGGCGGCACCCTCACCATCGACACCAGGCCGGGCGGGGGGCTGCACCTGCACGGGCACCTGCCCCGCTCCGTGCTGGAGAGCGCGGGCGTCCGCCGCTCGGTGCAGCAGCGCGGCGGCGCCGTACGCACGGCGTTGCAGGGGATCTGGCTGCTCATCGCCTGGCTGTACACCGCGATCCAGCGGGACGAGCAGCCCCACCCGCACCCTTTCCTCGTCTCCGGGCTGCGGGCCATCCAGACGGTCGCGCTCGTGGCGGGCGTGGCGGCGCTGGCCGCGTTCGCCGGCACGCGCACCGGCCCCCTCCTCGCCCTGGCGGGCGGGTGCGCCGTGGCGGCCCTGCTCGTCGTGGTGGCCGTGCGGTTCGTCCGGCGCGACCGCGTCGAGCACGCCATCGCCGTCTCGGCGGCGATCACGTGGTGCTACGCCATCACCCTGACCGCGCTGGTCCCGGCCGCGCTGCCGTACGCGACGCTCGTGACGGTGTCGCCCGTGCTGCTGTCCGTCGCCTTCCTGCCGCGCCGCCGCTTCAAACTGATCATGGCCTGTACGGTCGCCACCGCCGTGGCCGTCACCGCCGCCGGCCGCTTCTCTCCCGGCCTCCCCTTCACCGGCGTGCGCGCCCATCCCTGGATCGTCCCCATCGTCATCGCCCTGGTCCTCCTCGGCCTGACCAGGGCCTCGTTCCTCGCCTGGCAGAACCACGTGATGCTGGTGGCCAGGGCCGAGGCGCTGCAGGAGTCGCGGGCGCGGCTGGTGGCGGCGGCCGACCGCGAGCGCCGCCAGATCGAGCGCGACCTGCACGACGGCGCCCAGCAGCGGCTCGTGGCGGCGGCCGTGCAGTCGCGGGTGGCGCAGCGCCTGCTGACCACCCAGCCCGGCAAGGTGGGGCCGCTGCTGGCCCAGCTCACCGAGGACCTGCAGGAGGCGGGCACGGAGCTGCGCGACCTCGCCCACGGGATCTACCCGCCGCAGCTCGCCGAGTACGGGCTGGAGACCGCGCTCCTGACGGCGGCCCGCCACTCGCCGCTGCCGACCGCGATCCACGCGGAGGGCGTCGGCCGCTACCCGCCCGAGATCGAGATCAACCTCTACTTCTGCCTGCTGGAGGCGCTGCAGAACGCGATCAAGCACGCGGGGGAGAAGGCCACGGTCGCGATCGAGCTGCGCGGCGGCGACGGGCTGACGTTCGACTTCACCGACAGCGGCAAGGGCGCCCGCCCGGAGCGGCTGCGCAGCGGGCACGGGATCACCAACATGTACGACCGGCTGGGCGCCATCGGCGGCACCCTGACCATCGAGACCCGGCCGGGCGCCGGGCTGCGCCTGCACGGCGACCTCCCCGGCGTGACCTGCCTGGGCCGCCCCTCGGCCCTGGCTGGGCCACCCCTCGGCCCGGGCCCGGGCCGCCCCGAGGCGTAGGCGGCCGATGCGCGATCCGGCTGCGTTCCGGCTGTGGTCCGGCTGTGGTCCGGCTGCGTTTCCGGCCGTGTTCTGGCCGGTCGGAGCCGGTTCCTGGACGTGAGAACGCCTCTGGTACTGTGGCCGTCCTGAAGAGGTCGTCTCAAAGGAGGTGAGACCCATTACCGCTGTGTCAGTCTGGGTGCTCCCCTTCGTCAGCCGAGCGGCCCACCGGATCAGGTGACCGCGGGAGCGCCCATCGGCATTCCGAAAGGCTCCCATGTCGGTTTTTTCGTCATCTATTGATATTCCTGCCATCGTCGCGCGGCTCCGCGCCGCCGGCTGCGTGTTCGCCGAGGACGAGGCGGAGCTGCTCGTCTCCACCGCCCGTGGCCCCGAAGAGCTCGCCGCCATGATCGAGCGGCGCGTCGCGGGCCGGCCGCTCGAACACGTCCTGGGCTGGGCGGAGTTCTGCGGGCTCCGGGTGGTCGTGGAGCCGGGGGTGTTCGTGCCCAGGCCGCGTACCGGATTCCTGATCGAGCAGGCCGTCGCGCTGGCCCGCGGGGTCGCGGGCACGCCGGTCGTCCTCGACATGTGCTGCGGCACGGGCGCGATGGCGGCGGCCGTGGCCGCCGGGCTGGGCCGGGCCGAGGTGCACGCCGCCGACCTCGATCCCGCCGCCGTGCGCTGCGCCCGGCGCAACCTCGCCGACGCGGAGGTCTACGAAGGCGACCTGTACGCGCCGCTGCCCGGCTCGCTGCGGGGCCGGGTCGACCTGCTGATCGCCAGCCCGCCGTACGTGCCGTCGGAGTCCGTCGGGCTGCTGCCCCCCGAGGCCCGGCTGCACGAGCCGCGCATCGCGCTGGACGGCGGCGGCGACGGCCTCGACGTCGTACGCCGGGTGATCGCCGGAGCGCCCGAGTGGCTCGCGCCCGGCGGGCACCTCCTGGTCGAGACCAGCGAGCGCCAGGCGGCCGAGACCGTCGCGGCCGTCACGCGAGCGGGCCTGGCGGCGCGGGCGGCGAGCTCCGGCGAACTGGACGCCACCGCCGTCATCGGAACCCGCCAGACCCCCTAGGGAGGGCGCCCGGCTCCTTAGCGCTGTTAAGGTGGCGGGCGATGGCACAGAAGGGACTGGCGCGCGACACGGTCGTCCGCGCCGCACTGGAGCTGCTCGACGAGGCCGGGCTGGACGGTCTGTCGATGCGCCGCCTCGCCGCCCGGCTGGGCGTGCAGAACCCGGCGCTCTACTGGCACTTCCGCAACAAGCAGGAGCTGCTGGACGAGATGTCGCGGGAGCTGCTCGCCCCCGACATGGGCGGGCCGCACGACGGTGAACGCTGGCAGGACTGGCTGGCCAGGCGCTCGCACGCCTACCGGCAGATGCTGCTGAGCCATCGCGACGGGGCCCGGCTGGTCACCGGCAGCAATCCGGGCGAGGGCGTCGCGCGAGGGTTCGAGGAGGAGCTGAAGATCCTGGTCGGCCTGGGGTTCACGCCCGCCCAGGGCCTGCACGCGATCTCGGCCCTGAGCCACTACACCCTCGGCTTCGTCCTCAACGAGCAGGCCCAGCGCGAACGCGGGACCCGCGGCGAGACCCGCGACCTCGACGCGTACGCCGACTTCCCCCTCACGGTGGCCGGCGTCCGCGCGGGCGGCACCCCCACCAGCGACGAGGCGTTCGTGTACGGTCTGGGGCTCATCATCGCCGGCCTGGCCGCGTCCGGCCTGGCCTAGACCGTCCGAGCACTCCGTCCTCCATAATCAGTGATCATCGCCGGAGGACGGAGTGCGCGCGTGAAGAAGTTAGCGACGGCCGCCATCATGCTGGCCGGCCTGGCGGTTCCGGCCGGTCCCGCGACCGCGGCGCCGGGCGACTACTGGGTCGTGGGCGGGGACCAGGCCGCCCGGCGGCTGATCGCGTTCGATCCCGCGGTCGCCGACTGGAACAGCTCGGCGGCCGTCAAGTGGACGTGGCAGCCCAGCGTGACGCCCGGCGGGTTCACGGCCGACGAGGTCTCGGCCTTCGGGCTCATCGCCGACTTCAAGCTGCGCGACCGGCCGGCCGGCGGGCAGAGCGTCGTCGTCGCGGCCGGCGGCACCAGGGGGATCGCCACGATCGTCTCCTACCCGGGCGGCGTGCGGCAGTGGGCGCAGATCCTGCCCGGGAACCTGCACGCCGCCGAGCTGCTGCCCGACGGCAACATCGCGATCGCCGCCTCCACCGGGGGCTGGGTCAGGGTGTACGCCGCCTCACAGGGCCCGGACGCCGGGGCGTACGCGGAGTTCGAGCTCACCGACGCGCACGCCGCGCTGTGGGACCCGGCCATCAGGCGGCTGTGGGTCATCGGCCAGGACGCCGTGTCCGGGGAGCCGATCCTGACCGCGCTGGCGGTCGAGGGCACCCCCGCCCAGCCGGTGCTGCGCGAGGACACCCAGCGCAGAGCCGCGCTCCCGACGGGCGGCGGCCACGACGTCTACGCCTACGCCCACGACGCGAACAAGCTCTGGCTCAGCACCGGCTCCGCCGCCTACCTCTACGACAAGACGACGAGGACGTTCGACGCCGCGCCCGGCGGGGCGAACAGGGGCGCGGTCAAGTCCATCGGCAACCAGCCGTCCGGGCAGATCGTGCAGACCAGGGCCGACGCGGCCAAGGTGCCGGCCGGCGCGTGCACGCGCAACAACTGGTGCACGGACACGGTGGACTTCTTCTCGCCCGCGGCGACCCGCAGGCGTACGGGGGCGGCCTTCTACAAGGCGCGGGTGTGGAGCCCGTATTACAGCGTGCCCGACCGGCCGCTGCGTGGCACGGTCTGGGGTCGTACGCGCGGCGCGTCCGGGGCGTGGGAGGCGAGCGCGGCCGAGATCGACGGCAACGGCGGCATCTCCGACGTGGCGGTGGCGGCGCTGCCGGACGGCAGCCTGCACGTGCTGACCGTCGTGCCGGGCAGCGGGATCTGGGACCGGGGCCGCAGCGCGGCCGGCGTGTGGGACGAGCACGCCGTCAAGATCGACGACAACGGCGACGTCTCCGACGTGGCGGTGGCCGCTCTGCCCGACGGCAGCCTGCACGTGCAGTCCGTGGTGCCGGGAGCGGGCGTGTGGGACCGGACACGGAACGCGGCCGGGGTCTGGGCGGCCGCCTCGGTGAAGATCGACTCCAACGCCGCCGTGCGCGCGGTCTCCGCGGCCGGGCTCCCGGACGGGACGCTGAACGTGCAGACCGTCGTGCCGGGAGCGGGCGTCTGGAACCGCACCCGTAACGCGGCCGGGACGTGGGCGGCCGGGTCGGTGAAGATCGACTCCAGTACGAACGTGACCGCGATCTCGGCCGCCGGGCTCCCCGACGGGACCCTGCAGGTGCAGACCGTGCTGCGGGGAGCCGGGGTGTGGAACAGGACGCGGAACGCGGCCGGGACGTGGGCCGCCGCCGCGGCGCAGGTGGACGCCAACGGCTCGGTGACCGCCGTGTCGGGCGCCGCACTGCCGGACGGGACCCTGCAGGTGCAGACCGTCGTGCCCGGGTCCGGGGTCTGGAACCGGGGCAGGAACGCGGCCGGGGCCTGGGACTCCGGTGCGGTGAAGATCGACGGCAACGGCAGCGTCCTGGCCGTTTCGGCGGCGGCGCTGCGCGACGGCGGCCTCCACCTCCTCACGCTCCCCGACCTCGCCTGACATCCCCCTGAACCGCCGGGCTCGGCAGCGGCGCCCGCTGAAATGCCGGCACGGGGAATTTCGTCGGCTTATGGAATTCCTCGCGTAATACGCCCTTTTTGGGGTGCGGCATGCCCGTTGTTTGTCGGTGGACTTCCTCGGTGATTCGCGATTTCATTTCCTCCGTCGATCCGGCCGGTGGCTCGTTTAAATGCGGAGGATTATATGGCTCGTGCCCGGAAAATACTGGAAATCGCCGTAGCGCTCGCGGTGACGTCGGCGACCGTCACCCAACCGGCGTCGGCGGCGGCGCGCGATCCGCTGCGGATCACCCGGTTCCTCGGGGAGCAACGGGTGCCGCACATGATGAGGTTCGAGGGGACCGCCGTGGGCGGCCTGTCCGGCGTCGACCGGGATCCGCGCACCGGCACCTGGTACTTCATCTCCGACGACCGCTGGCGCTACGACCCCGCCCGCTTCTACACCGGCCGGCTGGACATCGACCGGCGCACGGGGGCGTTCAGCGCGGTCCGGCTGACCGGGGTGACGACGCTCACCCGCGGCGACGGCAGCCCGTACCCGGCGTACGGCAAGGCGGCCTCGGCCGATCCCGAGTCGATCAGGTTCGATCCGTGGAGCGGGCGGCTGATGTGGGGCGACGAGGGAGACCGGCCCGACTCCGCCAATCCGGATATTCCTATTTCGCCCCCGGCGGTCAGGGGAATGGACATGAGCGGGCGGCATGTGGGCGAGCTGCGGCTGCCCGCCAATTTGCGGCTGACCGACGTCGAAAACGGCCCGCGGCGCAATTCCGGTTTCGAGGGGCTGGCGGTCTCACCCCGTACGATCACCGGCATCACCGAGGGCCCGCGCTACGAGGACGGCGCGATGCCGACGGCGGAGCGCGGCTCGGTCGCGCGGCTGACGGTGTGGAGCCGCCAGGGGGCCCTGCGCGGCCAGTACGCCTACCCGCTCGACGCCCTGTCCACCGCACCGAACCCGCCCGCCGGCCCCGCCGATTCCGGGGTGTCGGAGATCCTGGCCATCGACGAAGGCCGCTACCTGGCGCTCGAACGCTCCTGGATCTCCGGCGCCGGCTACCGGGCGAAGCTGTACGAGATCGACCTGCGCGGCGCCACCAACGTGCTGGAAAGGAGCGCCCTGGCGAGCGGCGGGGCGTACCGGCCGGTGGCCAAGCGCCTGGTCAGGGACCTGAGCTTCTTCCGCCCTCCAGTACAGAACCTGGAGAGCCTGGCCTGGGGCCCGCGCCTGGCGACCGGCGAGTGCACCCTGGTGATCGGGTCGGACGACAACTTCGACGAGCGCGAGATGACGCAGTTCATGGCGTTCGGCGTGACCGGCGTCCGCGCCTGCAGGTGAACGCACACCGGCTCACATGGCGTGGATGCGGCGGCCGGTGATCTGCTGGGGCACGATGCGGATGTAGAGCTGGCGCTCGCCGCCCACCCACGGGGTGACCCCCACACCGGCCGCCTCAGTCGTCTCCTCCTGGGCCAGATGGTGGGCCGGACCCTGGACCAGGACGCTCCAGCCCTCGCGGTTGGTCTCGTCGATCATGTCGATCTCGAACGCGATCTTGATGTCGACCCCCTCCAGACCGGTGGTCAGGTCCTGGTCCATGGCGCCGCCCGCGGCCGTACGGAAGACGACGGCGCCCTGGTGCATCTTGTAGTTGACGGGCAGCACCGTCGGCCCGCGCGAGCTGTTGAACGCCACCCGCCCGATCCCGCCCGGCCCGATCAGCCGCAGGCACTCCTCCCGGTCGAGCACCTCCACGCTGGGGTTGGCCATGGCGGGACCATGCCCGGGCGGCCGGTCGAGGCCGCCGCCCAGCAGGTCGTCGATCGTGGTCTGCAGCGCGTCGGCAAGGCGGTAGAGGGCGCCGGCGCCCGGGGTGTCGGGGTTCTCCTCGAGATATTCGACGTAGCCGGGCGACATGTCCGCGCGCCGGGCGACCTCCTCGCGGGTCAGTCCCAGACGCTCGCGGTGGTGGATGATGCGGCGTCCCAGATCGCCGGGTCCGGTCATGATGGCTTCTCCTCGCCTGTCGGTACGGCGTGCGGTGCCGTCGCCGCGTTCCTGGTCATGGTCGGCCACGTGAGCCGGTCGGCCAGCGCGTCACCCGCGCTCATCCATGCGGGGACACCGCCAGTGTTCGGCCTGGTCAGAGGCAAGGTGGCCATGTTCTGGACGCTACCCGCGCAGGAGACGCCCAGCCCTGGCCGATGGACCCGTTCCGGCAGGGCCTTTGGTCCCGTACCTCTCGAATCCACCGAGGGCATCTCACGTCATGGCAAAGTCAGTACGGGAGCACGCGTCCGGACGGGGTACGCAGATCGAGGCCCGGCCGGGGGCGCGCCGGCTTGGGGCGTACGACGACGGTTTGTCTGGTCCGCATCTCGATCACCTCCTCGGGCGGGCGTCGTCTGCTATTCGCGCCCGTCCCGCGCGCGGATGCCGGCGCCGCTGTCGTGCCTTCCGGACGGGCGGACGGGCGGCCGGATGGGTACTACCTTGCTCAGCAGGTCGTGAACTGGGCGGTGACGCTGGAAGGGTGGCTGCGCATGAGATCGTTCGCCGTGCCGTTGCTGGTCGTGCTGGGGCTGGTCGCGGCAGGGTGCGGGAGCGCGGGAGACACGCGGGCGACGGCCTCCTCACCGCCCTCCGGCTCCGCCACCTCCTCGCCCGCCCCCTCCCCATCGGCCGCCACACCCTCCGCTCCCTCGGAGAGCGCGACGCCGAGCCCGCCCCCGTCGTCCGGCCTGGTGGCCGGCCGTTATCAGCCGCTGTGGCCGTTCTCCAGCAGTGGGGAAGCCGCCGCGTGGCAGCGCGTGTACCGCAAGGACGGCCGGCAGCGGTGGCGTCTAGACGCGGGCCGCACCGCCGTCGCCTTCGCCCACGACTTCCTCCGCTTCACCGAGATCGACCAGGCCGTCAAGACCGTGCACCAGGGCCGCCACGCCCGCGTCCACGTCGGCTACCGCAACGCTGAGGGAGGGTCCGGCACGCTGGTCGCCGCCGTCGTCCATCTCGTCAGGTACGGCTCGGGGCCCGACGCCCCCTGGGAGGTGGTCGGCACGGACGACACCGACCTCTCGCTGACCAAGCCCGCGTACGGCGCCGCCGTCGGCTCACCGCTGACCGTGGGCGGCCGCATCACGGGCGTGGACGAGAGCATCAGGGTCCAGGTCCGCCACCCCGGCTCGGCCACCCCGATCGGAGAGCGGTGCTGCGTGGGCGCGGGCGGCAGCGACTCGCCCTGGTCGGCCCGGGTCTCCTTCACGGCGCGGACGGGACGCACGCTGACCGTCGTCGCCTCCACCGGCGGCCACGTGGCGGCCGTCGAACGCTTCGCGGTGACGGGCGTACGCATCGCCTCCTAGCAGCCGGGCTGCCCCGGCAGCTCGAAGACGCCGCGATCGGCTATCGTTTTATAAACGAACGTTCATTAACCGGGGAGGGCCGGGCATGGGCAGGCCGCGCACGACCAGCGACGAGGCGATCCTCCACGCCGCCGCCCGCGCGATCGGGCGGCACGGACCCCAGGGGGTCACGCTGGCCGCCGTCGCCCAGGAGGCGGGGCTGTCCCCGGCCACGCTGGTCCAGCGGTTCGGGTCCAAGCGGGGGCTGCTGCTCGCCGTCGCCGGCCACGCCACGGAGACGGTGCGCCTGCCGTTCCAGCGAGCCCGTGAGCAGCACGGCTCGCCGCTGGCGGCCTTGCGCGCGGCCGTCGCCGGCCTCTCGGAGGGCGTGTCCACCCCGGAGGAGCTCGCCAACAGCCTCGGCTTCCTGCAGCTCGACCTGACCGACGCCGAGTTCCGCGGGCACGCGGCCGAGCACGCCCGCCGGACCCGCGACGAGATCGCCGCGCTGCTGGCCGATGCGGTGGCGGCGGGGGAGCTGGCGGGCGAGACCGAGGTCGATCGGCTGGCCCACGCGGTCCAGGTGACCTACAACGGCGTGCTCATCCTGTGGGCGCTGACCGGCGGGGAGCCGCTGGCCGCCGCCATGCGCGACGCGGTCGACGAGACGCTGCGTCCCTACGCTCCCGGCGGCTGAGCCGCCCCTCTTTCGCCCTCTGCGAAAGGGTTTCGGACAAGGTCATCCCTTGTCCGGATATCCCAGGCGCTGCGGATACTCGACTCCGCGACGCTCCGGCCAAAGACTGGACCGACGCCCCCTGCGTCGCGGGATGATTCGACAGTCCAACGGCCGATCGGTGATCGAGGTGCTCATGAGCCACGTGGCGAACGATTCGGCCGAGTCCCTGGCGGAGCTCGCCAGGAGACACGGACTGCGCCCCGCCATCGCCCGGCCGGGGCTGCCGGTCTATCTGCGGCAGCTCTGGGAGCGGCGGCACTTCATCCTGACGTACGCGACCTCGCGCAACGTCTCCAAATACTCCGGCTCGGCGCTGGGCCAGCTCTGGCAGGTCATCACCCCGCTGCTGAACGCCGCGATCTACTACGTGATGTTCGGGCTGATCCTCGGCGGCAGCAAGGGCATCGAGAACTACCCGGCGTTCCTGCTCACCGGGATGTTCGTGTTCACCTACACACAGCGGACCGCCACCGCCGGCGCCAAGTCGATCTCCGGCAACCTGTCGCTGATCCGCGCCCTGCACTTCCCGCGCGCCTCGCTGCCGCTGGCCTACACGATCCAGGAGCTGCAGCAGCTCGGCATCTCCATGGGGGTGCTGCTGGTCATCGTGGTGCTGACGGGCGAGCTGCCGAACTGGTACTGGCTGATGATCCCGATCGTGTTGCTGTTGCAGACGATGTTCAACGTCGGGGCCGGGCTGATCCTGGCCCGGATGGGGGCCTCGCTGCGGGACCTCAACCAGTTGCTGCCGTTCATCATGCGTACGTGGCTGTATGCCTCCGGCGTCTTCTTCGCCATCCACGACAAAGTGGTCAACAGCGCGGGCCTGCCCGAATGGGTGGCCAGCGTGATGTACCTGAACCCGGCCGCCTCCTTCATCGAATGGATGCGCGACATCCTCATCGGCAGCCACAGCCCGCCGCAGATGGTGTGGATGTCATGCCTGTTCTGGGCGGTGGCTGCGCTGATAGCCGGGTTCTGGTACTTCTGGCGGGCCGAGGACCGGTACGGGCGCGGCTGACCTCGTACGCGCGGGGTTGGTGCCGTACCGGCGTTGTTGTTGGAGTTGCGGCAGGGCCGTCACGGCCCTCCGCCGCCGCACCCTCCGCCGCCCCCGCCACCGTCTCCGCCGCCGTCACTACCGCCACCGCCGAAATCTCCGCCGCCGCTCCCGCCGCCCGCGAAGTCGAACATGCCGCTGAAGTCGAAGAACCCGCCGGAGTCTCCGCCGCCGTTCGTTCCGCTGTCGTAGAGGAGAGGGAAGCTCGCCCCGGCACCGTACGAGCCGCAGTGCCCCGGCGTGCAGCACGCCGCGACGCGCAGGTTGTTCCTGGCCCTGGTGTCCCGCCGCAGCGTGTCGGCCAGCCGCCGGTCCGGCAGTTTGGTCAGCCCGTGCAGCGCCACCAGCGCGACGTCGTCGGAGCTCTTCCACGACCCGTCCGCCGCGTCCTGGGCCCCGGCCTTGGTCAGGGCGGTCCGGCCGGCCTTGGTCAGCGGGTTCGCCATCGAGCGGCGCAGCCACCAGAAGAAGAGCACGCCCGCGACGGCCGCGCCCGCCGCGATCACCAGCGTGTCCAAGGGCCCATGCAGGAACGGGCTCAGCAGCGCCACGGCCAGCGCCAGCCCGGTGAAGACGAACAACCAGCTCGTACGCCGCCGCGTTCGTACCCGGGCGGCCGGCGACATCAGCAGCCCCTGCCGCCACAACGGCGTGGACAGCCGCCGCAACGCGTGGTCGCCGCCCGCGCTGTGCCGCACCTCGGCCGTGGTACGCCCGCCGGGCACGGACGCGACGTGCCGATACACGGCGCGTTCGACCGGAACGTGCTTGTTCGGCTTGAACCCCTGCACCGGCGTGACGACTCCCTCGCTCGACACCCGCACGCCGTCCTGCGAGAGCAGCGACACCAGCGCCGTGTTGACCACCCGGCGCGGCCCTCCGGCCAGGTAGGCCGCCTCATAGACGTCCAGCGGATATCGCCGCACCCGCGCCGTGGCCGTACGGGCGAAGAACAACGCCACCTGTGTCCGGATCGCGGTGAAAGCGATGAGCACGAGCAGCCCGACCGCAGCCCAATAGAAGACCCCGTCCATCTTGCTTCCCCCTGACTGCCTGAATGCATACACCCCGTTTTCGGCAGACCCATTCGCATTGATGGACGATTCTCAGTGGAACCCGGGTTCCCGCGAACGCTTACAAATTTGTCGGAACGTTCTCAGCCATTGCCGCGCGCCTCGAACTCGGCATAGAAACCCTCGTTCTTGGGGATCTTGACCAGGGTCTCGACGACCTTGCCCGTGAGATCCACGATGCCGATGCCCTGGGGGACGGGGGCGAGCAGGTGCCGCTCGTCGTACCAGCCGAGCACGGAACCCCAGACGGGGCTGAAGGCCAGCTTGATCCTGGTGACCGCCTTGCCGGTGGCCGTGTCCCACACGCAGGCCGACTTCTCCAGCGGCATGCAGGCGGTGACGAACCGGCGGCCCGACGGGCTGAACGTCCCCTGTCCGTCGCTGGCCGGCCGGCCGCGTACGTGCCAGGTCCGCTTGACGGCGCCGGTGAGGTCGTACTTGCGGATGGAGGTTTTGCCGTTCTTGCCCCAGCGGACGACGACGCCCTTGCTGTCGCGGGTCCACTCGAAGCCGCCGACGGTGATGAGGGCCTTCTTGATGCGGACGAAACGGGCCTTCATCGCGGGCACGTCGACCAGGACGATGCCCTCCGAACGAGGCTCTGACCCGGATGCGAACACGTTGAACAGCAGCTTGCGACCGTCCGGCGACCAGGTGGGCCAGAGCGTGTGGAGGTAGTTGCCCGCCAGCTTCGGGTCGGCGGCGACGGGCAGCGGCACCACCGTCCTGTCGCCGGTCCTGCGATCCACGAAGGTCACCTCGGGCGCGCCCGAGGACTTGTTCCCGCCCAGGCTCGTGGCCCAGCGCCCGTCGGGGGAGACGGCGACGCCGCGCGTGTCGCTCTGCACGAACGCGCGTTTGGCCGGCTCCCAGACCCACGGCCGGGACGGCATGGTGGCGGGAGTCGCGTAGGAGGTGAACTGGATCGGGCGGCCCGCCATCTTCGCCACCAACCGGGCCGCCGTACCCGGCAACGGGCCGGCCACCGGCTGCGCGGGAGCGGCGCCGAGTGCGGCGGTCATGGCCAGGACCACACCTAAGTTCGCGATCATCTCTGCTCCTCGGGGGGTCGGTTGAGGTCAGCGGATCCTACCGGGATCACGAGAGACACCGATGGCCTTTCGCATCGGGTACGAGCCGCCTGACGGCCTCTTCACATCGGAGGACAAGCCACCCAGAACTCTCCTCACCTTGAGGGATGAACTGCCGGGGCGGTCCGGTTGCAGGGGTGGGGGCGATCTCGCGCCTCCGTTCGCAGATGCCGACGAGGAGTCCCGTGAGCACGCACGCAGATCCAGCAGGCCGCCCGTCCACCGTCCGCCAGCTCAGGCTCGTCGTCGAGGCGGAGGACTACGAGGCCGCGCTGGCCTTCTACCGCGACGTGCTGGGCCTTCCGGAGCAAGCCGCCTTCTCGAACGGCGATGGGGCGCGGGTGGCGATCCTCGACGCGGGCCGGGCCACGTTGGAGATCGCGAACCCGGCGCAGAAGAAGATGATCGACGACGTGGAAGTGGGCCGTCAGGTGGCTCCCAAGTTCCGGGTCGCCTTCGAGGTCGACGACGCCCGCAGCACCACCGAACGCCTGGTGGACGCGGGCGCGACCGAGGTGGCACCGCCGACGGTGACGCCCTGGGAGTCGCTGAACGCCCGGCTCGACGCGCCCGCCGGCATGCACATCACGGTCTTCCAGGAGCTGCGCAGCATCGAGGAGCGGGAGTCTCTCGACGGCTTCGACACCGACCAGAACCGCTGACGACCGCCGCGACGACTGAGGCCCACTCCCACCCCAACAGCCCACCGACCGACCCGCCTCAAGCCCGGCTCTGAGCGGTCGGTGGGCGGCTGTGGCTCAGGCCCGCCTGATGCTCTCCCGCCCCCGGCTCGGTGAACGCTCTCACCCATAAGCGCCTTCAGGATGCTCAGCCCGGGACGGCTTCGCCGGCGGCTGCCACGTTCTGGGGCGCAGGAATCACGGGATCCTCTCCCTGAGCAGCCGATCGTTGCGGATGCGCACCAGCACCTCGATGTCGTCGTTTCCGGTCACGGTGTGCACCCCGCACAACGAGTGATGGACATCATCGGGCAGCTCGGCACACCTGCGGGCGTGCTCGCCGCTGGCATCGGCCTCGCCGTGCAGCTCGTAGACCAGCACGGCCAGGTCGTATCCGGCGTCGTGGACAACAGCTTGCTCCCTGCTCGCTCAGCCGTCCGCAGCCGGTCGGCCGGGGCGCGGATCTGACCGACGGCGGCCAGCGTCTGCGCATACCCCCCGGACTGGTTGCCTGCGTGCGTCGGGATAACTTCGGGTGAGCCTGTTCTCGTGCCGAGCGGTTGCCGTGTACGCGAGATGCCCATGAGGGTCGTGTCTGGACGTGCCTTCCGTGTGGTTGGCGATCTTGCCGGTAGGGCGGGTGGTTCTCCTCAGGTCGAGTTGCGCTCTGCTCCTCACTCTGGTCCGTTGCTTGGGCCGAGCTTGCGTGCCATCCAGAATGCGGCCCCGGCGAGAGCGCCCGTGCCCAGGATGGCGAGCAGGACCCACGGTCCTATCTGGTTGATGTTGCTGGCGCTTCCAGCGTTGATGTGGGGAGCATCGGTGTTTCGCGGGCTCGGAGAGAGGGCCGCGCCTGCGGACGTTTGAGCGGATGCGTCGTCGTCGGTTGGTGGGGTTGTCCCGGTAGGCGGCGGGATTGCGTTGCTTGCGGGTGGTGTGGTTGATCCGTTCGGGAGAGTGGGCGGGATCGTGCTGGCGACATGGTCCGGGGACGGTGCTTCGTCGGCCGGGGTGTCGGGAGCGGCCGCTTCGCCATGGTCGTGGGTCGTGTCTGCGAGGCCGGTGTCGGAGGCTGTTGGGCCCTTTGCCGGTTCGCTGGTGCCTTTCAGCTCGCGTAGCGGCCCGGGGTCCTGTGTGAGCGGCTGGTCCGTAGGCTTCTTGGTGGCTTTTGAGGTTTTGTTCTTTGCTGGTGATTCCCGTCGGGAGATGGTGCGCGAGGTGCCGCTGCTGCTGATGGGTCTTCGTAGGGCGGGGCTGTCGTCGTCATCGTCGCCACCCCCGTCGTCCTCATCATCATCATCGTCGTCGTCGTCACTGTCGGCTGCGGCTGCAGCTGCGGGTGCGGTCATGGTCTGGCTGCGTGATGCCGTATGGGCGGTCTGCATGGCGAAAGCGGCGGATGTGGTGGTGCCGATGGCGAACGCGACCACGACGGTCAGCAGGAGCCACCCCCGTGCCAGGTGCATGCGCGCCTCCCGATCGTCGATCTTGGGATGTTCCGTTGGCCATCCTGGGTGTGGGCGATTACGTCGCGATGAGGGGTTGATGAGAGATCTTTAATGTGGCGGCGGCCTTGAGCGTGCCGGATGCCAGGGCGCCCTGAAGCCTGCCGTCCCATGCCTTCGGTGCTTCCGGGCCTTCTGGGCCTCTGGGCCTCTGGGCCTCTGGGCCTCCCGAGGTTTCCCGTTCCTCGGCCCGGCCCTCCGTTGCACAGGGTCGACCCGAGAGCGAGGCGATGGCGGGCCCTCCAGGCGCTGGTCACGCTGGCCGGGCCCGCGCTGCTGACGGCGCTGACGCTGTTCGTCCTGTCTCTGCTGTTCTTCCCCGGCGCGCTGCCGTGGCTCGGGCCGCTGCTGTGGCCGCCGGGCTCGCGATCGTGGGGCTGGCGGGGGTGGCCCGCTGGGGGAGCACCCGTTATCGGGTCACCGGTGAGCATTTCGACGTGCGTTCCGGCGTTCTGGTACGCAGGCTGCGCTCGGTCCCGCTGACCAGGATCCGCAACGTGGACCTCACCGCCACCCCGGTGCACCGGGTGCTCGGGAGCGGGCTGGCCGCCGACCGGCGGCGAGTATCGGGCCGCGTTGCCGGCGGGTGCGCGGCTGTGGTCGGGGTCGGACCCCCGGCTGGCCGAGGTCGTACGGGGCGGTGGCGCGGGGGTGGTGTCCGGGCTGTCGGCGGCGTTTCCGAGCCGTTCATGATGCTCGCCGACGCTGTGGCGCGCGGCGACGCCGAGGCGGAACGGGCGTGCCAGGAGCGGGTGGACGAGGTGCTCGCCGTGCCGGGCGGCACGGTGCAGGGCATCAAGCTGGCGCTGAGCCTCCAGGGCCGGGGTACGGGCGCGCTCCGCATGCCCGCCCCCGAGCTCAGCCCTGAGGTACGACAGCGCATCGCACGCCTGGTCGAAGCCGCACCCGCACGCTGAGCGGCAGGAACACGCCGCCCCGCTTGAGGGCGGCGGCCGTGGCCGCTGGCACGGTCGCCCGGCCAGGACACGGCGTGCGTCACCCGGCCAGCGTGCGGACGGTCTCCTCGAATCGCCGGGCTTCGTCCCGGTCCACGGTGAGATCAAGGGGCTTGCCCTTCTTCCACGCCGTGAGCGGCTCGGCCGGCGGCTGGGCGATGAGTGCGGCGATGGGCGGGACGGCCTTGCGCACCGGCTGTGCGAACAGCGCCGACCCCGCCCGTACGAGGCCGCGCAGCGGTTGCTTGAAGGGCTCGTGCAGCCTGGTCGCCACGAACACCGGGTTGTACAGCACGTACTTGATCCGCTCGGACGCATAGGCGGCCCCCAGCAGCTCGCTGGCCCTGGCGCCCTGCATGGTCGCGGTGAGTGCCCGATAGCCGGCCGTGAGCTGGAGGTCGTCCCAGCGGATCCGGCCGCCCTGCCCGGCGCCGCACAGGTTGACGATCACGGGCGCCGGCGTGTTCTCCAGCGGGCCGCGCAAGCCCTCGGCCATGAGCCGGCGGTTGATCACGTAGAGGGCGAAGGTGTGCTCGAAGCCCTCCGCGGTCTCCACCCGCACCGGGTTGAACCGGAACGCGGCCAGCACCAGCGCGTCGATCGCCGGGTGCTCATCGATGAGCCGTTTCACCAGCTCACGGCTCTGATGAAGGGAGCTGAGATCGGCCCTGACGAACTGGGCCGACGGCACCTCCGCGCGCAGCCGCCGCCCGCCCTCCTCGCTGCCGCCCACGGCGACGACCTGATCGCCGAGCCCGGCGTGGTGGCGGGCGAGACCCAGGCCGAGGCCGCTCGTGCCGCCGGTGATCACGATGGTGCGGGGCATAAGTTGAGACCCTCCTCAAGTTGAGATGGCCCTCAAGTTAGCTAAGCTGGCGAACATGCGCAAGGACGCCGTGCACAATCGCGAACGCCTCCTGGGAGCGGCCCGGCGGCTGTTCGCGGACCGGGGGCTCGACGTGCCGCTCGACGAGATCGCCCGCGCGGCGGGGGTGAGCATCGGGACGCTCTACAACCGGTTCCCCACGCGGGACGCCCTGGTGGAGGCGGTCTTCGCGGATCGGGTGGCGACCGTGGCGGGGCTGGCCGAGCAGGCTCTGGCGATGGGGGACGCCTGGGAGGGGTTCGCGGCGTTCATGACGGGCGTGTGCGAGCTGCAGGCGTCCGACCTCGGCTACAACGACCTCGCCGCACGGGCGGTGGCGATGGACGGAGACCGCGGGTACGGCCTGATGAGGGAGATCCTCGAACGTGCCCAGCGGGCCGGGCAGCTACGCGGCGACGTCACGCTCGCTGACATGGCCTTCGTGGTCTGGGGAGTGGCGGCGACCATCCGAGCCACGTACGAGGTCGCGCCGGGAGCCTGGCGGCGGCACCTCGCCCTGACCCTGGACGGCCTGCGCGCCGTCGCGGCCCGGCCTCTGCCGGTCCCGCCCATGTCCGTGGCGAAGACCCGGGCCGCCATGCGGGAATGCTGACGGAGATCAAGCGGGGGCCGGTTCGGCGACGAGGGCGACGCGGACGGCCGACGGGTCATGGCCGTGGAGGGGGATGGCGAAGACCGCCGTGCGCTCGCGGGCGCCGAACACCACGAAGCGCAGGTCGTCCTCGTCCCAGGTGTCCTGAACGTCCGAGGTGAGCTGCGCGGACGCCGAGCAGTACGCCGGGCTGCGGTAGAGCAGGTGCAGCGACGCGCCCAAGGGGACGTCGCGCCCGGCGGGCACGGCGAGCGGGCTGCGCAGCCGTACGAGGAGCCGGCGCAGGGGGACGAGCCAGTGGCGGTCCAGCTCCGCCGAGAGGGCCAGCAGGATCACCGCCTCGGCCAGGGCGAGCGCTGCCACGGGTGGAAACGGCTGCGCGCCGATCGCCAGGACGCTCGCGGCGAGCAGGAGGCCGGCGCGGGCGAAGGCGCGTACGTTCACAGGACGGGAGTGTGCGCCCAGGCAGCCGCACGACGCGGCGGGCGCGGCGACGGCGGAGTAGGCGAGGTAGGCGAGGAAACCGGCCGACACCAGGGCGGCGGCCACGCCGTCGAGGGGGGAGACGGGCGGGATCAGCAGCGCCGCGGCCACCGCGAGCTCGACGACCCCGGCGAGCCGGAGCGCGGGGACCGCGCGCGCCGGGCCGGTCAGCCGGGCCAGGGCGGTCTGCCCGGCCTGCGCCCGCATCCGCCGGCTGAACAGCTTCAGCAGTCCTGCCCAGGCGAGGAAGAGAGCGATGACGTACGGCTGCGACGCGGCGATCCCTTGCATGCTCCGGCTCCTAGTGCGGGGAGAAGACGGTGGCGATGTCGACCTCGTTCGTGTCAGGCCGCCAGGCCCCGAGGATCTGGACGTGCTGGCTCACCTTGAGCGACGACAGGTCGGACGAGGGCGGCGCCTCGGCGTGGATCGCGACCGACTTGCCGGCCACGACATGACACAGCACCTCTTGCCCGTTGTGATCGAGGTGGATCTTCTGGCTGGTGATGTTCTTGATGTGGCCCTTGATGTTGACGATGTTGAGCCACACCGACTCCGCGGCCAGCACGCCGTCCGGCATGCGCACGCCGCGCGCGTACAGGCCGTCACCCGGGTGGGCCTGGTCGAAGGCGACCGGTCCGAGCTTCCACAGGCTGGTCCCGTCGACCACCCTGATCTGGTGGAAGACCATGTTCGAGCCCAGGACGAGCAGCGTGTTGTCCTTGATCGAGCGGATCCGTCCCTCGGCGAAGTTGGGGTCCGGGGTGCCGGGCTCGATCCCGGGCGCGGTCGTCGCGAAGGCCGCCTCGGGGCCGAGCGAGCCCAGCGCGGTCGCGGCGACGACACCGGCGCCGCCGCCTAAAAGTGCGGACTTGAGCAGGTTCCGCCTGCTGGTCATGGTCGCCTCCCTACGCGGCCGAGATCTCGCACGGCCGCAGGCCGGTCGAGAGGCTGGCGATCTGGCTGTAGGCGGCGGGGGTGAGGTCGATCAGCCGGTTGCTGGCGCAGGTCGAGCCGCAGCAGCTGCGCTCGCCGCAGAACAGGTCGGTCTGCGGGCCGCAGTCGGCGATGGCGGTGACGACGCTGACGCCGCTGCACAGCGCCGTGGTGCGGTGGCGGAAGCCGCAGGTCCTGCGGGAGAGGCTGACGCCGCAGCTGTCGGGGCGGGTGATCGCCCAGCAGGCGTCGGAGGTGTTGGGCCAGGCGTGCTGCAGGCTGCCGGAGTTGCAGGTGCCGCAGGCTCCCTTGCCGGTGCTGCTGCATGGGCCCCATGCGGTGCCGCAGCAGAACCAGGAGACTTCTCCTTGGATGGGGGCGAGTAAGTCGATCGGCGGGTCGGGGGTCTGGGTACGCGCCATGCGCGTCCTCCTTGAGTGGTCCCGATGCGGGGGGTGCTGAAGGTTTCCGACTTGATCTATGAGTACCATGTAAGGATTTTTCGTCAATGCCCTGTTTTGTCGGCAGGGCATTGACGAAGGCACTCAGCGCACCCGGACCTGAGAGGCGGCCGTGCCGCCGCCGGGCGTCCGCCAGCCGGTCACCACCGTCGGATCGGCGGCCAAGGCGCGGGTCAGGGGCACGGTCACGGTCGTGGACCCCCGGCGGGGCACGGAGACGACCCGGCCGCCCGCCGTCCCGCTCGCGTCGCGGACGAACAGGTGCGCCTCACCTGCGGCGTTCGCGTGCAAGGTCACCTTCACCCCGTCCTGACCTCGCACGGACGAGACGACCCGGCCGCTCTCGGACGGCTTCGCCGCGGGACCGCCCGCGAGCGGGAGGCCGAGCCGGGCCGCCTGCTCCAGCGACTGCGGCGAGTCCAGGCTGGCCAGGGCGGTGCTGGGGATCACCGCCGCCGGCGGGGTGGTCGGCCGGTCCGCCGGCGGCCGGTAGCCGGGGAGCGTCGCGACGCCCCACCGGTACGGGTCGCCCTGCACGCCGCCCCACGTCGACCAGCCGATCCGGGTCTGACCGGTCTTGTCCTGGGTGTCGGAGTCGTAGACGAGGATGTTCAGGCCGAGATGGGCGGGATCGACCGCTCCCGGCAGGATCTCCATGGGGATGGCCACCTCCACGGCGTATCCGCCGTCGGAGATCTTCGAGGCCACCCGCATGCCGGTGGCCGGCCCCTGGTGGTTGTCGGCGTCCCGCAGGGCGCACGCCGGGCCCTCCGCGGTCACCGGCAGCACGGCCGCCTTGAAGGTGGTGGAGGTGTTCTCGGACGTGCCCCGCGGGTCGAAGGCGAGCTCCACCGAGTCGGTACGCCAGTGCCGCTTGCAGTCGGCGGCCGCCAGCCGGGTGCCGAGCACGTCGTCCTTGACCTGGACCAGGGCGTACAGCGTGTCGTCGTGCCAGGTGAGCTTGGCCGTGCCCGAGCAGTCGGCCGCCGACGAGCACGCGGTGCCCTCCCAGAGGCGGGAGACGTCGAGGGCGGGGCCGGGGTACTCGCCGTCGGCCTCCGTCCCGTCGACGGCGGGCGCCGACGCGGCCTGCGGGATGGACGCCGCGGGGACCAGTTCGAGCGCGGGCCGGCTCGTGCCCGCACCGTCCACGGTGATCGTGTAGGCGTAGTCGCCGCCCTGGTTGGAGGTCTTCAGCGACGGGTCGGAGTTGGTGACCGTGAACGGCACCGTCGTGGCCGCCCCGGCGGCGAGATCGGCGTAGGGGGCCTCGGTGCGGTCGGCGGTGAAGCCGTCGGGCAGGGCGATGCGCACGGTGCCGGACCTGGTCGTGTCGCTCACGTTCGTGACCACGACGCCGACCTGCCTGGAGCCCCCGGACGGGAGCGTGAGCACGGGCGTCACCAGGCCGCGGAGCTGGGGCACGCCCACCTCGGCGGTCCATCTCTCGTACTGGGCGACCTGGGGGAGCGGCTGCTGCCCGCCGCGTACGGCGGGGCTGACCTCGACCTGCCTGTCGGTGTAGCCGCGCCCGTGCTCGGTGGCCAGCGTGGCCGCGACGCGCACCCGGCCGGCGCCGGCGTCCTGCGGCGGCGTCACCGTGAACGTCGCCGATCCGCCGCGCCCGGCGGCCAGCCTGCCCAGGTCCCCGGAGCCGCGGACCTGCCAGCCCGCGGGCAACCGCAGCGTCGCGGACGCGCGGCCGAGCGCCTCACGCGGCGGCGCGGTCGCGCTGGCCGTCACCGTGAACGCCGTCCCGGGCCGGACGTCGAACGTGCCGGCCCGCAGGCCGAACAGGGTGCCGACGGGCACCGAGCCGCTCGCCCTGGTCAGCGCCCCGTCCAGGATCGCCGTGGGCGCGGACGCCGCCGCGGTGCCCGGCTCGGGGAAGGGGACCCGGGAGTCCACCTGGGTGAAGAAGTCGCAGCCGAGCTGGGCCGGGTCGGAGGGCACGTCGGGGAAGACGGCCCAGCCCTGGGAGGCGTACGAGCGCTGGGCCTCGCGCTCGACGGCGGCCCACGTCTTGCCCGCGCTCTGCGAGGGGCGCCCGCTCCAGACGCCGTAGACGTTCTGGGCCGGGTTGGCGGGGCGGAAGGTCGAGGCGCAGTCCGGGCCGGTCTGCGAGGTGCCGCGCCCGCCGCCGAGCAGCAGCCGGGCGGGCGCGAACGGGCGCAGGCCCTCGCGGGTGAGCTGCTCGGGGAACGCCTTGGGGTCGGCCGCCGCGTAGAACGCCTCGACGGCCAGCCGGGCGGCCTGCTGATGGTTGCCGTGGTTGCCCGGCGTGGGGGCCGGATCCATGGTCAGCAGGACCTCGGGACGGGTCTGCCGGACGACGCGGACGACCTTCTCCAGCGTGTCGCCGCCCCAGACCTGGTCGGTCAGCGGCGCGCTCACCGTGTAGTAGAAGTCGACGTCGTCGAGGTTGAACACCTCCCGCACGCCCGCCTTGGCGACCGCGGTGCGCTCCTCGGCCTCGCGCAGCAGGCCGAGCGCGGGGCCCTCCTCGGGCCCGACGGCGTTGCCGCCGCCCTCGCCCCTGGTGACGGTGACCACGCCGGTGCGTACGCGGTGCTCCTCGTTCCACTGGCCGAGGGTGGACAGGCTGAACGCCTCGTCGTCCGGATGGGCGCCGACGAACAACGCGTCGAGGTCCACGGAAGCGGCGGCGGCTCGTACGGGCGGGGCGGGCAGGACGGCGAGCAGAGCCACGGCGGCCAGCACCGCCATGGGACGGGAACGACGCATGGGACCTCCCAGGTTTACTCGCGGACCGCCCCCTGGAGCAGCCCGCGGACGAAGTGACGCTGGAGGAACAGGTAGAACAGCACGACCGGGGTCGCGACGATGACCGAGCCGGCCGCGAGCAGGGTGAAGCCGGAGGTGTACTGGCCCTGGAAGAAGGCCAGCCCCAGCGGCGCGGTCCGCAGCGACTCGCTGGTCACCATGATCAGCGGGATGAGGAACTCGTTCCACGTCCACATGAAGACCAGGACGGTCAGGGTGACGACGGCGGGCCGGGCCGGCGGCACCAGCACCTGCCACAGGATCCGCCAGGTCGAGGCCCCGTCGATGCGCGCGGCCTCGACGATCGCCCGGCTCGACGCGCGGAAGTAGGCCCGCATCCAGAAGGTGCCGAACGCCACCGACAGCGCGACCTGCGGCAGCGCCACCGACCAGAACGTGTCGATCAGGCCGAGCGAGCGCAGGTCGAAGTAGAGCGGCACCGCGATGGCCTCGCTCGGCATCATGATCCCGAGCATGAACAGGTAGAACAGGATCGACTGGCCGCGGAAGCGCATGGTGCCGAACGCGTACCCGCTCATGATCGACAGCACGACGCTGACGACCACGACGAACGACGACACCGCCAGGCTGCTGCGCAGGTAGGAGCCGAACCGGCCGATCTCCCACGCCGCCGCGAAGTTGCCCAGGCCGGCGGTGCCGCCGCTGTCGGCGGGGCCGAACGCCGCGGCCAGGATGGTCACGATGGGGAAGAGCGCGAACGCCGCGAACACCGACAGGATGACGTAGTTGGCCAGCCGCTCCCCGCGCGAGATCACGTGATCCTCCTGTCGGCGAAACGGTTGATGCCGAACGAGATCGCGAAGATCACGACGGTGAGCGTGACGCCGATCGCCGCCGCGGAGCCGACCTGGCCGAGCCCGAAGGCCCGGTGGTAGACCTCGTACGACGGCACCGAGGTCGAGTCGCCCGGGCCGCCCCGCGTGGTGACGTACACCAGGTCGAACGTCCGCAGCGCGGCGATCACCGTCAGCGTCAGCGCGACCGCGATCTCCCCGCGCACCGACGGCAGCGTGACCGCGAAGAACTCCCTGACCGCCCCCGCGCCGTCGAGCCGCGCCGCCTCGTACAGCTCGCCCGGCACGCGGCTCATCCCGGCCAGCAGCAGCACGGTCACCAGCCCCGTCTCGAACCACGTGCCGACCACGCCGACCGCGGGCAGCGCGAACGTGTAGTCGCCCAGCCAGCCGCGCGCCAGCGAGTCGAGCCCGAGCGCGCCGAGCAGGCCGTTCAGCGTGCCGTCGGGCGCGTACACGCGCCGCCACGCGACCGCCACCACGACCATGGCGATCACCTGCGGCAGGAACACCACCGTGCGGAAGAACCCGAGCCCGCGCACCTTGGCGTGGTTGAGTATCGCGGCCAGCATCAGCCCCATGACCAGCGGGATGAACGCGTAGAACACGATGAGCACCAGGGCGTGCGCGAACGCCGCCCGCAGCCCCTCGTCGGCCGCGATCGCCAGGTAGTTGTCCAGGCCCGCCCATCGGCCGAGGGACAGCCCGTCCCATTCGTACAGCGACAGGTGCACCGCACGGCCGATCGGATAGAGCAGGAACACCGCATAGACGGCGAAGGCGGGCAGCAGGTAGAGGTAGGCGACGCGGCGGGGCTCCCCTGGAGGCCCGGCGGCTGTGCGGGCCATTCTCAGCCGTTGCTCTCGGCGAAGGCCTTGTAGTCCTTCTCGAGTGTGGCCAGGAACTCCGGTGGCGTCGCCTTCCCGGCCAGCAGGTCCTGCAGCGCCGCACCGAGCGTGTCGGCGAAGGTGGGGGTGGCGTAGTCGAGGTACGGCACCAGGCCGTTCTTGGCGGTGACCGTGCCGAACGCGGCGAAGACGTCCTGCTGCGGGCCCGCGGGCACGCTCTGCGCCGCTGTGTCGGCGACCGGCAGGTTGCCGGTGGTCGTCAGCACCTTCATGGCGTCGGCGTTCGTGATGAAGTCGATGTACGCCGCCGCCGCGTCCGGGTTGGGGCTCTTGGCCGTGACCGCGAACGGCAGGCCCGTGCCCCCCGTCGCGACCGGCGCGGCGTCGGCCGACGCGCCGGGCGGGAGCATGAAGCCCAGGTCGTCGCCCAGCGCCTTCTGCAGGTCGGCGAGCAGCCAGGTACCGGCGATCATGAACACACCCTGCCCCTTGCCGAACGCCTGCCACGCGGGGTCGTAGCCCTGGCCGTTGAAGCCCTCGTTGAAGTAGCCCTTCGTGGCCCAGCCGGCCAGCTGCTCGGCGGCCTTGGTGTTCTCCGGCGTGTTCCACGAGGCGCCCTTGCGGCCGAAGGCCAGCGTGCCGATCTGGTCCGCCGCGACGCCGCGGCTCTGCACGGTGCCGAAGACGTGGATGGCCGGCCACTTGTCGAGGTTCCCGAGCTGCATCGGCACCTCGCCGGCCGCCTTGGCCTTGGCCAGCGCCGCCTCGAACTCCGCCCACGTCTTGGGCGGCCGCAGGCCCAGCTTGGTGAGCTTGGCGCTGTTGTAGAACAGGCCGACGACCTCGCCGACCTGCGGCAGGCCGTACAGGTTGCCCTCGCCGAAGAGCTTGCCGTCCGCGCTGTAGCGCGAGTAGCGCAGCACCGGCTCCGGGTAGCGGGTCTTCCATCCGTACGCCTCGGCGTAGGCGTCCAGCGGGCGGAGCTGCCCGGCCTTCACGAACGCGCCCATCGAGGAGCGGCCGTTGTTGGCCTCCACCACGTCGGGCGGCTCGTTGCCGCTCAGCGCCAGGCGCAGCGTCGTGTTGAGGTCGTCGAAGGAGCGGGACACCCGGTTGAGCTTGATGTTGGGGTATTTGGCCTCGAACGCGGCGTTGAGCTGCTTCATCTGGGCGGCCTGACCTCCGCGTACCTCCTGGTCCCAGACGGTCAGGGTGACGTTGCCGAGAGCTGCGGCGTCGGTGCGCACCGGCGCGGCGCTCGACGGGGCGGCGCCCGGCGGGGAGGAGGCGGCGGGCGGCGCGGAGGAGCCGGGCGCGCACGCGGCCGCGCCGAGGGTCAGGGCCAGGGTGAGGGTCGCAGCGAGAGCCGTGGCGGGTCCGGCGGGCCGTGGCCGTCGCGTCGAGGCGATCATGGGGGTCACTCCTTTTGCGCAGGCACGCGAGGCGTGTTCGGGTCCTCGTCCTCGGGGGTTGCGGTGGACGGCTTCGTGGCCGGCTGCTCGCCCGATGCCTGTGACGCCGGCTGGGTCGCTTGCTGGGCTGCCGGTTGCGTCGTCGGCTGGGTGGCCGGTTGGGTGGCCGGTTGGGGGGAGCCGCCGACGTCGGCGTACCGGGCGATGGTGGCGACGGCGCGGCGGACCGCGCCCACCGGGACGGTGGGCACCAGCCGGTCGAGGAAGGCGTAGCGGCGGGCCAGCGAGCTGCCGTAGGCGCCGCTGTGGCCGGCCGCCTCGCGCACCTCGTGCCACCAGTCGGCGATGTCGCCCCAGCCGGGCGCGGCCAGCGAGCCGCCGAACTGCTGCACCGCCAGCGCCGCGCAGGCCCCGGCGAACGCGAGCCGGTCGGACAGCGGCCACTTCGACAGGGTGCCGAGCACGAATCCGGCCCCGAAGACGTCGCCCGCGCCGGTCGGGTCGAGCGCGGTCACCCGCGGCGCGGGGACGAACGCCTCCTCGCCCGTCGTGGAGTCGATGGCCATGGCGCCGTTGGCCCCGTCGGTCACCACCGCCACCGGCACCTTGTCGGCGATCGCGTAGAGCGCGTCGCGCGGCGTGTCGGTACGTGTGTAGGCCATCGCCTCGGTCGCGTTCGGCATGAACGCGTGGCAGCGCCCGAGCTGCTCCAGCACGGACCGCGGCCACCTGCCCGACGGGTCCCAGCCCACGTCGGCGAAGATGAGCGCGCCGTTGCGATGCGCCAGCTCGGCCCAGTTGCACGTGCTGCCCGGCGTGTCCAGCGGCTCGTCGGGGGAGAGCGTCACGATGACGGCCTTGGAGCGCGGCGGCGAGCCGATCATCTCGGAGGCCGGCATGGGAGCAGGATGCCCGTGGGTGACCATGCTGCGGTCGCGGTCGACCGCCATGGAGACCGTCACCGGCGAGTGCCAGTGCTCGAAGCGCCGCGACCTGGACAGGTCCACCGACTCCTGCTCTTCGAGGGTGCGCCAGCAGAAGTCGCCGTAGTCGTCGTCGCCGAACGCGGCGGCCAGCGAGGTGCGCAGGCCCAGCCGGCTGGTCGCGATGGCGAGGTTGGCGATGCCGCCCGGGCACGATCCCATGCCCTCGGCCCAGATCTCGGTGCCCGCGGCGGGCATCGCGGGCAGGCCGGTGAAGACGATGTCGAGAAAGACCGTGCCCGCCAAGAACACGTCGAACTGCGGGCCCTCCGGGGTCCGCTCGTCGGCGAGAGGGTCGTACGCCTGGACAGACACGGGAATGGATCCTCCTCGACACAGCGAGATGTGCGCAATCTTGCACGTTTACTCGCACACTTCAAGTGTTTCGCGCCAGATAGTGGTGCAAGATGCTTACTTCTGCGCGAAATTGACTGATAGACTCCCGCCGTGCTTCAGCGCCTCAGGCATGCGGAGATCATGCGCCGGGTCCGGCTGTCCGGTGCCACCAGCGTTCGCGATCTCGCCAGCCAGCTCGGCGTGAGCCCGTCCACCATCCGCAGGGATCTCGAGGTCCTCGACCGCGACGGCACGCTGCGGCGCGTCCGCGGCGGAGCGCTCGCCGACGCCGATGCCGACACCCACCGGCCGTTCGCCGAGGTCGCGGCGGTGGACGAGCAGGACAAGGAGGCGGTGGCGATCCGCGCCGCGCAGCTCGTACGCGACGGCGAGGTGGTCCTGCTCGACATCGGCACGACGACGATGCGCCTGGCCAGGCGGCTGCGCGGGCGCCGGGTCACCGTGGTCACCTCCAGCCTGGCGGTCCTCGACGCGTTGCGCACCGACACGGAGGTCGAGCTGCTCCTGCTGGGCGGCATGGTCCGCCGGCCCTACCACTCGCTGGTCGGGGTGCTGACCGAGGCGGCGCTCGGCCAGGTGGTCGCCGACCGCGTGTTCCTGGGCGTGAGCGGCGTGCGGCCGGACGGGCAGCTCGTGGACACCACGCTCGCCGAGGTGCCGCTGAAGCGCGCCATGATCGCGGCGGCGGGACAGGTGGTGCTCGTCGTGGACCGGCACAAGTTCCCCGGCACCGGCGCGCTGCGGGTGTGCGGGCCCGAGGACATCGACGTGATCGTCACGAACGACGGCGCCGACGAGGGCACCCTGCGCGCCTGCGCGGCGGCCGGTACGGAGGTGCTGCGCGCATGACAGCACAGCGCCGCACGGAGGAAGGATGGCCGGCCGATGGGGAGTCCGCTCGCGTGAAGGAGTGCCGATGAGACTGGCCGTGCTCGGCGGTGGCGGGTTCCGGGTCCCGCTCGTGTACGGCGCGCTCCTGCGTGACGGGGGCAAGCCGCGGGTCGAGGAGGTCGTGCTGTACGACGTGTCGGCGGACCGGCTGGAGGCCATCGAGCACGTGCTGCGCCAGCTCGCCGCCGGGCACGACGACCCGCCGGCGGTGCGGGTCACCACCGACCTGGACACCGCCCTGCGCGACGCCGCGTTCGTCTTCTCGGCCATCCGCGTCGGCGGCCTGGCGGGCCGGACCGCGGACGAGCGGGTCGCGCTGGAGCTGGGCCTGCCCGGCCAGGAGACGACCGGCCCCGGCGGCGTCGCCTACGGCCTGCGCACGATCCCGGTCGCGGTACGCGTGGCCGAGCGGGTGGCCGCCCTCGCGCCGGACGCATGGGTGATCAACTTCACCAACCCGGCCGGCATGATCACCGAGGCCATGCGGCGCGTGCTCGGCGACCGCGTGATCGGCATCTGCGACTCACCGATCGGGCTCATCCGGCGCGCCGCCACGGCACTCGGCCTCGACCCGGCGCGCGTGTCGCCCGACTACGTGGGTCTCAACCATCTCGGCTGGCTGCGCGGCCTCACCCACCAGGGGCGCGACGTGCTGCCCGCGCTGCTCGCCGACGACGAGGCGCTGCGGCGGGTCGAGGAGGCGCGCGTCTTCGGCCCGGACTGGGTGCGCGTCCTCGGCGCGCTCCCCAACGAATACCTCTACTACTACTACTTCACCAGGGAGTCGGTCGCCGCGATCTCCGGGCAGACCCGGGGCGAGTCGTTGCTGCGGCAGCAGGAGGCGTTCTACGCGGCCGTGCGCGCGCGGCCGGGTCAGGCCCTCGCCGAGTGGGGCAGGGCGCGCAGGGAACGCGACGAGACGTACATGGCCGAGGCCCGTGACGTCACCGACGCCGGCGAGCGCTCGGCCGCCGACCTGGAGGCAGGCGGGTACGAGGGCATCGCACTGGCCCTCATGGCCGCGATCGCCCGCGGCGAGCCGTCCACCATGATCCTCAACGTGCGCAACGGCGCCGCGGTGCCCGGCCTGCCCGACGACGCGGTGGTGGAGATCCCGTGCGCGGTCGACGGCGCGGGCGTCCGGCCGCTGGCCACCAGGCCGCTCCCCGGCCGGTTCCTCGGCCTGGTCCAGCAGGTGAAGGCGGTCGAGCAGACGGCCATCGAGGCCGCGCTGACCGGGTCGGCGGCGCGGGCGGTCGAGGCGTTCGCGCTGCATCCGCTGGTGGACTCGGTGTCCACGGCCCGCAGGCTGCTCGACGGCTACCGGGCCCGCGTCCCGGAACTGGCCGCCGTCTTCCCGCGCTGACGTCTTCCCGCGCCCACGGCGTGTGCCCGGCGGGGCGTGGCGGTCAGACGGCTCCGTGGGCGATGAGGCTGCGGGCGCAGTCGAGCACGGTCTGGGCGGCCGGCCGGGGCCGCCAGCCGAGCACCCGCTCGGCCTTGGCGATGCTGTGCCGGTTGCGGCGTCCGAGCGAGACGGTGATCGAACGCAGCGGCTTGTCGAAGAGCGCGACGAGCCGGACGAGGACGTCGGGCAGCTGACGGGCCGGCACCTTCGAGCCGGCCTCCCCGAGACCTGCGCGCAGGGTGGCCGCCATCTCGCGCATCCAGGTGAACTCCCCGGTGGCCAGGAACCGCTGCCCGGCCGCCTCCGGCGCGGTCATGGCGCGGAGGTGCAGGTCGGCGAGGTCGCGCACGTCGACGATCTCCAGACCGATGCGCGGGCTCCCCGGCAGCCGGCCGCCGATCATGCGCGCGACGATCCCGGTCGAGCCGAGGTCGGCGGCGCTCAGGATCGGGCCGAAGACCGCACCGGGCAGGATCGTGGTCAGGGTCGTCGCATCGGACCGGCCGGCCATGAAGTCCCAGGCCGCCTTCTCGGCGAGGTCTTGGAGCGGCGGTACGGGGTGAGCGTGGGGTCGTCCGGGTCGGTCCAGAGCGTTTCGTCGGTGATGCCCTCTTCGGCGTACGACGACGGGCTGGCCGCGTTCGCCGCGGAGGTCATCACGACCCGCCGTACACCGGCCGTGGTGGCGGCGCGCAGCACGCGCAAGGTGCCGTCGCGGGCGGGAGCGGTCAAGGCGTCGCCGCTCTCGTCGTCCGCGCGGAGCGGCGAGGCCACGTGGAGCACGTAGTCGCAGCCGGCCGCCGCCGCGTCCCAGCCGTCGTCGCGGGTGAGGTCGGCGACGGCGAACGCCAGCCGGTCGCCCGGATCGGCGGCGGCGGAGAGCGCGGCCACGACGGCGGCCTGCCTGGACGCGTCGCGGACGGTCGCGCCGATGCCCGGCGCAAGCGCGAGGCCGTCCTGGTCGCCGCCGTCGAGGTCTTCGCCGAACGCGGCATCGAGATCGCCCTCGACGAGGTCGCGCGGCGCGCGGGTGTCGGGATCGCCACCCTCTACCGGCACTTCCCGACCAGGGAGGCGCTCATCGCCGGCGCCTATGTCCGGGAGATCGGCCTGCTCTGCGACGGCGTGGACGACCTGCTCGCCGCCATGCCTGGGGACGAGGCGCTGATCGCCTGGATGCAGCGCGCTTCGCCGGCTACGTGGCCGGCAAGCCCGGCATGGTGCTGGCGCTCAAGTCCGTCGTCACCGCCACCGACGCGGCGGCGCTGACGGCCGGCCACGACCGCGTCTACGCCGCGCTCGACCGGCTCATCGACGCGGGTCGGCGCGACGGCCTCATTCGCGCCGACGCCTCGTCAGAAGACCTGGCCGACGGCCTCAGCGGGGTCACCCTCGCCAACAGCCGGCCAGGCACCCAGGAGCGCGCGAACCGGGTCATCGTCCTGCTCGTCGACGGCCTGCGCCACAACGCCGGGCCACGCCGGTGACAGCCGGGCCGTGACGCGTCCCGGATCGGCTCAGCGCAGCGGCTCCATCGTCTCGCCCAGCTCGTTCGTCGCCGACAGCGACGGGTCCCGCTTCCTGGAGACCGCGAACGCGCCCGGCACCGCCCGCCCGTTCAGGTCGATCTGGATGACCCGCCTGCTTCCCGCGGCCACGTAGTAGTGCCGGCCCGACGGAGCCGTCCACCAGGCCCCCGAAACCAGGTCGCGCCGGAGCCTGCTGCAGTCCCACGAGTTCGTCCTGGTGCCGGTCGGGTGGGCGGTGGTGCGTCCGCGATGGGTGCTGAAGAGCACGCCGCGCACCACGCTGCCGCCCAGCGCGTCGGTGAGCCGCAGGCAGACCCACCGGCCGTGCGGCCCCTCGGGCAGCCGCCCGCTCCAGAACTCCCACGCGGTCGCCGCCTGGATCTCGCCGTCCGGGCGTTCGATCGCGCAGCCGAGCCCCTTCCAGGCCGTGAACCCGCCCGGCACGGTGTCGAGCTCGCTGGGCCCGTACCGGTTGATCTCGGCCGGTGGCGGCGGCTGGTAGTAGGCGTTCGCGAGCGTCAACCGGCCCAGGTCCAGCATCGTGTACGGCATGCCGTGCGCGATCTCCGGCGCCCGCAGCCGCAGCACCGGCCCCTGCCAGCAGCTCTTCCCGCCTTCTGCCCGCACGGGCCCGGTCACCCCGCCGGTGATCGGCACCCGCCGCCAGCGGGGCGCGGCGCCGGTGAGCGGCGCGGCCGACACCTCGCGCACCCACGGGGGCAGCAGGTAGCGGCTGCCGGCCACCGTGGTGCGCAGCTTGAGCGGGCTCGTGCCGTCCGGCTTGGCGCGCGGCTCGGGAAAGACCTCCAGCGCGCCGGGCCCGGCCGCCTCCGTGTAACGGGCGACCTGTGCGCCCTGGCGCATCAGCACCACCGTCGCGTCCTCGACCCGGCCGGCGTACAGGAGCTGACCGTCGGGCCGGCCCCACGCCCGCAGGGCCCTGGCGACCAGGCTCGCGTCGCCGGTCAGGCCGCCTCTCGCCTCCCAGGTGGCCAGGTCCAGCGCGGTGCCGGCCCGCCAGGCGCCCGGCGGCGCGGTGGTGGCGGGCCGCCGCGCACTCCTCCCCGGCAGATGTTGTCGC